>JANMSH010000409.1:0-34613 GCA_031389105.1 Hyphomicrobiales bacterium
GCGCCATTGCGCCAGCAGTGCGCGCAGGGCCGCCGGCTTGATCGGCTTGTGCAAAATCTGAATGCCCTCGGCATGCGCCTGTTCCCGCACCGAAGGCGAACGGTCGGCGGTGATCAAAATCGCCGGCAGGTCGCCGCAGCGCGCCCGTAATGCGACGATGGCTTCGATACCGTTGCCGCGGTCGAGATGATAGTCGATCAAGAGGCCGTTCGGCGCCGACGGGCTTTCGGCGATCGCCGCCAGCGCCAGCGCTAAATCCGGCGCCTTGATCACCTCGCAGCCCCAGCCCCGCAACAGCGTCTCCATGCCGTCAAGCACTGAGGGTTCGTTGTCGATGCACAGCGCGGTGGTGCCGGCGAGTTGGCCGGGATCGACGCGGGTGTCGTCGCGTGCCGGCATTTCGACCGGCGCTGCGTTCGAGCGTGGCACACGAATCGAGAAATGCGAGCCGTTGCCGTCGACCGATTTCAGTTCGACCACATAGCCGAGCACGCGCGCCACGCGTTCCACGATCGAGAGGCCGAGGCCGACTCCGCGCGCGATACGGGCGCCTTGTTCGAGGCGGTGGAATTCGACGAAAATGTCGCGGCGCTTGGATTCCGGAATGCCGAGGCCAGTGTCGTAGACGTCGATGCGCAAATCGTTGCCGCGGCGCCGGCAGCCGATCAGCACGCGGCCGGTCGGCGTATATTTGATGGCGTTGGAGACGAGGTTCTGCACCAGCCGGCGCAGCAGGCGGCGATCCGAACGCACCACCAGCGAGCAGTGCATGTATTTAAGCTCAATCCCCTTGGCGGCGGCCAGCGGTGCGAATTCCAGTTCGATCTGGCGCATCAGTTCGTCGATGCGAAAGCTGGCGAATTCCGGCCGCATCACGCCGGTGTCGAGCCGCGACATGTCGAGCAGCGCGCCGAAGATTTCCTCGACCGCTTCCAGCGAGGCGTCGATATTGCCGACCAGGCGGCGGTCGTCGCCGCCGCCGCGCTCGATCAGGCTGGTGACGTAAAGCCGCGCCGCGTTGAGCGGCTGCAGGATGTCGTGGCTCGCGGCCGCCAGGAACTTGGTCTTGGAAATATTGGCTTCGTCGGCCGCGCCCTTGGCGCGCGCCAGCGCGACGTTGAGCAACGTGAGTTCTTCGGTGCGTTCGCGCACGCGGCGCTCCAGCGTCTCGTTCGACCGCTCCAGGGCCTCGGCGGCTTCGACGCTGGCGGTGATGTCGGTGAAGGTGGTGACGATACCGCCGTCCGGCATGCGGTTGGCGCGCACTTCGATCACCATGTCCTCGGCGAAGCGTTCGAGGAACGGCTCGCTGCCGGAAACGTAACGCTCGATCTGCGCTGCCACCAATTCGGGGATGCGGCCGGGGTCGATATTGCCGCGCTTGCTGTTGAAGCGCAGGATTTCGGCGAGTTCGCAACCGGAGCTGATCAGGCTCGGCGGCAGATCGAGAATTTCGCCGAACTGCCGGTTCCAGCAGATCAGTTGCAGGTCCTTGTCGAACACCGCGATGCCCTGGCGGACGTGATCGAGCGCGGTCTGCAGGATTTCGCGGTTGTACTGGATCGCGGCATTGGCGTCGTCGAACAGCTTCAACGCCGCCTTGGTCGACACCGTGCGCTTGCGCAGCAGCAGCGACAGCACCAGCCGCGACGACGCGCCGCCGATCGCCGACGAGAGAATGTGTTCGGCGTGGCGAACCAGGC
This sequence comes from Hyphomicrobiales bacterium, assembly GCA_031389105.1. GTDB lineage: Bacteria > Pseudomonadota > Alphaproteobacteria > Rhizobiales > Xanthobacteraceae > Pseudolabrys. The sequence continues at coordinate 1,704 of JANMSH010000409.1, forward strand.
GGAAATCGGCTTCGTCCGCCGGCTCCAGGCTGATGCGATGGGTGCTAGCGAAAATCTCGAGCGCGCTGCGAGTGCGTTCCTCGCCAAGGTAGCGCGCGACCGTGGTGGTGAGTTCCTCGACCGTCACCGAGGAGCGCCACAGCCGGAAGCTCGGCGCGATGGGCGTCAGATCGGACGGCACGAAGGTGTTGGCTTGCAGCCGCTCGATCGCGGTCGGCTCGCGGCGCAATGAGAAGCCGATATAGGCGAGGATATTGACCATCAGGCTCCAGACCACGCCGTGCACCAGCGGCGACAGTTCCAGCCCGAGCAGATGCTGCGGCCGCAGCATGGCAATGCCCCACGGCCCTTCCGTCAGAATGTGCTTACCGATGAAGCCGACGTCGGCGAAGCTCGGCAGCAGCAGCGTATAGGCCCAGATCAAAATGCCGGCGCTCATGCCGGCGATGGCGCCGGCAGCGGTGGCGCGCCGCCAGAACAGGCCGCCGAAGAATGCCGGCGCCAGTTGGGCGACGGCGGCGAACGACAATAGACCGATCGAGGCGAGCTGCGCGTCGCCGGCCGAGCGGTAATACAGATAAGCCATCAGCAAAATGACGAAGATAGAGATTCGGCGCACCGTCAGCAGCAGCGAGCCGACATTCTCGCGGCCGCTGAGCACGCCGCGCCGTTGCAGCACCAGCGGCATGATGAGGTCGTTCGACACCATGATCGAGAGCGCGACCGACTCCACGATGACCATCGCGGTCGCCGCCGACAGGCCGCCGACGAAGGCGGCGATGGTCAGGACGTAGGAGCCGGTCTGCAATGGCAGCGCCAGCACGAACATGTCGCTGTCGACCGAGCCGGGAGGGAAGGTGAGGAGGCCGGCAAGTGCAATGGGAACGACAAAGAGATTGATCAGCACCAGATAGATCGGGAACATCCAAGCGGCGCGTTTGATTTCCGCCTCGTTATTGTTCTCGACCACCGCGACATGGAATTGGCGCGGCAGCAGAAGGATCGCCATGAACGACAGCAAGGTGGTCGCGATCAGGATGTCGAACGGCGGCTCGCGCGTAAACAGCGCGGCGGTCTGCGTACTTTGCCGTGCCGCCTCGAACAACGCGCCGGGGCCGCCGAACATCCAGAATGTCACGAAGATGCCGACCGCGAGAAACGCGAACAGCTTGACGATGGACTCGGTGGCGATCGCCAGCATCAAACCATCCTGGTGCTCGGTGGCGTCGATGTGGCGGGTGCCGAACAGTACGGCGAAGGTTGCCATCGACAGCGCGACGAATAGCGCGATGTCGCCGAGCAGCGGACGCGTGACTTCGGCGATCGGCGTTATGTGCGCCAGAATGGTTTCGAGCGAAGACGAGACCGCTTTGAGTTGCAGCGCGATGTAGGGAATGGTGCCGACGATCGCGATGAGCGCGACGGTGGCGGCGACCGCCTGGCTCTTGCCGTAGCGCGCGGCGATGAAGTCGGCGATCGAGGTGATGTTCTGGGTCTTGGCCAGCCGCACGATGCGGATCAGCAGCGGCGAGAACAGCCCGATCATCAGGCACGGGCCGATATAGATGGTGAGGAATTCGTAGCCTGTGCGCGAAGCCGAACCGACCGAGCCGAAGAACGTCCACGACGTGCAATAGATCGCCAGCGACAGCGGATAGATTAGCAGCCGGGTGCGTCCCTCGCGGCCAAGACCGCCGGTGATAGCGCCGCCGGCGCCACGCACGGCGCCGCGGCTGCGGTCCCCGTAGCTCGCCACCAGGAACAGCAGGCCGATATAGGCAAGCGCCACCGCGATGACGACCCAGCCTTGCAGCATGCGGTTACGAGACCTTTTTTAAGCCCTTGGCTTCAGCAGGATTTTACCCCGCCGGTGGGCGCTAAGATAGGTGTCAGAGGTACCGGGACGGGCGGTACCGACTGGTTTAGGCTGCATCGGAGCAAAACGGCGGGGCATTCCCGCCATTGCCAGGAAAAGTCCGGGGTAATGCCGGCCGTGAGCAATGCAACGCCGCTGATCGCGCTCGATGCTTTCGTCATCGATACCGAGACCACCGGGCTCGATCCGGCAAAGGCGCGCATCGTCGAGATCGGCGCGGTGCCGCTGGTGCGCGGCAGGCTCGACGGCAAGGCCGGGCTGTGCCGGCTGGTCAACCCCGGAGTGCCGATCCCGGCCGCGACGACGGCCATCCACCACATCGACGACGCGGCGGTCGCGGACGAGCCGGCCTTCGCCTCGGTGTGGCCGGAGGTTTCGGCGACGCTGTCTGGCGCGGTCCTGATCGGGCACACGCTCGGTTTCGACCTGGCGGTGCTCAAGCGTGAATGCGAGCGTGCCGGCCTGCCATGGCGCGCGCCACGCACTCTCGACACGCGGCTGCTGGCGCAGGTGGCGGAGCCCAATCTCAGCGGCTTCACGCTTGAGCATCTGGCGAGCTGGCTCGGCGTTGCGATCGAGGATCGTCATTCGGCGCTCGCCGACGCGACGCTGACGGCAAAGATTTTCCTGGCTTTGTTGCCGAAGCTGCGCGAGGGCAATATCCGCACGCTGGCAGAGGCAGAGCAGGCCTGCCTCGCGCTCACCGGCGTGCTCGAAGAGCAACATCGCGCCGGCTGGGAGGAGGCGGTGGCGGGACCAGCGGCGCGCGCTGATACCGTGCTCGGCCGCATCGACACTTACCCCTATCGCCATCGCGTCGCCGACGTGATGAGCGCGCCGCCGAAATTCATTGCCGACGATATATTGCTCGGTGATGCGCTCGGCCGCATGGCGCGCGAGAAGATTTCGTCGCTGCTGGTGTATCCATCGGGCGCCACGGCGCCGCATGCGCGCGATACCGGCATCGTCACCGAGCGCGACGTGATGCGCGCCCTTGGCGAGCGCGGATCTGGAGCGCTCGCGCGTCCGGTCGCGGAATTCATGAACAAGCCGCTGGTCGCCTTGCCGTCGTCCGCCTTCGTTTACCGCGCCCTTGGCCGCATGAGCCGACTCAAGCTGCGGCATCTTGGTGTCGAAGACGCCAATGGCGGGGTCTGCGGCGTCGTCACGTCGCGCGACCTGCTGCGCCTGCGCGCGCAGGAAGCGACGGTGCTCGGTGACGGCATCGACGAGGCCGACGATGTGTCCGCGCTCGCCGCCGCCTGGGCGCGGCTGCCGCAAGCGGCAGCCGGCCTGACCGCGGAAGGAGTCGGCGCGCGCGACATCGCCGCCGTGATCTCGAGCGAGCTCGGCGCGCTCACCCGCCGCGCCGGCGTCCTGGGGGAGCGGCGCATGACGGCAGACGGGCAGGGCGAAGCGCCATGCGCTTATGCCTTGTGCGTGCTCGGCTCCGCCGGCCGTGGCGAGAGTCTTCTCGCCATGGATCAGGACAATGCGCTGGTGTTCGCCGAAGGCGCGCCGGACGGCGCCGAGGACCGGTGGTTTGCGTGCTATGCCGGCATCGTCGCCGATATCCTGCATGAGGTCGGCGTGCCCTATTGCCAGGGCGGCGTGATGGCGAAGAATGCGCCGTGGCGCGGCTCGCTCGCAACCTGGCGCGCGCGCATCGCCGACTGGGTCACGCGTTCGAATCCGGCCGACCTGTTGTCGGTCGATATCTTTTTCGATCTTGTCGGCGTGCATGGCAATCCCGCACTCGCCAACGACATTTGGCGCGCCGGCTTCGACGCCGCCGAAGGCAATGCCGCCTTCGCCAAGCTGTTGGCGCAAGCGGCCGGCGAAACGGCGAGCGGGCTCAACATGTTCGGCGGCATCCGCACCGAGAACGGCCGCATCGATCTCAAAAAGACCGGGCTCTTTGCCATCGTCACCGGCGCGCGCGTGCTGGCGGTCCGCCATCATCTGCTAGAGCGTTCGACGCCAGCACGGCTCGAAGCCGTCGCTGCACTCGGCCGTGGCGGCAATGCAGATCTCGACGCGCTGCAACGCGCGCAGGCCGAGTTCCTCGATATCATCCTGGCGCAGCAACTCTCAGACATCCAGGCAGGCCTGCCGCCGGGCAACAAGGTCGCGGTCAAGCGGCTATCGCGCGCGCAGCGCGCGCGGCTGCACGATGCGCTGGCCGCCGTCGGCGCCGTCGATGGCCTGACACGCGATCTGTTATTCTAGGTGCGACCATTTGACGTCGGCGTGCGCGCGCGGCATTGATCGCGTTGCCTCCGCGAAAGCCGCCACTCTTGTCCGCATCGCCTGCCACCGACCGTACCACCATGCTCCGCCAGCTTGCGGAAACGATGGCGTTTGCCGCCGCCGGCGGGCTGACGTTGGGGCTCTTGGGGATGCCCGCGGGCTATCTTTCAGGCGCTATTCTGGCGGTTGCCGCCGCGGCGCTTGCCGGACGGCCGATGATCGTGCCGATGCCGATGATGCGTGTGCTGCTGGTGGCGATCGGCATTTCGCTCGGCGCCGTCGTGACGCCGGAGACGCTGCACGGCATGGCGAACTATCCGCTGAGCATCGGGGTGCTGTTGGTCGCCTGCGCCGGTGTCGCGCTCGGCGGCACTTTTTACCTGCGCGCAGTGCACGGCTGGGACACCGTTACCGCATACCTCGCTTCGGCGCCCGGTGGCCTGTCGCAGGTGATGGCGCTCGCCATCGAGCTTGAAGCCGACGTGCGCGCCATCGCCATCGTGCAGACCATCCGCATCGTCATCATCGCGGTCTGTCTGCCGGCGCTGCTGACGCTGTTCGGCTTTGCCGGACATGGCACGCGCAGCATCGGCGGCGAGTTCGATCCGGCGCAACTCGGCGAGTTCGCCATTCTGATCGTGGTGTCTACGATCGTCGCCTACGCGGCCTTTCGCGTCAATTTCCCCGGCGGCCTGCTGTTTGGCGCCATGATCGCCTCGGCGGCGCTGCACGGCAGCGGGTACATCCATGTCGTGATGCCGTGGTGGCTGGCCTATTCGGTAATGGTCGCGTTCGGCGCGGTGACCGGCTCTCGCTTTGCCAACACGCCGCTGCGCATGCTGCTGCGCTTTGTCGGCGCCGCGTTCGGGTCGTTCGCGATCGCGGTCCTTATCGTTGCGGTATTCGCGGCCGCCTTGGTGAAAATATTATCGCTGCCGCCGGCCGAGGTGATGATCGCTTATGCGCCCGGTGCGGTCGACGCCATGATGCTGTTGGCGCTCGCGCTCAATCTCGATCCGGTCTATGTCGGCGCGCATCACCTGACGCGCATCTTCTTCGTGCTGCTGACAATGCCGCTCATCGCGCGCGGCACTTTGCACCGGAAAAAGCCGCCCGAGGTTCCGGCCAAGCCACCCGTCAAGCCGCCGCCGTTTGAGGACTGATACTACTCGGCAGCCAGGGGCTGCTTGCGCACCGGCAAATCCAGCCGGTCCCAGACATCGACCAGCGCTTCCGCCAGCCGGTCGATCAGCGCGTCGTCGTGATAGGGCGACGGCGTGATGCGCAGGCGTTCCTCGCCGCGCGGCACGGTCGGGTAGTTGATCGGCTGGATGTAAATCCCGTGCTCGGCGAGCAGCATGTCGCTCGCGGCTTTGCACTTCTCGGCATCGCCGATGAGTACCGGCACGATATGCGTCGTGCTCGGCATCACCGGAAGACCCGCGGCGTTGAGCACCGACTTCACGCGCGCGACGCGATCCTGATGGCGCTCGCGTTCCCAGCTCGAGGTCTTGAGATGCTTGATCGCGGCGGTGGCGGCGGCGCAGATCGCCGGCGGCAGCGCGGTGGTGAAGATGAAGCCCGGCGCATAAGAGCGCACCGCGTCGATCAGCGCTTCGCTGCCGGTGATGTAGCCGCCGAGGCAGCCGAACGCTTTGGCCAAGGTGCCTTCGAGCACGTCGACGCGGTCCATGGCGCCGTCGCGATCGCAGATGCCGCCGCCGCGCGGGCCGTACATGCCGACCGCGTGCACTTCGTCGCAATAAGTCATGGCGTTGTAGCGTTGCGCCAGATCGCAGATCGCGTGTACCGGCGCGACGTCGCCGTCCATCGAGTACAGGCTCTCGAACATGATCAACTTCGGCCGCGCCGGATCGGCGGTCTTCAGCAGTTCCTCCAGATGCGCCACGTCGTTATGCCGCCAAATCTGTTTCTCGCAGCCGGACTGGCGCGCGCCTTCGATCATAGAATTGTGGTTCAGCGCGTCCGATAGAATCAGGCAGTTCGGTAGCAGCTTGGCGATGGTCGGAATGCCGGTCTGGTTGGAGACGTAGCCTGAAGTGAAAATAAGAGCAGCCGGCTTGCCGTGCAGGTCGGCGAGTTCGCGCTCAAGCTCGACCAGCGGATGATTGGTGCCGGCGATGTTGCGGGTGCCGCCGGCGCCGGTTCCCATGCGGGCCGCAGCCTCGACCATGGCGCCGATCACTTTCGGATGTTGCGCCATGCCGAGATAATCGTTGGAGCACCAGATCACGACGTCGCGCGGGCCTTGCGGGGAATGCCAGCGCGCATGCGGGAACCGGCCGGCGATGCGCTCCAGGTCGGCGAACACGCGATAGCGGCGTTCGTCGCGCAGCGTCTCCAGGGCAGATTCGAAAAAAGCGTTATAATTCATGGTATTCTTCTACGAGAGCATCTCGCTTAGAGCCATTTTTAGAAGGGTTCCAGGGGGTTTGTCGAGCCAAGATTGCTGGCATTCCAAAGTGTCGTATTGCATGGCTCAGAGGGGTTCGGAGGCTCCAAAGGCGGCCAGATCGAGGTGTCCGCGCATACCGGCGAGCAGGATGGCGCCGATATGGAGTTGGAGGGTGAACTCGCCCGAACGTATCAGGCCGGCCAGTTCCGCGGGCGGAACCAGTCTCAGCTCGATTCCCGGCTCGGTGACCGCGTCACGCGCGCGCGGTTCGCATTCGACGAAGAATGAATGAAGCTGGTTCGACAGCCGCGCGGTGCAGGGCGCGAAGCTGCCGAGGTCATGAACGGCTTTGGCGGCAAAGCCGGTTTCTTCCAGCAATTCCCGGCGGCAGGTTTCGGCAGCATTCTCACCTTTGTCGACGAGGCCCGCGGGCAATTCCCAGGTGAAGCGTTCCAGCGCCGGACGGTATTGCCGCACAATCGGGATCTTGCCGTCCGGCGTCATCGCGACGATGGCGATGTAATCCTGCTGGCCGACCGCGTGATAAAGTTCGGGTTTGGCGCCGTCGGTGAATTCGACTTCGCGCTCGATGATCTTTATCCACGGCGAGATGTCGATGGTGCGCCGGGATTTGATCTTCGGGAAATCGCTCATCGCGCCATCGTACTACAAAAACTTTGGTACCGGCAGCGGCGTGATCAACTGACCCTTGAAGCCCTTGGCCCTGAGCTTGGGCGCCAGTTCGTCGGCAATGTGCCAGGAGAAGATCACCGCGCAATCTGGTTGATCCTCGAACAGCCGGCTTTCGTCGACCACCGGGATCTGCGTGCCCGGCATGCATTTGCCGATCTTCAGCGAACCCGCGATTTCACACACGTAGTCGATCAGGCCTTCATCGAGCCCGACATAGTTCACCATGGTGCTGGCGCGCGACGGCGCGCTGATGCCGACCACGCGCGCGCCTTTTTCCTTGAGGTCGCGCAGCATCGACAGCAGCCGCAATTTGGACAGCACGACGTCGCGTTTGAATTCGGCGAGGCGTTTGCTCATGGCTTCGCCGCGCGGCTCGGCCGCCAGCATGCGCGCTACGCTCGGCTGCACATTGTGGGTGCCGTGCCGCGCGGCATAGACGCGGATCGAGCCGCCATGGCTCGGGATCGGCCGCGCGTGAAACACTTCGAGGCCTTGCATCTCAAGCAGATGCTTGAGGCTCGCCAGCGAATAATAGCGCAGGTGCTCGTGATAGATGGTGTCGTATTGCAGCGTATCGAGCAGCGCTATGAGATAGTGCGACTCGGAAATGAAGACGCCGTCGTCCTTCAGCATCTCGACAATGCCGTCGACGATGGCGTGGACGTCCTCGATATGCGCGAAGCAATTCGCCGCGGTGATGACGCTGGCCGGGCCATAGTCGCGCTTCACTTCCCGGGCGACCGCGGTGCCGAAATAACGCTTCAGTGTCGGAATGCCGCGACGGTTGGCGATGTCGCCGACATCGGTCGGCTCGATGCCGAGGATGCGGTGGCCGCCGTTCTGGAAATTCGAGATCAGCGTGCCGTCGTTGGAGCCGATATCGACCACTAGATCGTCGGCGCCTAAGCCGAGCAGCGCCGCCGATTCGCGATGCAGGTCGGCGAAATTGTCGCGCAGCAGCTTGGTCATGCCGCTGGTGTAGGGATATTTCGGCGGGAAGATGATGACCGGATCGACCACGGTGCCGAGTTGCACCAGTTCGCAATTCCGGCAATGCAGAAGATTGGTCGGAAACCATGGTTGTTGGTGGGGCACCGCGCCGATCTGCACCATCTGGTTCACCGGCGGCATGTAGCCGAGCGACAGCACCTCATCGAGCGGCGCGTGGCCGCAGATCTGGCAACATTCGACCGGAACGCTGCCGCCGGTACCGGCGCCGCGCGCGACTTTCGTGGGACGCAAGGGCGAAGTCTCCATCTAGGTTTTCGGCGCCAGATCGGCGTTGCGCCAGTACCAGTCGATTGTCGGCGCCAAGCCCTCGCTCAGCGGCACGCGCGGCTTATAGCCGAGGTGCGCCAGTTTCGAAATGTCCGGGCATCGTCTTGGCGTGCCGCCGGCCTGCAACTTGCCCGGCACCAGTTCGATCTCGCGGCCGGCATGAGCGGCGATGCGGCGCGCCACGTCGGCAATCGAGACTTCCTCGGTGGTGCCGACATGATAGATGCCGAGGTGCTCCCCTTTGTCGCGCATGACCATGACTCCGGCGACCAGATCGTCGACGTGGCAGAAACTGCGGGTTTCTTCGCCGGTGCCCTGTATGTCGAAGCGCAGCTTTCCCGAGGGCTGCGCGTCCATGAGATTTTTCAGGCGCAACGCGAATTGCGGCACGACGTGCTCGAAGCCCATGTCGGGGCCGTAAACATTGTGCGGGCGGAAGATCAGCACACGCTCGAAATATTTGCGGCCGTAATTGATCGCCATCACTTCGCTGATCAGCTTGCTGGCGCCGTAGGAGTAGCGCGGGTTCTGCACATCGGGCACCACTAGCGGTGCGGATTCGTCGGTCGGGATCTGCGGCGGCGTCTGATAGACCTCTGAGCTCGACGCGAGAATAAGGTTGCCGATGCCGTGCTTGCGGCAGGCGTCGATCACATTGATCATGCCGCGCACGCCGACATCGAGCACCAGATCGGGCTGGCTGTAGAAGAATTCCGTGCCGTTGACGAAGGCGAGATGGTGGACCTCGTCCATGCCTTGCGCCGCGCGTTCGACGGCGTCGGCATCGCGGACGTCGCCGCCGACGAATTCGATATCCTTCTCCACGTCAGTAAGGCGGCGCGGCCGGCCGCGCGAATTGTCGTCCAGCACGCGCACCTTGGCGCCGTTTTTCACTAGCGCCTTCACGAGTCCCGAGCCGATGAAGCCGCTGCCGCCGGTGACCAGAACTTTTGCGCTGCTCAAGATACACCTGCCGTTGCTTCGTTGCCGACCTCGATCCATCGGCCTTGGCTGTGCGAGCGCCGCGCCGCGTCGATCAGATATTGCACGCGATAGCCTTCGGCGAAACCCGGCGAAGCGATGCCGCCTTTTTCAATGGCGTCGAAAAACTTGTTGGCCAGTCGCGACACCGGCGCGATGCGGCCGTCTGGATATTGCGCGTCGATCGGGTCGGTGACGGCGACACGATCAAGCGCGCCCGGCCGTTTGCCGTGAAACAGCTCGAAACCGCGCATGTAGTCGGCGCCCGTATTGTGCAGCACCAGCGTGCCGTCCTCGCCGAAAAACTCGATGCGGTGGCCGATGCCGAGATATGACGCGCAGCTCATCGACAGGCTGGCCAGTTGCCCGGACTTGAACACCATCGCCATCGCTACCGTGGTTTCGGTTTCCGGATCGTCGGGCAGACCGGCGATGCGCGCCGACACGCCGGCCAGCGGGCCGGCAAACCATTCGAGATAATGGAAGCAGTGGCTGATGAAATTGCCGATGACGCCGCCGCCGGTGTCGCCGACGGTTTTCCAGTTGCGCATCCGTAATTGCAAAGAGCGGCTCTCGACATGCCAATGCACGGTAACGTGGCGCAACGTGCCGATGGCGCCGTCGTCGAGCATCTGCTTGGCGCGCTGCCAAGCCATGATCTGATGGAAGTTGAAATCGATCATGGTCGGCAGGCCGGTCTTCTCGGCCTTGTCGAGCATGGCGCGCGCATCGGCCAGATCGCTCGCCATCGGCTTTTCGATGAACACGGGCTTGCCGAGTTCAAGCGCGCGAATCGCGATCTGCGCCTGCAGGCTAGGCAGCGTGGCGATGGCGACCGCCTGCACGTCCTTGTCCTCGACCAAGGCGCGCCAGTCGCCATAGCCTTTGGGCACGTGTGCCGCGCGAGCCAGCTCCGTGGTGCGGGCCGTGTCGCTGCCGGCGAGCGCGACCACCTCGCAACGCGGATCGGCGCGGAACGCCGGCAAATGCACGGTGCGTCCGTAATTGCTGCCGACGATGCCGAGACGGATCACGGTGTAAAAGCCCCGCAATATGAAAGGCAAAAGGAGGAGGTCTGCCGCAGGCGCCACAACAGGCGGGCATGGATTTGAGCTAAATCGCCATGCTACGCAAGGGTGAATAACGGGGCTGAGAAAGTCGGCGATGGAAGCGGCGCCAAGCGCACAATCGGGGTGGCTGAAGTTTGCGGCGCTTGTGCTGGGCGTCGCGGCGATCGGCTTGCCGGTCAACAATTTCGCCGACTATGCGCTGCTGACGGTCTTGGCCGTGGTGATTTTCAGCGGCGAGGTCCGAATTTCAGGCAACGCCTGGCTGTGGGCGGCGGTCATTGTCACTGTCGCCATCGCCGGGCAAACGTGGCTGGCGCCACCGCGCATCGATGAGGGGCACAATGTGTTCCTGCCGAGCCCGGCACTGGAGCGGGGCTTGCCGCCCGACGTCTATCGTCATTTGAAGGATGAGTTCGACAGAGAGTATCCGGCGGCGAGGCGCTGTGCGCCGGGGTCGACCGGCTGCTGGCAGAATGGCGGGCTTCCAGACCGGACTTTTGCATTTTCGGCCGACGGGATTTTTCACAAATCGCCGCTGTCGCGCTCGGTGACGGAGATCGACTTTTCAGATCCGGTGTGGTTGCGGCTCGGCTTCATCAACGAGCACAAATATAATTGGTACACCGCCGCCCCCGACGTCCATCGCGCCGACCGCGACCGCCGTTTCTACATGGGATTGAGCCGCTGGCATCTCGCGATGCCTTGGTTCGAGATGATCCGCCTGCCTTCGGCGATGGTCGGCGGCAAGCTGTGCTGGCGCGGCGACGTGATGTGGGAGAGCGCCGGCGAGCGCTTCGCGTTGTGGCACGGCGACGGCTGCCGCGATATCGAGCCGGGCGACGCCGGTCGGCGCGTGGTCGGCATCGCCATCAAACCGGACTCGCTGGCGATGCGGCTGACGCCGCCGTGGGGTGTGTGGTGGCTGCAACTCGCCCGCCAAGCGCTGCTGCTGGGCGCGGCAGCCGGGCTGGTGCTGGCGCTGGTGCGGTTCGAGGCACGGCGCGTGGTGGTGCCGTTCGTGCTGACCGCTCTCGCCATGCTGGCCATCTCGGTCGACGACGCCAGCTTTCTTGGCGGAGTCCGGCCGCTCGATGGCGGGGACGATGGGCTGTTCTACGACGGTTACGGCCGCGTCATTCTTGAGAAATTTCTGGCCGGGGACATTTCCGGCGCGCTGGAGGGCGGCGAGAAAGTTTTCTACTACGGTGGACCTGGCCTGCGGTACTTCCGAGCGCTGGAGCACGTCGTGTTCGGCGAAACCTACCTCGGCTATTTGTCGTTGATCCTGCTGCTGCCATTGCTGGTGTGGGGCCTGTTCCGCCGGTTTTTGCCCGCGTCGTGGGCGCTCGCGCTGGCGTTGCTGTTCGTCGCGGTGCCGCTCGGGATGTTGTTCGGCACCAGCTTCCCGGATTACGTCAAGTGGGCCGGGCGCGGGTTCGCCGACCCTGCGGCCTACATTTTGTTCATCGCCGGGCTGCTGCCGATTGTCGGCGTCAGCGCCGCAGGCCCGAGCGGAAAATTCACCCCGGCGTTTTTCGGTGCGCTGCTGCTGGCGCTCGGCATCTGCATGAAGCCGATCATCGCGCCGGCCGCCGCGGTGCTGCTCGGCGGCGCCGGTCTTTACGCTTTGTACCTCAGACAATGGCCGCGGCTGGCCGGGCTGTGCATCGGCTTCCTGCCTGTGTTCTCGATGGCGTTGCACAATTGGTACTTCGGCCGCGTCTTTGTGCTGTTCAGCTCGAACGCTGGCGATTCCGATCTGCTGGTGATGCCGCCGTCGGCATGGTTTGGCGCACTGAAAGATGCGCTGACGCTGAATTTCAGCGGCGGCTATATCAGTCGGGTATTTTTTCAAATCGCGAACATGTTGTCCGGCCCGTCCGAGTCCTACGCCACCATTCCCTTGAATGCGGTAGGCCTCGCGATTCTCATCTATGTCGTGATGCGTGGGCGAACATTCGATCCCTGGCTTCGCCTGATCGGGGCTTCGGCGCTGGCGCAGCACGCGGTGGCGCTGTTTTATAATGCCGGCGTGGGCCGTTATCACTTCCTGACCTGGTTTCTCACCATGGTGGTGGTCATGGTCTTCATGCACGACTTCGGAATGGGCTGGTTCAAACGGCGCTATCCGGTAATGTCGGCCCGCATAACCTCGAATCCTTTGTCGCGCTGGCTGGCATCCAGCCTGGCGCGACTTCAGAAAGCCTCCTCATGAGCAAAGAACCTGTCGGCATCGCAAACGGTCTGACCAATTACGGCGACCGGGATTTCTCGCTTTATTTGCGGCGCTCGTTCGCCAAGTCGATGGGCTATTCCAACGAAATGCTGGCAAAGCCGGTGGTGGGCATCGCCTATACGCCGTCGGGCTTCAACAATTGCCACCGGCATTTCCCCGAATTGCTCGAAGCGGTGAAGCGCGGTGTGTTCGCTGCCGGAGCGCTGCCGATCGAGTTTCCGACCATCTCGCTCGGCGAGGTGTTCCTCAATCCGACCAGCCTGAAATTCCGCAATCTGATGGCGATGGACACAGAGGAAATGGTGCGCGCGCAGCCCATCGATTCCGTGGTGCTGATGGGCGGCTGCGACAAGACCGTTCCGGCCCAGCTGATGGGCGCGGTGTCGGCGAACCGGCCCTCGGTCATGTTGATCGGCGGCCCGATGATGACCGGCCGCCATCACGGCGAACGGCTCGGTGCCTGCACCGACTGCCGCCGTTTCTGGGCGAAGTACCGTGCCGGCGGCATCGACGAGAATGAGATCAACGAAGTCGAAGGCAAGCTCGCCACCACCGCGGGAAGCTGCGCGGTGATGGGCACCGCCTCGACCATGGCCTGTCTTACCGAAGCGCTCGGCATGTGCCTGCCCGGCACTGCCGCAATTCCCGCCGTGCATGCCGACCGCCTGCGCGCGGCCGAGGCGACCGGTGCGATGGCGGTGAAGCTGCTCCAATCCAAGCTCACGCCCGACCAGATCGTCAATCGCAAGTCGGTCGAGAATGCGCTGCGCGTGCTGCTCGCGATTGGCGGCTCGACCAACGCCATCATTCATCTGACCGCAATCGCCGGCCGCGCCGGCGTGCCGGTGTCGCTCAAGCGCCTCAACGAATTGTCCGACACCACGCCGGTGCTGGTGAACCTCAAGCCGGTCGGCAATGGCTACATGGAAGATTTTTTTGCCGCCGGCGGCATGGGCGCTCTGATGCGCGAACTCAAGGATTTGCTGCATCTCGACGCGATGACGGTGACCGGCGAAACGCTGGGCGAACGGCTCGGTTTAGACAGCGCGGACTGGGTCGACCGCACCATCATCGCCGAACGCAGCAAGCCGCTGGAGCCGGTCGGCGGGCTGGTGGCGCTGTTCGGCAATCTGGCGTCTAAGGGCGCGATCCTCAAGCGTTCCGCCGCCGACGCAAATCTGTTCGAGCTCGAGGGTAGGGCGGTGGTGTTCACGTCGCTTGCCGACCTGGCCGCGCGCATCGACGATCCCAAGCTCGACGTCGAAGCCAACGATTTCCTGGTGCTGCAAAATGCCGGGCCGCATTCGGAGTCGGCGATGCCGGAAGCCGGCTATCTGCCGATCCCGAAAAAGCTCGCGACCAAAGGCGTCAAGGACATGGTGCGCATTTCGGATGCGCGCATGAGCGGAACGGCGTTCGGTACTATCGTGTTGCATGTGACGCCCGACAGCGCCTCCGGCGGCCTGCTTGGCCTGGTGCGCAACGGCGATCGTATCAAGTTGTCGGTCAAGGCGCGCAGCATCAGCCTGCTGGTCGACGATGCGGAACTCAAAGCTCGCGCCGCAGTCGTCAAACCAGCCGTTGAAATGCCGTCGCGCGGCTACGCCAAGCTTTATGCGCAGGAAGTGCTCGGCGCCGATGAAGGCTGCGATTTTGCCTTCCTCAAGCCGAGTTGAGCGTGCCGATTTAAAGACGATTGGCGCAATCGTGTTTACGGCTTCGTAGCAATAACAGCCGATTAACGATTGTGGCTGACGCGCATTAACGCGGCCTGCAACCCCATACTTGTAGGTTATTCCCGTCGTCACTGATGGAGGGCCACTTGTGCCTTCTGCGGTTCGAGCGCGGGGCAAATGATTCGAATACTTAAAAATCTGGGCAAATACCGGGACTGGCGAATGGTCTGCGCGGCCGGCGTGCTCGGCTTTGCGTTGACGCTCGTCGTGATGGCAGTCATCGACGCCTATTCGGCGTCGCTGACCTCGCTATCGATTGCCTTGGCCGCCATTATCGGCTCGCTGGTCGGCATGTGCGTGGTCGGCGCGATCTTGGCGGTTCACGTCCGCCAGAAGCTTAGCGAACAGAACATTTGGCTCGATGCCGCGATCAATAACATGATCCAGGGGCTGTGCATGTTCGATGCGCAGAACCGGCTGATGGTCTGGAACGAGCGCTACCTGAGAATGTACAAGCTCGAAGCCGCCAAGGTCTGGCGCGGCTGCACCATTCGCGATCTGCTCGATGCACGGATCGCGGCCGGGACATTCCCGCTCGATCCGCAGCGCTACGATAGCGAACTGCGCGCCGCCCTCAAGGAGGGCAATACTTTCACGCGCAATATCGAATTGACGGATGGCCGTCTGATCGCCGTTGTCAATCAGCCGACGGTCGGCGGCGGTTGGGTCGCCACGCATGAGGATATTACCGAGCGCCAACGAGCGGAACGTGAACTGGAAAATACCCGCTCGTTCCTCGATACGATCATTGAAAATGTACCTTCTCCGATAATCGTGAAGGGGTTGCCCGACCGGCAATACGTGCTGCTGAATCGCGCCGCCGAGCAATATCTGGGCATCTCGCGCGACAAGATACTTGGCAAGGTTGCCCAAGACATCATGCCCCCGAGTATGGCCGAGATGATCGACCTCCACGATCAGAGACTGGTGGATGCCGGCGAGGCGCTGTTCTTTGACGAGCATGCTGTGGTTACGCCGGGCAACGGCACGCGGATCGCGACCGCGATGCGCCTGCCGGTGATGGGGCCGGACGGCAAGCCGAAATACCTGATCAGCGTGATCAACGACGTCACCGATCGCAAGCGCAACGAGCAGCGTATCGCGCATATGACGCACCACGATACGCTGACGGATCTGCCGAACCGGACGGCTTTCAGTTCGTGCATCGGGGCCACGCTTGAACTGGCAGGCGCGTCGGGCGAAAGCTTCGCCTTGCTGGCGATCGACCTCGACCGCTTCAAGGCGATCAACGATGTATTCGGCCATATGGTCGGCGATGCGCTGTTGCGCGAGGTGGCGAAGCGGATGGAAAGGGCCTGTCAGGGCGCGTTCCTGGCGCGTATCGGCGGCGACGAGTTCGCGGTTATTACCCCGACCGGCGCGCAGCCCGCAGTTGCCGCAGGGCTAGCGGAGCGGCTGAGCACGGCGTTCGATTCCGATATCGATATCGACGGCCACGCGTTGCGGATGGGGCTGACCATCGGCATCGGCATCTTTCCGCAGGACGGTGCGGACGCCATCACGCTGATCGCCAACGCGAACGCCGCCCTGTTTCGTGCCAAGTCGGAAGCGCGCGGCTCTGTCCGATTCTTCGAAGTATCGATGGACAAGCAACTGCGCGAGGAGAGGGTGCTGCAGGAAGACTTGCGCAAGGCGATTCAGAACGACGAACTCGTGCTGCATTACCAGCCGCAGGCGCGTATCAATGGCGAGATCACTGGCTTCGAGGCACTGGTGCGCTGGCATCATCCTCGTCACGGTTTGGTGCCGCCAGGCACCTTCATCCCGCTCGCCGAGGAGAACGACACCATCGTCGCGCTGGGCGAATGGGTGCTGCGAACCGCCTGCCACGAAGCGGCATCATGGCCGCGTCCGTTGAGCATCTCCATCAATCTGTCGCCGATTCAATTCCGGCACGGCGACCTGCCGAACATGGTGCACCAGGTTTTGCTGGATACCGGGCTGGCGCCGAAGCGGCTGGAGCTGGAAATCACCGAAGGCGTGTTGATCGGCGATTTTACACGCGCGGTAGCGATCCTGCGCCGTTTGAAGAATCTCGGCTTGCGCATCGCAATGGATGATTTCGGCATCGGCTACTCGTCTTTGTCCTATCTGCAGTCGTTCCCGTTCGACAAGATCAAGATTGACCAGTCGTTCATTGCCAATCTGAACCACGGCCAACAGTCGGCCACCATCATCCGCGCCGTGATCGCGCTGGGGCGCGGTCTGGACGTGCCGGTAACGGCGGAAGGCGTGGAAACCGAGGAGCAACTGAAGTTCCTCGCCAGCGAACAGTGCACCGAATTTCAGGGTTACTTCCTCGGCCGGCCGAAGCCGATCGCCGACTATGCCGACCTGGTCGGCCGCGCGGCGAGCAAGCCGATACTGAAGGTGGTGGCGAAGGCGGGATGAGTGTGCCTGGACGGGCGCCCGCTAAAAGGGATGGTGCTGCCACACAGGATCGAACTGTGGACCTCCTCATTACCAATGAGGTGCTCTACCACTGAGCTACGGCAGCGAATTTCCGCGAATGAGGCGTTTGGCCCCGCGCGAACGCGGCGGAAATTGCCATACGACCCCCATCGGCGCAAGGCAAAGCCTGCTTGCGCATCGCCCTGTTGCACTGAAGTTATGGGCACGGATAATGTCGGCATGACTAAAGGCGACAACGACAAGAAACCCAACAAAAAAGGCGACCGAACCGACCGCCTGGCCGCCGCGTTACGGCAAAACCTGCGCCGCCGCAAGGCACAGGAGCGCCAGCGGGGGGCTGCCGCCGGCCCGCGCCAGGAGCCGAAAAGCTCCTGAAGGAACCCAAGCCCTGGCTTGCATATTAAGTACCGGCTTTCCGGGCTGCGAGGGTGGTAACCCTGCAACATAGTGCTATTTGCAGGCGGCGGGCCGGCGGGCCATATCAGGTCACGCGCGGTTAATGGGGCGGGCAGGGCGACATGGATCGAATTCGGATTATCGGCGGCCAGCGCCTCAACGGCTCTATCCCGATCTCGGGCGCCAAGAACGCTACGCTGCCGCTGATGATTGCCAGCCTGCTCACCGACGAGACGCTGATCCTCGAGAATGTTCCGCGGCTCGCCGACGTCATCCAGCTTCAGCGCATCCTGGGCAATCACGGCGTCGACATCACCATTGCGGGAAAACGTCCGGGCGACGACCCGAACAGCGGCCGTACGCTGCATATTTTGGCCAAGCACATCGTCGACACCACCGCGCCATACGAACTCGTGTCCAAGATGCGGGCGAGCTTCTGGGTGGTGGCGCCGCTGCTGGCGCGCATGGGCGAAGCTAAGGTCTCGTTGCCCGGCGGCTGCGCCATCGGCACGCGGCCGGTGGATTTCCTCATCATGGCGCTGGAGAAGCTTGGCGCCGAGATCGAGATCGAAGCCGGCTATGTGGTGGCGCGCGCCAAGAACGGGCTGCGCGGCGCCGAGATCAATTTTCCAAAAGTTACGGTCGGCGGCACGCACACGGCGCTGATGGCGGCGGTGCTCGCGCGCGGCACGACCGTGATCGAGAATGCGGCGCGCGAACCTGAAATCGGCGACGTCGCCGACTGCCTGAATAAAATGGGCGCCAATGTCACCGGCGCTGGCACCTCACGCATCGTGATCGAAGGCGTCGCCAGGCTGCACGGCGCGCGGCACGCGGTGCTGCCGGACCGCATCGAGGCCGGCACCTACGCGATGGCGGTGGCGATGACTGGCGGCGACGTGCTGCTGCAGAACGCACGGCCGGAATTATTGCAGTCGGCGCTCGACGTGTTGATGCAGGCCGGCGTCACCATCACGCCGACCAATGAAGGCATTCGCGTCACACGCAACGGTGCGGGGCTGACGGCGATCGATGTCGAGACTGCGCCGTTCCCCGGGTTCCCGACCGACCTGCAGGCTCAATTGATGGCGTTGATGACCAAGGCCAAGGGCACCTCGCGCATCACCGAAACTATTTTCGAAAACCGCTTCATGCACGTGCAGGAACTGGCGCGGCTCGGTGCCCGCATCCGGCTCGACGGCGAAACTGCGACCATCGAAGGCGTCGCAAAGCTCAAGGGCGCGCCGGTGATGGCGACGGACCTGCGCGCTTCGGTGTCGCTGGTGATTGCAGGGCTCGCCGCCGAAGGCGAGACCATGGTCAACCGCGTCTATCATCTCGACCGCGGCTTCGAGCGCGTCGAGGAAAAACTCGTCGCCTGCGGCGCGGCGATCGAGCGGCTGAGCAGCTGAGCTGGCTGAATCCGGCGGATTCGTGCCGAGCGGTCGCTCCGGACCCGGTCCTGCAAGCGACATTGTGTTGCACTCACCGATCTGAACATAATCATCGTTCTGGCATTGCCGGGTGCAATGCTGGGCAAAGCAAGCCCTCCCGGCGCCACCGCGTGATTTCGGCTGTCATTTCTGAAGGACCCGAACGATGTTGGAAATCGCTTTCTCCCGTCACACCGCTCTCACTTTCGCCGCTGCCGGCTTCTTGCTTTTGCCGGCGCTGGCGCAAACGCAGGTCCTCGACGTTATTTATATATCGACTCCGCAGGTGGTGGTGGACCGCATGCTGGAAATGGCTGAAGTCAAAGCCACCGATTACGTGATCGACCTGGGTTGCGGCGATGGCCGCATGGTCGTTACCGCGGCGCGCAAGTACGGCGCCCATGGCTACGGCGTGGACATCAACCCGGTCCGCATCAATGAATCGAATGACAACGCGAAGAAGGCTGGTGTCATCGACAAAGTGACGTTCAAGGTCGCGAATCTGTTCGAAGAGAACATGTCGAAGGCCGACGTCATGACGATGTATCTCCTCGACGAGATCAACCTGAGTCTACGACCGAAGATTCTGAGCGAACTGAAGCCGGGATCACGCGTGGTGTCGCATGCCTTCGACATGGGAACGTGGCCGCCGGATGCCACGGACGTGGTCGACCGCAGGCTGATATTCCTCTGGTACGTTCCGGCCAAGGTCGAGGGCAAATGGCAGATCGAGGGCGAGCAGACAATGACTCTCGACCTCACGCAGGAATTCCAGATGGTCTTGGGCAAAGCGACGGTCGGCGGCCGCGTGGCCGATGTCAGCGGCAAGCTCAAGGGCACCGAGATTACATTGACCGTCATGGTTGATGGCAAGAGTAATGAATTGCGCGGCGTCGTCGAAAACGGCGAGATCAAGGGATCGGGCGGGACCTGGCGGGGCCGGCAGACCTGAGCAACTCCTGAACATCGCACTGGCTGACGTCTAGCGGCGCCCACCCCCGCGGCGCGCGGCCCAACTTGGATTTGACCCATGACAACCCCAGCGACGACGACCCCCCGCGCCAGTCTTTCGGTGACCGACGGCGCGCTGATGATGGTCGGCATCATCATCGGCATGGGAATCTTCAAGTCCCCGCAACTTGTGGCGTTGAACGTCGACAGCGAGTTCGCCTTCGTCGCCGTCTGGGTGGCCGGCGGCCTGGCCACGCTGATCGGTGTGCTGGTCTATGCCGAACTGGCGGCCGCCTATCCGTCGACCGGCGGCGAGTATCGGTTTTTGTCGCTTGCGCTGGGACAGCCGGTAGCCCTGCTGTTCGCCTGGGCCCGCACCACCGTGATCCAGACTGGCGCGATCGCCGCGGTCGCCTTTGTGCTCGGCGATTATGCCAATGGGGTTTATCCGCTCGGCGGGTTCGGGCCGGCGATCTACGCCGCCATTGCGCTGGGCTTGCTGACCGCCATCAATATGTCCGGCACCTATCAGAGCAAGACGGCGCAGAACCTGCTCAGCACGGCTGAGATCGCGACGATGCTCGGGATCGCCTTCATCGGCTTCGTGTTCGGCGGGTCCGGCGCCGCCACCGCGCCGGTCGCCGCGGGGTCGACTTCGGGCGGCGCGATCGGACTAGCCATGGTGTTCGTGCTGTTGACCTATGGCGGCTGGAACGAGGCCGCATACCTTTCGGCCGACGTTCGCAATGTCCGTCGCGACATGATCCGCATCCTGCTGATCGGGACCGCGGCGGTGACCGCGATCTATGTCGTGGTCAATCTGGCGTTCCTGCATGTGCTGGGCCTCACGGGCATGCGCCAGTCCGACGCGATCGCCGCCGACGTGATCCGGGCCGGAGTCGGCGACAGTGCCGCGGCGATCGTCAGCGTGATCGTGTGTCTCGCAGCGCTGAGCACCATCAATGCCAGCATCTTCACCGGCGCGCGTCTCTATCACGCGCTCGGCAACGATCTGGCTTTGTCCAGGTTGCGGACGTGGAGCGATCAAGGCAACAACCCGCGCTTTGCCATCCTGATCCAGAGCGCCATTGCCATGGCGCTGGTGATTCTGGGCGCGCTGGCGCGCGACGGGTTCACGGCGATGGTCGAGTACACGGCGCCGGTGTTCTGGGGGTTCCTTCTCCTGGTGGGCATATCCCTTTTCGTCCTGCGCCACCGGGATCCCGGTCGCGAGCGGCCGTTCCGTGTGCCGCTGTATCCGGTGATGCCGCTGCTGTTCTGTATGATATGCGCCTATCTTCTGTATTCGAGCCTCGTCTATACCGGCTCGGGCGCCTTGCTGGGTGTCGGTGTGCTGCTGCTGGGCGTGCCGTTCGTCGCGATCGCGCTCAAGCAAAGGGCTGTCGTCCCTGCAGAATAAATGGGGATCAGCATCGTGCCTCAAATCAAAGTCATGAGCGCCGGCGCGGTGAAGTCGATGGTGACGGCGCTGGGCGCGGATTTTGAGCGCCAGAGCGGGAACACACTCGATCTGCAATTCGGCACCGCCGGTTCGCTGCGCGACCGGCTCAAGGGCGGCGAAATCGCCGACCTCGTCATCCTGTCGGAATCCATCATCGCCGGGCTCGGCGGCCTCGTCAGTGGCGCCACCGACCTTGGCCGCACCGTCACGGGCGTCGTCGTAAAAGATGGCGCCGCCATCCCCGACATTTACACGCCCGAGGCGTTCAAGCAGGCGCTGCTCAATGCCAGGTCCGTCGCCTATACCGACCCGAAGGCGGGCGGCTCCGGCGGCACCATGTTCGCCGGTCTGCTGGAAAAGCTCGGCATCGCCGACGAAATCGCCAAGAAAACCGTGCTCTGCAAAGGCGGCTACGACGTCTGCGGCGCTATCGTCGAGGGCCTGGCCGAGATCGGCACCACCTTCATCAGCGAAGTGCTGCCAATCAAGGGCGCCAAGGTCGTCGGCCCGCTGCCGGGCGCTCTGCACAACACCAACACCTATACGGCGGCCATTCACGCCAAGGCCGTTTCGCCTGAGATTGCCCTCAGCCTGCTCCATTTCCTCACAAATCCTGCGACACGTGACCGCTGGACCGCCGCTGGACTGGAACCGGCGTTCTAATATTCTAATGCTCTTGTAAGGTCACATCGCCTTCCTAACTGAGCGGGACGGGAGAGCACGTCCATGGACCGGAAGCTGGACCAACTGAAATTCGTCGTCCTCGATGAAGAGGACCTTGAGATCGTTTCGGCCCATTTGCAGGACGCGGTGGTCAAGGTCGCCGACGTGCTGTGGCGGCCGAAGGAAAACCGGGTCGTGGTCGCGCTCAACCGCTTCGATTGGGAAGGCGTGCAAACCGGCAACCCCGAATATCGCCGCCGCCGTTCAGCGCTGCGCTTCGAGCGTGTTTTGTCCTGCAAGTGCCGGGATGTGAATCCGGCCGGCAAGGACGCCGTCCTCAATCTGCTGGCTGTGGAATTTGCCGAGACCGACAGCCCGGCCGGCGTCGTCACCCTGATCTTCTCGGGCGGAGCCGCGGTACGGCTCGACGTCGAATGTTTGGAAGCCGAACTGGCCGACCTGGGGCTGTCCTGGACCACGGGCGCCTGTCCGGTTCACGCGGTCGACCAGGCCTGAGCAACCCCGAGGGTTGACGCAAAGGCGCACATCAACCATTGACCTGTAATCCGGGACTGGTCAGGTCATGCCGCTTCGCCTCGATAGCCAAAGCGCCGATTTTGCCGCGCGTTTCAGCGCCTTCCTCGACGTCAAACGCGAGGCGGCGCAGGACGTGGAAGCGACCGTGCGCGGCATCATCGCCGACGTGAAGTCGCGCGGCGACGGGGCGCTCGCCGACTACACCGCCAAGTTTGACCGCGCTGATCTCGGCAAAATGGGACTGCGAGTCACTGCCGCCGAAATCGATGCGGCGGAGGCCAAGTGCAAACCGGAGGCCTTGGCTGCGCTCAAGCTCGCGCGTGACCGGATCGAAGCCTATCACTTGCGCCAGAAGCCGAAGGACGAGCGTTTCACCGACGCGCTCGGCGTCGAGATGGGCTCGCGCTGGACGGCGATTCAAGCCGTCGGGCTCTACGTGCCGGGCGGCACCGCGGCCTATCCGTCATCGGTGCTGATGAACGCGGTGCCGGCCAAGGTCGCCGGCTGCGAACGGCTGGTGATGGTGGTGCCGGCGCCGGATGGCAAGCTCGAGCCTTTGGTGTTGGCCGCGGCGAAGCTCGCCGGTGTCGATGAAGTTTATCGGATCGGCGGCGCGCAGGCGGTGGCAGCGCTGGCTTACGGCACGGCGAGCATCGCGCCGGTGGCGAAGATTGTCGGCCCCGGTAACGCTTATGTGGCGGTGGCCAAGCGCCTGGTGTTCGGCCAGGTCGGTATCGATATGATCGCCGGTCCGTCAGAAGTATTGATCCTCGCCGACAAGACCGGCAATGCCGGCTGGATCGCTGCCGATTTGCTGGCGCAGGCCGAGCACGACGCCAGCGCGCAATCGATTTTGATTACAGACAATGTCGATCTCGCCGTGCAGGTCGAAGCAGCGGTGGCGTCACAACTCAAGACTTTGCCGCGGGCGGACGTTGCCAGCGCGTCGTGGCGCGACTTCGGCGCCATCATCACCGTGCGCAAGCTCGATGACGCCATCGCGCTGGTCGACCGTCTCGCGCCCGAACATCTGGAAATCGTCGCCGAAAACGCCGAAGCGCTGGTCGCGAAAATCCGCAATGCCGGTGCGATCTTCATCGGTGCGCATACGCCGGAAGCGATCGGCGATTACGTCGCCGGCTCCAACCACGTGCTGCCGACCGCGCGTTCGGCGCGGTTCTCGTCGGGCCTGGGCGTGCTCGATTTCATGAAGCGGACATCCTTGCTTAAGTGCGGGCCTGAACAGCTTCGAGCGCTCGGCCCCGCGGCCATCGCGCTCGGCGAGGCCGAAGGTCTGGTCGCGCACGCGCGTTCGGTGTCGATCCGCCTCAATCAACGATGAGCTTGCAGCGATGAGCCCGGCGAAACCGACCGCGAGCAAGCAGCGTCTGGTGTCCGTTACACTCGACGAGGCATCGATCGGCCGGTCCAACGAGGACGTCGAGCACGAGCGCGAAGTCGCAATTTACGACCTGCTTGAGATGAATCATTTCGCGCCGGTCGGCCACACGGGCGGACCTTTTGCGCTGAATCTCAGCGTCAACGGCAATCGCCTGGTGTTCGACATCAGGCTAGAGGACGGCACGCCGGTGATGGCGCATCTGTTCTCGCTGTCGCCGCTGCGCCGGATCGTCAAAGATTACTACATGATCTGCGACAGCTATTATGCGGCGATCCGCACGGCGACGCCCGACAAAATCGAGGCGATCGACATGGGCCGTCGCGGTATCCACAACGATGGCTCGACCATCCTGATAGAGCGGCTCAAGGACAAGGTGACGCTCGATATGGATACCGCGCGCCGGCTGTTCACCTTGATCTGCGTGCTGCACTGGAAGGGATAGCGCATGATCCCGAAAAGTGGGAACCGGTTTTCGGACAAGATCATGCGCAAACAAAAAGCCTGATGCCCGCAACCTCGCGCCCCCATGCGGTGTTGTTCGCCTGCGGCATGAATTCGGTGCGCTCGCCGATGGCGGCGGGCCTGCTCAAGCAGATGTTCGGACAATCGGTCTATGTCGGCTCGGCCGGCGTACAGAAGGGCGAGCTCGACCCGTTCGCCGTCGCCGTGATGGAAGAAGTCGGCATCGACATCGCGCGCCACAAGCCGACGACCTTCGAGGAACTTGACGAGGTGGAAGGCCTGAGCTTCGACCTGATCGTGACGCTGTCACCGCCGGCGCATCACAAAGCGCTCGAACTGACGCATACCATCGCCGCCGACGTCGAGTATTGGCCGACCGTCGATCCCACCGGCATCGAAGGCAGCCGCGAGCAGCGGCTCGACGCGTATCGCGAGGTGCGGGACCAGTTGATCGCCCGCATCCGCAAACGGTTTGGCAATGCGGGCGGGGGGAATGAGTAATTTGCGAAAGCGGCCCCGTTCCGCTAGCGTCCGCCGCATTCTCGAATCTCATTGCGAGCCGCTAACCCCATGATCGGCCGGCCCAAATTCGTCCTCGCTTCCGGTTCGCCGCGGCGCCTGGCCCTGATCAATCAGGCCGGCATCGAGCCGGATTCGCTCAAGCCCGCGGATATCGACGAGACCCCGAAGCGCGGCGAAATCCCGCGCGCCTATGCCAACCGGCTGGCGCGCTCCAAGGCGGACGTGGCGCTGAACAACGTCAAGCTCGACGACGAATTGCGCGGCGCCTACATCCTGGCTGCCGATACCGTGGTGGCGGTCGGGCGGCGTATTCTGCCGAAGGCCGAACTGCTCGACGAAGCGGCGCAGTGCCTGCGCCTGCTTTCGGGCCGCAATCATCGCGTCTACACCTCGATCTGTCTGGTGACGCCGAAGGAATCCTTCCGCCAGCGGCTGGTGGAAACCCGCGTGCGCTTCAAGCGGCTGTCGGCCGAGGACATTGAATCGTATCTCGCCTCTGGCGAATGGCGCGGCAAGGCCGGCGGCTATGCGGCGCAAGGCATTGCCGGCACCTTTATGGTCAAGATCGTCGGCTCCTACAGCAATGTCGTCGGCCTGCCGCTGTACGAGACCATGAGTCTGCTCGGCGGCGAAGGTTATCCGATCCGCTTTGGATGGCTGAACGCTGTCTAGCGATCCCGTAGCGGGGCGGGGCATGAACCAGGCACTGTGGCTTTCACGCTCGGCTCTCGAACATCCTGCATTGCCAGCGGTCGCGTCGGGCGCGCGCGTGGTGGCGAGCTATACCCAACTCGCGGAACGCGCGTCGCGCGTTGCCGGCGCGTTGCGTGAGCGCTTCAAGCTTTTGCCCGGCGACCGCGTCGCCATCGCCGCCAAGAATTCTCCTGACTATCTCGCGCTACTCTACGGCATCTGGCACGCAGGCTGCGCCGCGGTGCCTGCCAATGCCAAGCTGCACGGCGCCGAGCTGGGCTATATCCTGGAGCATTCCGGCGCGCGTGCGTGCTTTGCCTCGCAGGGCATCGATTCGGAAATCGCATCGCATGCGCCGAGCACGCTCGAACGCCTGATCACCATCGGCAGCGCTGAATACAATGCACTGTTCACCGCCGGCCCCATCGACGTCGTGCCGCGCCATGGCGGCGATCTCGCCTGGTTGTTTTACACCTCTGGCACGACCGGACGGCCGAAGGGCGCGATGCTGACGCATCGCAATCTGGCGGCGGCGAGCGACGCCTATGCCAGGGAAGTCGATCCGATTGCGCCGGGCGATGCCATCATTCATGCCGCGCCGATGAGTCATGGTTCGGGCCTCTACATCATGGCGCATGTTGCGCGGCTCGGCGTGCAGGTGGTGCCGGAGAGCGGCGGCTTCGAGCCCGACGAAGTGTTCGCTCTATTTGCCAAGTGGCCCCGCGCGTCAATGTTCGCGGCGCCGACCATGATCAAGCGGCTGGTCGATTCCCCGGCGGATTGCCGCATCGACAATATCCGCACGCTGATCTGGGGCGGGGCGCCAATGTATGTCGACGATGCGCTGAAGGCGCTGGATCGCTTCGGGCCGCGGCTGGCGCAAATCTACGGGCAGGGTGAAGCACCGATGACCATCACGACTCTGTCGAAAGTGGAGATTGCCGACTGCAAGCATCCGCGCTGGCGCGAGCGGCTGGCGTCGGCTGGCAGGCCCTATCAAAACGTCGAGGTCATGATTGCCGATCCCAATGATGCGCCGCTGCCGCCGGGCGAGACCGGCGAAATTCTCTGCCGTGGCGAGGTCGTGATGGCCGGCTACTGGCACAACGATGAAGCCAGCGCCACCAGCCTGCGCGGCGGCTGGCTGCACACCGGCGATGTCGGCGCCTTCGACCAAGAGGGCTATCTGCACCTCAAGGACCGTTCCAAGGACCTGATTATTTCCGGCGGTTCCAACATCTATCCCCGGGAGGTCGAGGAAGTGTTGCTCACCCATCCGAACGTGCAGGAAGTCTCGGTGATCGGCCGGCCGGATCGCGAATGGGGCGAGGTGGTGGTGGCCTATATCGTGGGGCAGGCGGCACCGGCGGAACTGGACGCGCTGTGCCTTTCACATATTGCGCGCTTCAAACGGCCGAAGGATTATGTTTTTGTCGACGCACTGCCGAAGAACAATTACGGCAAGATCCTGAAAACCGAGCTGCGCGAAATGGACGCCCCAAAGACGACGCCATGAACGAAATCGACCGCAAGACATCTGCCAAATGCCCGATCTGTAGCAAGCCTACCGATGTGGCGTTCAAGCCGTTCTGCTCCCAGCGCTGCGCGGACATCGATCTCAATCGCTGGCTGTCGGGTGTCTACGCCGTGCCGGTCAAGGAAATCGACGACGAGGACGGCGACCGTCCGGCCGAGCCCGGTGAAAGCGAGAAGTCATGAGCGAGCAAGCCGCCGCACAGAATACCGATTGGCCGGAGCGGCTCTATCAAACCTTCAAGCGTGCCGGCATCCGCCAGGTCTGCTACGTGCCGGACGCGGGTCACGCCAAGCTGATCGACCGCTGCCGCGCCGATCCTGAAATCCGCGACGTCGTGCTCACCACCGAAGAGGAGGGCGTCGCCTTGGCGGCCGGCGCATGGCTCGGCGGCGAACGCGCCGCGCTTTTGATGCAGTCGAGCGGACTCGGCAATTGCATCAACATGCTGTCGCTGGCGCGCTCGTGCCGGTTTCCGCTGCTGATGCTGATCACGATGCGCGGCGAGTGGGAGGAGTTCAACCCGTGGCAGGAGCCGATGGGGTCCATCGTCGAGCCGGTGCTCAAGCTGTGCGAGGCGGAAGTCTATCGCGCGCTTAAAGCCGACGAAGTCGAGGGCCTCGCCGAGCGCGCCGTGCAACTGGCTTTCGGCGACGAACGCATCGCCGCTCTGGTGCTGTCGCAGGAATTAATCGGCAAAAAAGTTTGGACAAAATGAAGGTCTGGACCCAATGAAACTGGAACGCCGCGCCGCCATGGCCGCGCTGGTCGCCGATCGCGGCGACGATCTTCTTGTAGTCCCCGGTTTAGGGTCGACCTGCTGGGATCTCGCCGCCGCCGGCGACAACGACCGCAATTTCTATCTGTGGGGCGCGATGGGCGGCGCCGCGATGATCGGGCTCGGTCTGGCGCTGGCGCAGCCGGACAAACGCATCGCGGTGATTACAGGCGACGGCGAGATGCTGATGGGCATGGGTGCGCTCGCCACCATCGGCATCCAGAAGCCTGCCAACCTCGCGGTCATCGTGTTCGACAATGGCGTCTATGGCGAGACCGGCATGCAGCCGAGCCACACGCAAAGCCGAGATTGTGGCGGCGTCGACCTGCTCAAGGTCGCCGCCGGTTGCGGTATCGCGACCTGCCTCGATGTTGCCGACGAGGCCGGGCTTGACGATCTTGCCGCCCGTCTGAAGGCGCTCAAAGGCACGGTGTTCGCCCGGGTGGCGATCAAGGCCGCCGATCCGCCGCGGGTGCTGCCGGAGCGGGACGGGGTCGTGCTGAAGCGGCGGTTCCGAGCCGCTATCGGCGTCTAATGCAGCGATTGGCGCGGGCTCTTGAGGCTGTTTAACCCGGTCTAAGCCGTTCTGGACAGTGCGGATTCCAGCCTCTATAACGCCCGCGCTCTGCTTGCCCGGACTATTTGGGCAGGCAAGTTCGATGACTTGGCGCCCAGGTAGCTCAGTTGGTAGAGCATGCGATTGAAAATCGCAGTGTCGGTGGTTCGATTCCGCCCCTGGGCACCATCAGCCCATCCAGCCCCGTCCGAACAAATCCAAGATGATCTTATTGGCAGCTGATCATTCACTGTCGTTGTGAAAGTAGCCAATTTAGAAATGAATAACTAAACCACAATATCCTCCTCGAAATCCGGCAAGGTCGTTGGCAACAACAAAACGACCCTCATGCCGCGCTCTAGGGTCTCAAAAACCAAGGCCGCGCTGTCCTAGACCGCGGCTGATCAGACGTTACGCTCGTTAAACGTAGCCCAACCATCGCCAATAAGTTGCCCCCAGCACCATGACGAGTGCGAAGGCGACAAACGTCAGCACGAGCCCGGTGCGCACAAAATCGCGAGCCTCGAAGGTATCTGTGCCGTAGGCGACCATATTCTGAGGCGCATTCACTACTAAGATGAAGCCGAAGCTTACCACAAACTGCAGCAGCATCGTCATGCCGACGACATTGATGCCAGGCGTCGTTACACTTTGTAGCACCGCGATAACGATCGGTATCATTACCGACGCAAGCGCAGTCGCGCTGGCGAAGCCGAGGTGGATTACGATTAAGAACATGCTCACGGTAACTAGGATGAACAGTGCCGTCGCCTGCTTCAGGCCAAGTTCGGTGACCGCCATATCTGCGAGCCATACCGCGCCTTTGGTCTGCAGCAGCGCAGTGCCAAGGCTGATACCGATGCCAAAGAGGACGACCGTCCCCCACGGTATCTTCGGCTGAGCATCCTTCCAAGTCATGAAGCCGATGCCCGGCAAGAACATCAGGGCGACAGCAGCGATCGTTGTCGAGCTGGTGTCGAATTTGTGCAGCACGCCTTCTGTTGCCCAGAAAGCCAGCAGTGTGAGCGAGATCGCGAGCAGCTTTTTCTCTGACACCTTCATTGGCCCGAGATCGGCGAGTGACTTGCGAATCGCTTCAACGCCGCCGGGGAAAACTTTCACCTCGGGCGGCATCATTCTGGTCATCACGAAGTACAAAGCGACCGACATGAGGATACTAAACGGTGCCGCCGCGATCAGCCATTCGAGCCAAGTTATGGTCTTCTGCAGCGTCTTTTCGATAAATCCGATTGCAACCATATTCTGTGCCGCCGCCGTCTTGATGCCGACGTTCCAGATGCTTGCGGTCTGCACAGTGGTAATCATAAGCATGCCGGCGAAGGCGCCCTTCTTGTTTACCCCGAACGCCGCGATGATGCCGAGCGTTATCGGAACAAGACAGGAGACGCGCGCAGTCGTGCTCGGCACCAGAAAGGCAATCACGACGCCGACAAGGATCGTCCCGATGATTACGTGCCGGGTCTCGACTCCGACGCGCGAGAGGATGGTAAGCGCGATCCTTTTATCGAGACCGGTCGTGGTCATTGCAACAGCAAGGAATAGCGCGGCAGCTACGAGGGCGAGCGCGGTATTCGCGAAGCCGCTGAACGCCATTCCGAGGCCTGCGCTTGTGCCGATCAGCAAATTTGGATTGGCTGGGTTGGGCGATAGCCCGAGCAGAAAGGCCATTAACGCGGCGATTACAATTGCCGAGACAGCGTAGTCGAGCGCTTCGGTCATCCACACAATTACGGCAAAGACCAGGACAGCGAGCATCCGGTGGCCCGCCACCGGTAGCCCTACTGGTGTCGGCAACAGCAAAACGATAATAAGAGCGGCAACCGCGAGAAAAAGGCTCCAATTGGTACGGAGCCAATTGGGCCGTTTTACGATCGTTTCAAGAATACCGCCCGCTGGCGTGAGCTCGGTGTTGGACAAAGGCTTTCCTCCGCGGTCAAACGTTGCTGCACCGGTGTCCCTCGCAGGTGGTCCGCGAGTTTGCAAAAATTGTCCGGCTGCTCTTGGTTTCGACAACCGTAACGATAGTGTTAGCGGTAGTGTTCATGGATTGGTCCGATCGTAACCCATAGATTGGTCCGATCGTAACCGATGTAGAGAGGCTCAATCATTTTAATGCCTAGTGCCCCACTTCATAGGTCTCTTTGGTGAGACAAGGACCGATAGACGCAGAGGCAGAGTGCCGAGCAGATAGGTTAGGATGTTAGGGTTGCACGTTCTGAGCGCGGTGCACGACGATTACTGGCCGAGTGTAACGTGCCCCACCCAAAATCGTTCCCACAACGGCCCGTACGACCGATTTGCCAATCAGTGGTTTGTTTTATACAGACGCGCCGTCAATGTGTGTGCTAGCCGCGACAGAAACCGAAATTCTGGTCAACGTCCGCAACCTGATCGATTATCTGGGCGCCCTTAACGACCATGCACGATTAAATCTAGACAAGCGTCCGTGGTATTGTCTCAATCTGAATATCCTTCGCCGAAAGGAGCGCAAATAAATTATTTATCACGAATGCTGTGCCGTTCGCGGGCATCAAGAGCGCGAATTCATCCGCTTTACTGTTCGGGCCCACCGTCGCCGTATAGCGAATGCGATAATTGTCAAAACTAGCGCCGCGATTCCAGCTAGATAAATTCGCCAATCGAATTGCACGAGAAGAAGAAGAATGGATCCGATTGCCGCCAAAGGTAGGAGCGGCATACGACCGATGGTGAAAGGCACGCGGAACGGCCGCCGGTATTTTGGCAAGCGATAACGCAGGACGATCAGTGCAAGATTGACGGCCAAAAATGCCAGAAGCGCCGAGAAGGATGAGAGCTCGGCAAGTGTCTTTACATCGCCGATCGGCAGCAAAGCGGCGGACATAGCGAAGGTCAAAATTGTGGCGATCCACGGCGTGCCGTGCCTCGGCAAGACAGTGGCGAAAAGAGCAGGAATCTCTCCATCGCGTCCCATCGAGAAAACGAGCCGTGAGGTGGCGATCAGCGTGATGAGAACCGTATTCGCGGTAGCGAACAACGCGATGGCACTCAGTACATTTCCTGCCCCAGACCAAACTTTCTGGACGGCGAGCGTCAGCGGCGCTTGGCTCATCGCCAATTCCGCCGGCTTGACCAGCACAACGACCGATAAGGATACCAGTACATAGAGCAATGTTGTAATTCCGATACTGAGGAAGATCGCGCGCGGAAGATCGCGTGCGGGATCTCGGACCTCCTCGGCTAGATTCGCGATCTCCTCAAACCCGAGATAGACAAAAAATAGAATCGCTGCGGCGGGTATGATGCCTTGATGCGCCGGTGAATTAAGCGGTTCTGTTAGATTTCCATGCGTAAATCCCGCGGCGATAACAAGGAAGAGCCCCGCAACCTCGATGCAGGTAAATAGCACATTGACCCAGCTCGATTCCCGGAGACCCCAAATGCTGATGGCCGTACAGCCGAGTAGAAGCGCGAAGGCCGAGAGGCCTGTCGGTATGTCGGCGAACGTCTTGAGATAACCCCCGAAAGCTACCGCAACCGTTGTGGCGGTCGCAGCGCCTCCCACGAGAATTAGAAGCCCTACACTGAACGCAGCCAAATCTGACTCCGGAAAAGCACGCCTAAGATAGACGTACTCTGCACCTGCTTGCGGAAACGAAGTGGTCATTTCAGCGTAGGAGAAACCCGTCAATAGCGCGACGAGGGCGGCGATGGAAAAACTCAGCCATAAGCTCTCCTGAGCCAGGCCGGCCGCCGTTCCGATGACCGAATAAACGCCTGCTCCAATGATAACGCCGACGCAGTAAAATATGAGTTGGATGGGACCAAGAATCGGCTTGAGTTGCATCTCATTCCTTCAATCTAAACACCGCAGTTTAGATCAGGTTGCAGTCGGTACGGGCTGGCGAGGTCTCGGTGGCGTCGCGCCATCCATCCCACGCCAGCCACAGAAGATAGGCAACCCCACCCCAACGAAGGGCTTCATAGAGTAGCTTCGAACTCGAGATTAACGCGGCCCAGGCCCAGTGCTGCCCCAACTCCGACTATCAATAGGCCGAGTGCAATGCCTAGCGTCTCGCACCGGCTTTCGGTCGTCCTATGAGGCGCACTGCGGAACAAAAGACCCTGGGCTCCGTTGTCACGCGTGTTACCCCACAACGTTTCCTCCTGCGGTTCGCCTGCGATAGCGGCTGGAAGGAATCACCTCACATTCAAAGTACCTGCGTACCCGCGAGACGGGGCGAGAGAGATTCGGCGCATACTAAAGGCATGGTGGAGGTTACAAAATGATTTGCTCAGGAAGACTGTCGGTCGGGTGCCTGAAAGTGATATTTTTAGCGGCACTGGTTACGCTTAACTGGGCGTTTGTGGCCCAGGCTCAACTATCACCGGCTACGCAGAGAGGATTGGTATTCGTTCGGGCAAATTGCGCTGTGTGTCATTCGATTGACAAGATTAGCGCGAGCCCTCTGATGATTGCGCCGCCATTCCGAACGCTGCATTTAAAATATCCGGTCGAAAATCTCCGTAGGGCACTGGGTGAAGGAATTAT
>JANMSH010000454.1:0-1825 GCA_031389105.1 Hyphomicrobiales bacterium
GGCTGCTGACGTCGCAGGACTGGCGCGCCGCGCAGATGACGATCGCGATTGGCGCCCTTCTCCTCATGGTCCCGGCGGCGTTGCTGGTGCGCCAGCCGCCGGCGGTGCCCGCGGGCCCGCCGGCCCTGAACGCGGGCGACGGGCTCGAGATGTCGCTCGGCTCCGCGCTTCGCTCCCTGCCGTTCATCGTCCTCGCACTCACCTATT
The DNA here is from genome assembly GCA_031389105.1 of Hyphomicrobiales bacterium. Classification (GTDB taxonomy): domain Bacteria; phylum Pseudomonadota; class Alphaproteobacteria; order Rhizobiales; family Xanthobacteraceae; genus Pseudolabrys. The sequence continues at coordinate 208 of JANMSH010000454.1, forward strand.
TCGCCTGTTGCGCCATGCATTCCGGGCCGATCTTCCACACCATCAGCTACGCCGTCTTCTGCGGCATTCCGGCGCTGGCGGCGGTCAGCATCTACAGCCTCGAAGGACTCGCGGGCCTGGGCGGCCGTGTGCTGTTCGGAGTGCTGGGCGACCGCTACGGCGCGAAGCAGGTGCTCATTGCCGGGCTGCTCGTACAGGCGCTCGCTGCGGGAGCCTTCGTTTTCGCCAGCCGGCTGGGCGAGTTCTACGCGGTGTCCTTCGTCTTCGGCCTGGCGTACGGCGGCGTGATGCCGCTCTACGCCGTGCTCGCGCGCGGCTACTTCGGGCCGCACATCATGGGCGGCGTGATTGGCGCCGCGAGCCTGGTCGCGAGCCTCGGCATGGCCCTCGGGCCGCTCGCGGGCGGCTGGATTTTCGATGCCTTGGGCAGCTACACCTGGCTTTACGCCGGCTCGTTCGCGGTCGGCCTCGGCGCCGTCGCGATCGCGCTGGCGTTTCCTCCCTTCAAGACTTCCAAGGAACTCGCTCATGGCTAAACAGAACTACACCGGCAGTTGCCACTGCGGAGCGGTGCGCTTCGAGGCCGACTTCGACCTCGCGGGCGGCACCTTCCGCTGCAACTGCACGATCTGCTTCAAGTCGCGCGCCTGGATGGCGTCGGTGCCGGCGGCGAATTTCCGCCTGCTCTCGGGCGAGGCGAACCTGCGCGACTATCAGTTCGCGAAGAAAAATATCCACCACTGTTTCTGTGTCACATGCGGCGTGCGGTCTTTCTCGCACGGACAGGACCCCAAGGGCAACAAGTTCTACGCGCTGCGCGTGAATTGCCTCGACGGCGTGGACTCGAAGGAATTTGCGGATGCGCCGGTAAAATACTTCAACATGCTGCACGATGACTTCAAATCCCCGCCGGCGGAAACGCGGCACCTGTGATCATCTCCGTTTCAAATCTCTCCAAGACCTACGCGTCCGGCTTTCAGGCGCTCGATCGCATCAACCTTGAGATCCGTCGCGGCGAGATCTTCGCGCTCCTCGGGCCGAACGGCGCCGGCAAGACCACGCTGATCAATGTCGTATGCGGGATCGTGACGCCTTCCGAGGGCGGCGTGACGGTCGGCGGCCACAACATCATCAAGGGTTACCGCGCCGCGCGCTCGATGATCGGGCTGGTGCCGCAGGAGCTGCACACCGACATGTTCGAGACGACGTGGAACACGGTCTGCTTCAGCCGCGGGCTGTTCGGGCGCGCGCCGGATCCCGCGCACCTCGAGAAGGTGCTGCGCGACCTGTCGCTGTGGGACAAGCGCAATGACAAGATCATGACGCTGTCGGGCGGCATGAAGCGGCGCGTGCTGATCGCCAAGGCGCTGGCGCACGAACCGGAGATCCTGTTCCTCGACGAGCCGACCGCAGGGGTCGACGTCGAGCTGCGCCGCGACATGTGTGCGTTGGTGCGCCGGCTGCGCGAATCGGGAGTCACGATCATCCTCACCACCCACTACATCGACGAGGCCGAAGAGATGGCCGACCGCATCGGGGTCATCAGCAAGGGCGAGCTGATCGTGGTCGAGGAGAAGGCGAAGCTGATGAAGAAGCTCGGCAAGAAGCAGCTCACGCT
>JANMSH010000458.1:0-8488 GCA_031389105.1 Hyphomicrobiales bacterium
CACCATTCTCGACGCGCGGCTCGCCAAGCAGAAATACATGGTCGGCGACACCTACACGATCGTCGACATGGCGCTGTGGGGCTGGGCGCGCAATGTGCCGATGGTGCTGGGCGAAAACGCTTGGACGAAGTTTCCGAACGTCAAGCGGCTGATCGACGAGATCAACGCCCGTCCGGCCACGGCCCGCGCCAACGCGCTCAAGGACAAGCACAAGTTCAAGACCGAGTTCGATGACGAAGCCAAGAAGAACATGTTCCGGCATCTGACCGAGAAGATGGCTTAGGCCACTTCACTCCAAAGCGAACTATATCGGCGTCATGCCCGGCCATAGCCGTCCAAAGGACGGCGTCGCTTCGCTCGCCTATGTGCCGGGCATCCACGTCTTTGTGCCAAATAGTAAGGCCACGCGATCAGGCGTCCAGCGACGGCGCCACGCGCTTGGCGATGTCGACCAGCGCCGACGTGATCGGCATCATCGGCTCGCGCTTGGGTACCACCAGGCCGATGGTCTGCACCGCTTCCGGGTCGGTGATCGGGATGGCGCGGATGGTGTCGGTCAGCCCCAGCGTCTCGGCGAGCTTGGCCGGCATCACGCTGGCCCAGCGGCCGGTGCGCACATGGGAAAACAGCAGGATCATCGAATCCGATTCCAGCGTCGGCCGCGACTCGCCGCCGGCACTTTTCAGCAGCCGGTCGATGATGCGCCGGTTCTGCATGTCCGGCGTGAGCAGACAGAGCGGCACCTGCGCCGCTTCCGCCCAGGTCACGGTTTCGCGGTTGCCCAGCGGCGCGTCGGCGGACGTGAGCAGGCGATAACGCTCATGATACAGCGGCACCGTGCTGACGCGGCCGAGCGGCTCGTTTTCGACATAGGTAATGCCGGCGTCGACCTCGAGGTTTTCGAGAAGATCGAGGATCTCGATCGAGTTGCGCGAATAGATCGTGAATTGAACGTTGGGATGCTTTTCGCGATACGGCGTGGTCAGCGCCGCCACCATCGCCAGCGCGGTCGGGATCGCGGCAATGCGCAGGCGGCCGGTCAGGCCGTGGCGCAGCGAATTGATCTCCTCGCGCATCGAACGCGTGTCGCCGACGATGCGGCGCGCCCATTCCAGCACGCGCTGGCCTTCCGGCGTGAAGCCCTGGAACCGCGACGAGCGGTTCACCAGCATCACGCCCATCTGTTCTTCAAGCTGCTTGATGCCGGCCGATAAGGTCGGCTGGGTCACGCCGCAGGCTTCGGCGGCGCGGCCGAAATTCTTCTCGCGCGCCAGCGCCAGGATGAAGCCGAGCTTGTCGATCAAGCCGTTTTCCTTTTATTTTCAGTAGCTTAGATGGCTATGGCAAGATATCATTCGCTTAAATAATAAGCAACAATGACCATATCGATGATAGAAAACCTCTATCACTCCATGCCAGGCACGGGCTTGTCCGTCGATTGGAATGGTTTCAAATCAGCGGCTGGGAGCAAACGATGAACATTCACACGCCGCCGCGCGCCAACGGCAAAGGCGGAGGCAGGGGCGACGGACGCCGCAAACCGGGCCGCACGCCGAAGGGCCGTCAGGTCGAACCAGCCGCGCTGGCCGACATTCAGTCGTTGCTAACCGACCGGCCGCGCCGCCGCGACCTGCTGATCGAGCATCTGCATCTCATTCAGGATCACTACGGCCATCTGTCCGCCGCGCACCTCACCGCGCTGGCTTTCGAGATGAAGATGGCGCTCACCGAAGTCTATGAGGTGGCGACCTTCTACGCACACTTTGACGTGGTGAAGGAAGGCGAGACAGCGCCTGCCGCGGTCACCGTTCGCGTTTGCGATTCATTGTCGTGCGCGATGGCCGGCGCGGAGAAAATGCTGGCCAAGCTTCCCGGAATTCTCGGCAAGGATGTCCGCGTGGTGCGCGCGCCGTGCATGGGCGCCTGCGACCGCGCGCCGGCGGTCGCCGTCGGACATCTGCAGACCTTCAACGCGACGCCCGAAAAAATCGCCGCCGACGTCAAGGCGCACGAGCATCCGCATGCTTGGCACGCCGAGACCAGTTTCGACGCTTATCAAAAAGCAGGCGGCTACGCGCTGCTGAAAGATTGTCTGGCCGGCAAGCGCACGCGCGATGAACTGGTCAAGATCGTCAGCGACGCGGGCCTGCGCGGCCTTGGCGGCGCCGGATTTCCCACGGGACGCAAATGGTCGCTGGTACGCGCCGAGCCTTGCCCGCGCCTATTCGCGGTCAATGCCGACGAGGGCGAGCCCGGCACTTTCAAGGACCGCTATTATCTTGAGCGCGATCCGCACCGCTTTCTCGAAGGCATGCTGGTCGCGGCTTACGTGGTCGAGGCGACCGACACCTACATCTATATCCGCGACGAATACCCCGAACTGCGGCTGATGCTGCTCGACGAAATCGCCAACATCGAAGCGGCCGGTCTCTCATCGCACACCAAGTTACATCTGCGCCGCGGCGCCGGCGCCTACATCTGCGGCGAAGAGTCGGCGATGATCGAGTCGATCGAAGGCAAGCGCGGCCTGCCGCGCCACCGCCCGCCTTATCTCGCGCAAGTCGGCCTGTTCGGCCGTCCGACCCTGGAGCAGAACGTCGAGACGCTGTACTGGATCCGCGACATCGTCGAGAAGGGGGTCGAGTGGATGACCTCGCAGGGCCGCCGCGAACGCAAAGGCTTCCGCAGTTTCTCGGTGTCCGGTCGCGTGAAAAAGCCGGGCGTCGTGCTGGCGCCGGCCGGCGTCACGGCGCGCGAACTGATCGAGGAATTCTGCGGCGGCATGAGCGACGGCGAAACCTTCAAGGGTTATCTGCCGGGCGGCGCGTCCGGCGGCATCCTGCCGGCGTCGATGGCCGATGAACCGCTCGACTTCGGGACCCTTGAAAAATATGGTTGTTTTGTCGGTTCCCACGCCGTTGTGATCCTGTCCGAGAAGGACGACATGAAGGCCGTGGCATTGAACCTGATCAAGTTCTTCGAGGATGAGTCCTGCGGTCAGTGCACGCCGTGCCGCGTCGGCACCGAGAAGGCCGTCAAGCTGATGGCGCAGGGCCCCTGGGACGTCGCGCTGCTGACCGAACTTTCGACGCTGATGCGCGACGCCTCGATCTGCGGCCTTGGCCAGGCCGCGCCGAACCCGCTGCTGAGCGTGCTGACGTATTTCCCCGAGGAACTGACGAAACCGCTTGGGACTTGGTGAACCATGGCTGACAGCAACACGCCAAAGACTTTTTTCATCGACGATCGCGAGATCGACATTCGCGAAGGCGAGTCGATCTTCCGTGCTGCGCGCCGCCTCGACATCAAGCTGCCGCACCTGTGCTATTCGCCCAAGCCCGGCTATCGCGCCGACGGAAATTGCCGCGTCTGCATGGTCGAGATCGAAGGCGAGCGCGTGCTCGCCGCGAGCTGCATCCGCCAGCCCGCGCCGGGCATGAAGGTCAAAACGTCGACCGACCGCGCCAAGACTGCGCGCAAGATGGTGGCCGAACTGCTGCTGACCGATCAGCCCGCGATTGAAATCGCGCACGATCCGCAATCCGAATTCTGGAAAACCGCCAAGCGCCAGAACGTCGTCGACGGCCGCTTCCCCAAGCGCGAGCGCGAGGCGGTGCCCGCTCCCGACCGCAGCCATCCGGCGATGGCGGTCAATCTCGACGCCTGCATCCAGTGCAATCTCTGCGTCCGCGCCTGCCGTGAAGTGCAGGTCAACGACGTCATCGGCATGGCCGGCCGCGGCCATCTCGAAAAGATCGTGTTCGATTTCGACGACCCGATGGGCAATTCGACCTGCGTCGCCTGCGGCGAATGCGTGCAGGCCTGTCCGACCGGCGCGCTGATGCCCTCGACCATGGTCGACGCCAACAATGTGCGCACCGAATTCCCCGACCGCGAAGTCAACAGCGTCTGTCCCTATTGCGGCGTCGGCTGCCAGCTCACGTATCAGATTAAGAACGACAAACTTATTGGCGTTACCGGCCGCAACGGCCCGGCCAACCAGAACCGGCTCTGCGTCAAAGGCCGCTTCGGCTTCGACTACGTCAGCAATCCGCAACGCATCACCAAGCCGATGGTCCGCAAGGACGGCGTGGCGAAAGCCGCCGACGACCTGGTCGATCCGAAGAATCCTTTCACGCACTTCCGCGAAACGACCTGGGAAGAGGCGATGGAGCGCGCCGCGTCGGGCTTGAAGAAAATCCGCGACCGCGACGGTCCGCGCGCTCTGGCCGGCTTCGGCTCGGCCAAGGGTTCGAACGAAGAGGCCTATCTGTTCCAGAAGCTGGTGCGCACCGGCTTTGGCTCCAACAACGTCGATCACTGCACCCGGCTGTGCCACGCCTCGTCGGTGGCGGCATTGCTCGAAGGCGTTGGCTCGGCCGCCGTGACCGCGACCTTCAACGAGTGCAAGAACTCCGACATGATCATCGTGATAGGGGCCAATCCAACCGAGAACCATCCGGTCGCCGCCACCTTCTTCAAGCAGGCCGCCAAGCGCGGCGCCAAACTCGTCATCATGGATCCGCGCGGCACGGCGATGAAGCGCCACGCCTGGAAGATGATGCAGTTCAAGAACGGCACCGACGTCGCCATGCTCAACGGCATGCTCAACGTCATCATCGGCGAGAAGCTTTACGACCAGCAATATGTCCAGACTTACGTCGAAGGCTTCCAGCAGATCGCCGAGAACGTGAAAGATTTCACGCCCGAGGAAATGGAGCCGATCTGCGGCATTCCCGCCGATACGCTGCGCGAAGTCGCGCGAGCCTTTGCGCGCTCCGAGAACGCCATCATTTTCTGGGGCATGGGCGTGTCGCAGCACACCCACGGCACCGACAATGCGCGCTGCCTGATCGCGCTGTCGCTGATCTGCGGCCAGGTCGGCCGTCCCGGCACGGGCCTGCATCCGCTGCGCGGCCAAAATAACGTACAAGGCGCCTCCGACGCCGGTCTCATCCCGATGTTCTTCCCCGATTACAAGTCGGTCGAAGACGTCACGATCCGCGAAAAGTATGAAAACGCTTGGGGCAAGAAGCTCGATCCCAAGCGCGGCAAGACCGTCGTCGAGATCATGGACGCGGTGCATGCCGATGAGATCAAGGGCATGTACATCATGGGTGAAAACCCGGCGATGTCCGATCCCGATCTCAACCACGCGCGCGGCGCGCTGGCGCATCTCGAATGCCTGGTGGTGCAGGACATCTTCGTCACCGAGACGGCTTCCTATGCCGACGTCATTCTGCCGGCTTCGGCCTGGCCGGAGAAGGACGGCACCGTCACCAACACCAATCGTCAGGTGCAGATGGGGCGCAAGGCGCTGCCGCTGCCGGGCGATACGCGTCAGGATCTCTGGATCATCCAGGACCTGGCGCAGCGCATGGGCGAGAACTGGAACTACAAGCACGTCAGCGAAGTGTTCGAGGAGATGGCGCGGCTGATGCCGGCGCTCGACAACATCACCTGGGACCGCGTCGAGCGCGAGGACCACGTCACGTATCCAACCGACGGGCCTGATATTCCCGGCCGCGACGTTGTGTTCGACAAGGGCTTCCCTCGTCCCAACGGCATGGCCAAGCTGGTTGCGGCCAAGCTGCTGCCGCCGGACGAGACGCCGGATCACGACTATCCGTTCATCCTCTCGACCGGCCGCCAGCTTGAGCATTGGCACACCGGCTCGATGACGCGGCGTGCCACCGTGCTCGACGCCCTGGAGCCCTCGGCGGTCGCGCAACTCTCGCGCGGCACCATCGAGAAGCTCGGCATTCAGCCGGGCGATATGGTGCGCGTCAGCACGCGCCGTGGCGAGGTCGAACTGGCCGCGCGCCAGGACGACGCCATTCCCGACGGCGTGGTGTTCATCCCGTTCGCCTATGTGGAGGCGGCGGCGAATTTGTTGACCAATCCGGCGCTCGATCCGTTCGGCAAGATTCCGGAATTCAAGTTCTGCGCCGCTAAGGTCGAGGCGGTCGGCCCGAGGGCGGAAGCCGCGGAGTAGGCACTGGTGTCGTCCCCGCTTTCGCGGGGACGAGCGGATATACAAAGCCTCTTGACAATATTCCCAAGGTATATAGTCTCCACCCGTCCTGCTCATCGCGGGCGCTCTCATGAGGCGTCGTGATGGTGGAGCAGGATGTGGCGCCTGCGGGCGGGGACGAACGTACCCCCGCACCCGGGAGGCCTCGGGTCACCGTCCGCTCTCACTAACGGAGAGCTGCCTTGAATGGCTGCACGGATGCGGATGAAGGGAGGCGAAAGCCACCCGGATCAGGGAAGCGAAGAGTTTCCCGTCGCGCACACGGAAGTACGGTCCCGGGGACAAAGAAATCGCCGCGATGGAGCGCCGGGAGGCGCCGCGCACCCGGTCGGTGCGCGCACATAAGGAATGGACGCGCCGCTCGGTGCTCCATCTCCCTCGGCTTTCGAGGGGGCAATACAAGGCCCGTTTTGGCGGGCAGAGACGACGGCCTGCCCGGGGCCGATAAAGAATACGGGCGATGAATTATGTCTGCGCGGCGCGCTCCGCATCGATCATGAAATCGCGGCGGATCGGCACCGCGTCGCGCGTCTTTGACAGTAGCATCTGCATGACCATGTGCGAGCCGTGCAGGAATTCCAGCTCGACCGCTGCCAGATAATACTCCCACATGCGGCAGAATTTTTCGTCGGTGATCTGCACGGCTTTGTCGCGGTTGTTCGCGAAGCGCAGCCGCCAATGCCGGATGGTGTAGTAATAATGCAGCCGCAGAAATTCGGTGTCGGCGTTCCACAGACCGCAGCGTTCGGTCGCGGCGGCGACTTCCGACAGTGCCGGCGAATAGCCGCCGGGAAAAATATATTTTCGGATGAACGGTCCGGTGGTGCCGGGCGGCGACATGCGGCCGATGAAATGGATGAAAGCATAGCCGTCGTCCTTCAAGAGACTGCGCACCTTGCCGAAATATTCGTCAAGATGGCCGATGCCGACATGCTCCATCATGCCGACCGACACGACGCGGTCGAATTGTCCTTCGACATTGCGGTAATCGGCCTCGCGAAATTCCACCAAATCCGGCACGCCCGCAGCCGCGGCATTCTCGCGCGAGACCTTGAGCTGCTCCGGTGACACGTTGATCGCCACGACGCGCGCGCCGGTCTGTTTGGCGATATGGATCGCGAAGCCGCCCCAGCCGGAGCCGATCTCGATCACGCTCATGCCCGGCGCAAGATTCAGTTTCGACGTGGCGTGAATGAGCTTGTAGTTCTGCGCCTGCTCCAGCGTGTCGCGTTCGGGATCGCGAAAATAGGCGCAGGAATACTGCATGTTGTCGTCGAGGAAGAGCCGGTACAGATCGGCCGGTACGTCGTAGTGATGCCGTGCGTTCTTCGCCGCGGTGCCGACCGGATTGGACTGATGCCAACGCCGCAGCGCGCGCCACATCTTGCGCAGCAGTTTCTGCGAGCCGTGGCTGGAGAGACCGGCGCGGTTGACCGAGAACAGCATCAGCAGGTCGTGGATGGTGGCGCCGTTCTCGAGCGTCAGGCCGCCGTCCATATAAGCTTCGCCCGCGGCGAGTTCCGGATTCAGCGCCAGTTTGGTTTCGAGGCCCGCGTTGTTGATGCGCGCGGTCACGTCGGGTCCAGGCTGCCGGCCGCCAAACACGTGCAATTTGCCCGTCGCATCGTACAGGCGCAGCGTGCCGTTCCTGATGAACTTAGTCAGCAGTCCGGAAAGAAGACGCACGATTTGACACTCCGGCAAAGCGAAGCGGCCGCTGGTTTGCGCCGTAGAATATATTCCATTCCCCCAAAGCGCTCAATGCAGTGTCGGCCTTTCGCTGACGACGCGCAACTCGATACTGCCGATCAGGTCGGCGCGTGCGGCTTCCGCGGCCGCGCGGTCAGCCTCGGTCTGCGCCCAGGTGGTCGCATTCGAGCCGAGCAGCACAAAACCGCCGAGCACCGCGGAAGTCGCGGCGACAAAGGCGGTGGCGCCGAACGGCAGGATCCAGAGAATGAACAACACGAACCAGAACGCGCCGGCGGCAACCGCGATCTTGGCGGCGAACGAAATCTTGCGGCAGCGCTCGATCGAAACCGTCAGCGCTTCGATGCGTTCTTCGAGCTGGGCAACCTGATGGCTGACACTGCCGTCATCCATAGCGCTTCCGTATCATGATGCTTCCGTCCGCGCTGGCCGCGTCAGTCGGCCTTCTTGCTCTTGTAATACGGCTCGACCGGGCCGGTGAGCTTGATGGTCAGCGGATTGCCGTAGCGGTCGACCGCCTTGCCGGCGGCGACGCGGACCCAGCCTTCGCTCACGCAATATTCCTCGACATTGGTCTTCTCGACACCCTTGAAGCGGATGCCGACATCGCGCGCCAGCACGTCGGCGTTGAAATAAGGGCTGCGCGGATCGTTGCACAGGCGGTCGGGCAAGGTTTCGTCATCTGGCTTGGGGTCTGTCATGCGGCCTTTTCTCACGGCGCCAAGGGTGGAAGCAAGGGCCGGC
>JANMSH010000468.1:0-3867 GCA_031389105.1 Hyphomicrobiales bacterium
GCAGGCAGGGTGAAGGTGACAGGCCGATCTTGCCGGCGAGATCATTGATGCTGATGCGTCCATCGACCTGCAACAAAGCCAGGATTTTGAGGTCCACCGCGTCGAGGGCCGGAATTGGCATAAGTCACCTCTTTTCATTCGAATTGTGATCGAATGAGCTATTTGGAGCGTAAATAATAACTGGAATTGGCATGCATCGCCAGCGCCCCGGGGCCATAATTGCCGGATGCAGAATCCGACCGATATTTCCGCCGACAAACTCGCCGCGCTGAGCGCGCTGGAGCGCAAGGTGCTGTGGCTGGCCAGCTGGACCATCCACAACGCCAATCACCTGCGCGAGAGTTCGGACGGGCTCAAGGTCGGCGGCCATCAGGCGTCTTCGGCGTCGCTCGCCACCATCATGACGGCACTCTATTTCGACGTGCTGCGGCCGCAGGACCGTGTCGCGGTCAAGCCACACGCCTCGCCGATCTATCACGCCATCCAGTATCTGCTCGGCAAGCAGACGCAGGAGAAGATGGAGAACTTCCGCGGCTACAAAGGCGCGCAGAGCTATCCGTCGCGCACCAAGGACACCGACGACGTCGATTTCTCGACCGGCTCGGTCGGGCTCGGCGTGGCGCAGACCTTGTTCTCGTCGCTGGTGCAGGATTACGTGCGCGCGCACGATTGGGGCAAAGAAATAAACGGCAAAGCACGGCCGGAAGGCCGCATGATCGCGCTTGTCGGCGATGCCGAACTCGACGAAGGCAATATTTTCGAAGCGCTGCTCGAAGGCTGGAAGCAGGGCTTGCGCAATACCTGGTGGGTCATCGACTACAACCGGCAAAGCCTCGACGCCGTGGTGCGCGAGGGACTGTGGGAGCGCTACGAGCAACTGTTCAAGAATTTTGGCTGGGACGTCGTCATCCTCAAGTATGGCTCGCTGCAACAGGCCGCGTTCAAGGAGCCGGACGGCGACAAGCTCAAGGCCTGGATCGACAATTGTCCGAACCAGCTCTACTCGGCGCTGGTGTTTGCCGGCGGCGCGGCCTGGCGCAAGCGGCTGACCGACGAGATCGGCGACCAGGGCGACGTGTCGAAACTGATCGAGCGCCGCAGCGACGACGAACTCGCCGCATTGATGAACAATCTCGGCGGCCACGACCTGCCGTCGGTGCTCGACGCCATGCACGGCGCGCATCCGGAAAAGCCGACCTGTTTCATCTGCTACACGGTGAAGGGCTTCGGCCTGCCGATGGCCGGCCACAAGGACAATCACGCCGGCCTGATGACGCCGGCGCAGATGGAAACATTTCAAACCACGATGGGTGTGCGGCCCGGCCACGAGTGGGACAAGTTCGAAGGCGTCACGCTGCCGGAACATGACGTGCAGGCGTTCCTCGACAAGGTGCCGTTCGCCGCAGTCAAGGATCGCCGTCTCTCAGCCCCGGAGATCGACGTTCCGGGGACATTGGCGATCAAGATTCAGCCGGTGATGTCGACGCAGAACGGCTTCGGCGGCCTGCTCAACGAGATCGGCCGCGAGGACAGCGAGTTCGCGCGCCATATCGTCACCACGTCACCGGACGTGACGGTGTCGACCAATCTCGGCCCCTGGGTGAACCGGCGCGGGCTCTTTGCTCGTGAAGTCATGGCCGACACCTTCAAGAGCGAGCACATCCCCTCCACTTTCAATTGGGAGTTCTCGCCGAAGGGCCAGCACATCGAGCTCGGCATCGCCGAGATGAACCTGTTCATTTTGCTGTCGGCGCTCGGCCTGTCGCATTCCATCAACGGCGTGCGGCTGTTGCCGGTTGGCACGCTGTACGATCCCTTCATCGCGCGGGGCTTGGATGCGCTGAATTACGCCTGCTATCAGGATGCCCGCTTCATCGCGGTGGCGACGCCGTCCGGCATTACGCTCGCCGGCGAAGGCGGCGCGCATCAATCGATTGCCGAACCCTTGATCGGGCTGGCGCAAGACGGGCTGGCAAGCTTCGAGCCTGCTTTTGTCGATGAACTTGCGGTCATCATGGCCTGGGCCTTCGCGTACATTCAAAAGGACGGCAAAGCGGAATCATCTGAAGAGGATTGGCTGCGCGACGAAACCGGCGGCGCGGTCTATCTGCGGCTGTCGACGCGGCCAGTCGAGCAGATCCAGCGCGACATGACGCCCGATCTGCGCCAGCAGATCGTCAATGGCGCCTATTGGCTGCGCAAGCCGGGACCGAACTGCCAGGTGGTTGTGGCCTACACTGGCGCGATTGCGCCGGAAGCCATTGAGGCCGTCGGCCTGATGGCGGAAGACCGCCGCGACGTCGGCTTGCTTGCGGTGACGTCAGCCGATCGCCTGAACGCCGGCTGGACCGCGGCGCAACGCGCGCGCGAACGCGGCCTCGTGCATGCGCGCTCACACATCGAGCGATTGCTTGCCGATGTATCCCAGAGCTGCGGCATCGTCACCGTGGTCGACGCGCACCCAGCGACACTCGCGTGGCTCGGCTCGGTCAACGGCAACCGCACGCGCGGGCTCGGCGTCGAGCATTTCGGCCAGACCGGCTCGCTCGCCGAGCTGTACCGGCACTACGGCATCGACGCCAACGCCATCGTCGCGGCGGCGCAGGCCATCGCGCCCGGACGGCCGATCCGGCACTTCAAGGCGCTGCCGTAATCACCTCGGCAGGCCGATACCGAACAGCATCGCCGGCACGCCAACGATGACGAACCAGATCACGATCACGCAGACGATCACCGCGATCGTATAGATCACCGCTTTCTCGGCCGCCGGCCGCATCAGCGCGACCAGTCCGGTGTGCATCAGATACAGGCTGTACAACCCGAGCAGGCTCAGGATGCTGAGCAGCGGGATGATGTTGAACACGCCGGCGATCCAGGCCGCGGTCGGCGCGTAGGCCGACACTCGCATAGCATTGTCGAAGTTCTTCTGGCCGCCGAAGACCCCGGCGAGATAATCGATGATGTAGGCGGTGATGAACACACCGCCCAGCGTCAGCACGTAGATAATGATGGCGTTGACCAGCCCGCTGAAAATGCCCATGCGATAGGGGCCAAAGCCGATGAGGACGCCGCCGATGAACGAGCACACCGGCGGGATGGCGGCGAGGATCATTACATAATTCGGAAACAGATAATTGGGGGTGGCCGGCTCGCGCTCGATCACCGGCCATTCCAGTTTAGGTTGCATCAGGATCGCCTTGACGCGCTCAACGAGGTTCATGACGTCGCTCCTTGTAAAATAGCGTTCAACGTTTGCGGTCTTCCAGAATCATCGCCGCGCCTTTTTCGGCAATCATCATGGTCGGCGAATTGGTGTTGCCGGATGTGATCGACGGCATCACCGAGGCGTCGATCACCCGCAGGCCGTCGATGCCTATGACGCGCAAGCGCGCATCGACCACGGCGCGCGAATCGGTGTCGCGGCCCATTTTGGCAGTGCCGACGGGGTGAAAAATCGTGGTGCCGATATCGCCGGCGGCTTTTTCCAGCGCGGCTTCGTCGTCGCTGCGCACGGCATCGCCCGGTAGATATTCGACCGGCGCATATTTCTGTAACGCCTTCTGCGCAACGATGGCGCGGGTAACGCGGATGGAATCCGCCGCGACACGGCGGTCTTCAGGCGTCGAAAGATAATTCGGTGCGATGGCCGGGGCCTGCGCCGGATCGGCGGACTTGAGCGTGATGGCGCCGCGGCTGGTCGGCCGGATATTGGCGACGCTGGCGGTGAAGGCCGGGAACGGGTGCAGCGGCTCGCCGAACCGATCGAGCGACAGCGGCTGCACATGATACTGAATGTTGGCGCGGTCTTGGCGCGGATCGGAGCGCGTGAAGGCGCCGAGTTGGGACGGCGCCATGGTCATCGGCCCG
>JANMSH010000039.1:0-2759 GCA_031389105.1 Hyphomicrobiales bacterium
GCGTCAGATGTTGGAAGGCGTTCTGATCGCGGACGATAAAACTGCTGCGGCCGCCTTGCTGGAAGATCTCGTGTCGCTGTCGTCCGCCCAGAATACGGGACTTAAACCCGGCATGGTCAAGCGCGAAGCCGACGATACGCCTAGCCCGCTCGGTGGCGGCGTCGTCAAGTCGACTCTGACCACGCAACTGACGTCCTGGGACGACAAAACCGGCACGGCGCGCATCACGCGCAAGCGCGAAATGGACAAGGAGTCGCTCAAGGCGGTCACGCTCGATATCGCACGCAAGCTGGCCAGCGTGTCCGACGACAAGATCACGCCGGAAATGCTCGATATGATGAAGCAGATCACCTTCACCATCGACACTGTGACGGTCTACGACATCAACGGCGGCATGACGACCCGCATCGAGGACACTTCGGCCACCGTCGCAAGCGTCGCCGGTCACAGCTTCCGCAAGAACGAGAAGAAAGTCGTGTCGATAGTGCCGATCTCGAAGTAGGCGGCGCTACGCAGCCTTCTTCCACAATTGCTTCGATGCGAGCGCCGCGCCTTCGGCCAGCGATTGCAGCTTCATCCAGACGATCTTGCTGTCGACCTGGACTCTTCCGGCAAAGGTGCCGAAACCGCAATCGACGCCGCCGATCAGGCTTTCGCGGCCGACGGCGCTGGCGAAATTCACCAGGCGGTCCGCGACCAGTTCGGGATGCTCCACGGTGTTCACGGTGGAATCGATCACGCCGGGAATTATGACCTTGCCGGGCGGCAGCTTCACCTCGCGCCAGATCTTCCATTCGTGCTCGTGGCGGCCGTTGGCGGCCGGGAACGACACAGCGGTCGGCTTCCCGGTCAGGATGATGTCGACAATGTCCTTGAGCGGAATATCGTGGTGGCGCGGCGACATGGTCGAGCCCCAGCACACATGCATGCGCATGCGGTCGGCCGGAATATCGGCGATGGCGTGATTGAGCGCGGCGACGTTCACCGAAATGATCTTGCGGAAGTTGGCCAGACCCTGTTCGCGATAGTCGGTGTGCCACAGCATCGCCAGATCGGGGCAATCGAGCTGCAGCAAAAATCCGGCGTCGACGATCGCCTTGTATTCGCGCTTCATCACGTCGGCGAGCGCGAAGACATATTCCTCGTCGGACTTGTAGTGCTTGTTCCGCAGGTAGCGCGCGATCTGGCCAGGCGAGGGCGACGTCATGAAAATCTCTTCCGCCTTGACGCCTTTCAGCGCGGCCTTCGACATTTCGATGTCGGCGAGTGCTGCCGGCCAGTCTTTCCAGCCGACGTCGCTGGTACACATCGGCCGGTGCTGGAATGGCGAGGCGAACTGCTTGAGGATTTCCGCGAGCTCCGGGAATTCCGGTTCGCCGGTGCCGAGCGGCGCCGAGCTTTCGCCTTCGAAGCCGGAGAGGCGGTCGAGCACATGCACGGTGTAATCGGTGCGGCCCTGCTCGCCGTCATTGATGACGTCGATGCCGCATTCGACCTGCTTGCTGGCGACATAGGCAATGGCCTCGCGCACCGCGGCGTTCAGCTCGGCTTTGCGCCTGCCGGGCTCGGCCTGCTCGGCGAGCAGCAGTTCGACGACCTTTTTGGTGCGCGGCAGGCTGCCGGTATGGGTGGTGAGAATGCGATCGATGCTGCGGTTCATTGCCAGTGCTCTCTATTGCGCGCTTAAAAACCTTTGAAGACTTCGCGGACGTGTTCGACCTCGGGCGGCGAAGCGAAGCAGTGGCCGACCAGCTTGCGCCATTCCTGGAAATCGGCGGAGCCACGGAAATCGACAGTGTGATTTTCCACCGTGTCCCATTGCACGAACAGGCGGTAGCGCGCCGGCTTTTCGTGCGAGCGCTGCAGCGACAGGCCGGTGCAGCCTTTGGCGCGCTTGAACAGCGGCGCGGCATTCTTCACGCCGGTTTCGAAGTCGGCTTCCATGCCGGGCTTCACGTCGATCTGTGCGATTTCGATGATCATGGGAAGGCGTCCAATGGCGGGGCGGCATTATGAGTGTTCAACCGCGCGCTGCAAAGGAGGGCGGTTGCCCACGTTTCGGGATCGTGCGCTCGGTGCGTGGCTTAAAACGCGCGCATCCGGCGCAGCACCCACAAGCTGATTGCACTGGCGGTAATCGCCACGCACATCGCCATCCAGGTGCCGCCGTCGGTCGTCTGGAACGGCATGTCCTTGGTGTTCATGCCGAAGAAGCCGGTGATCAGCGTCGGCGGCAGCAGGAAAGCGGTCAGCATCGACAGCGTGTACAGTCGGCCGGCGACGATTAAGTGCGTTCGCTCGCGACCTTTGCCGCCTCGCGCAAACAAGCTGGACACAGGCAATCCTCGGCCGCGGCGCCGGGCAGCGGCAGGCGGTAGGGCTCGGCCGCGCACCAGCAATCGCCGTCGAGCGCACATGCGAACGACGCGCCGCAGCGGGCGCAGCTTAGTGTTCGCGGCGGGCTTGCGGTCTGCGCCATGGGTGTCTCGCTGTCACATTACAGAGTCGAATCGCCCGTAATGCAACGCCATGCTGCCTCCTTCGTTCATCGACTCGGTCGGCGTCGCCGGCGCTGCGCTGACGACACTGTGCTGGCTGCCGCAGGCGCTTAAGGTCGTGCGCGACAAGGACACACGCGCGCTGTCGTTGCCGGGGACCGCCGCCTTCACCATCGGCATCGGGTTCTGGCTGGTCTATGGCCTCGGCATCGGCGACTGGCCGCTGATCGGCTCCAACGCCGTCACGCTGGTGCTGATGGT
>JANMSH010000057.1:0-2160 GCA_031389105.1 Hyphomicrobiales bacterium
GGGCCGTCTCCGAGGTCAACTACAAGAAGGGCGTGTTCTACCTCGGGGCCGACTTCCCGACCATGCCGGGTCCCGGCGGCTACATGGGCGAACTGATGGCCTGGGATCCGGTGGCGCAGAAGAAGGTCTGGGGCGTGAAGACCGACCTGCCGTTCAACGGCGGCACGCTCACGACGGCGGGCGGCCTGACGTTCTGGGGTGACCTGCACGGCGTGTTCCATGCCTACGATGCCAAGAACGGCAAGGAGTTGTGGAAGGCCCAACTCGGCTCGGGCATCGGCGCGGGCCCGATCAGCTACTCGGTGGATGGAAAGCAGTACGTGGCGGTGGTGGTCGGGCGGACGGCGGCGATCCCGGCCTTCCTCGGCGAGGTTGGCAAGAAGATGACGGAAGCCACCCCAGAAGGTGGGGCGCTCTTCGTCTTCTCGGAGTGAAGATGCGAGCCGTCAAGTACGTCGCCTTGGCGGCGGCGCTCGTTGGCGGAGTGGCTGCCGCACCAGCGGCAGTCCAACCGCTGCGGCTGTGTGCCGACCCCGCCAACCTGCCGTTCAGCAGCAACGCGCCCGACGCCGTCGACAAGGGCATGCCTGGCCTGTACGTCGAAATCGGCCGGGCCGTGGCCGAAGCGCTGGGCCGCCCGATGGAAACCGTCTGGTCGCTCAGCTACTTCGGCAAGCGCAACCTGCGCAGCACGCTTCTGGCGGGCCAGTGCGACCTCGCGGTCGGACTTCCGGCGGTCTCGGACTTCATGGGTCCGCGCGTGATCTTCACGCGCCCGATTCTGACGCTGGGCTACGCGCTGGTCATACCGAAGTCCCACGCCGCCACCGGCATTGACGACCTGAAAGGCAAGCGGGTTGCCGTCCAGTTCGCCTCGCCGCCGCAAAGCCTGCTCGCCACGAGGAGTGACATCACGTCCGTCACCACCCTGGACCCGGAGGAGGCCATGCGCCGCCTCGCCGCCGGCGCGGTGGATGCGGCGTTCATATGGGGCCCGAGCGCGGGTTACATCAACCGTACTGCACTGCACGACGCGTTTGACGTGATCCCGGTCGACACGCCGCAGATGC
This sequence comes from Hyphomicrobiales bacterium, assembly GCA_031389105.1. Classification (GTDB taxonomy): domain Bacteria; phylum Pseudomonadota; class Alphaproteobacteria; order Rhizobiales; family Xanthobacteraceae; genus Pseudolabrys. The sequence continues at coordinate 1,071 of JANMSH010000057.1, forward strand.
AATGGCCGGCCGCCATCGGCTTCTCAAGCAAGCAGTCGGCACTGCGCGATGAAGTTGATGCCGCGTTGGCACGTCTGGGGCCGCGAATCCGCCACCTCAGCGCCAAGTACGCGCTGGTGGCGATGGGTCCGCCGCTCACCATGACAGACGCCGGGCCGATACAGGTCGCAGCCAACGACGCGGCGGCCACACCGGCGCAGAGTGGGGCCGACAAGGGCGACGTCGCCGAGGGCAAGGAAGTCTTCAACGGAACCTGCGGGCACTGCCACGGCCCGAACGCCGTCGTGGCCGACCGCAAGCTCAACCTGCGCCGCCTGAAGCTCAAATACGGCGACCAGATGGCCGAAGTGTTCCTCACGACGGTGACCAGCGGCCGTCCGGCCAAGGGCATGCCGCCGTGGAAGGACGTGTTCAAGCAGCAGGATTTCGTCAACATCCTGGCTTACCTGAACACGGTGCAGGACAAATGATCACGCCGCTTTCGGGCGAGCGGTTTGCCCATCCGACCGGCAGCAACGGATCGTGAACCGCCTCTCGCGCCCGAGCGGCAACGTTGCTCGTCAAGCCACCCTGCACTCCAACCTCAATATCCGCGCCGCCGCCACCATCGCCCTCAGTTTTCCCACCGCCACCTCGCGCGGCAGGTACTTCATGCCGCAGTCGGGCGCCAGGATGACGTTCTCGGGTTTCACGTAGGGCAGCGCGCGCTCGATGCGCTGCACGATCGTGGCCACCGACTCCACCTGCGGGTCGTCCAGGTCGATGCAGCCGACCATCACCTGCTTGCCGTCCAGCGCCTGCAGCGCCGCGCAGTCAAGGTGCGACTGCGCCGTCTCCACCGACACCTGGCGGCAGCTGCACTGCGCCAGCTCCGGCAGGAAGGAGTAGCCGCTCGGCCGCTCATGAATGATCGCGGCGTAGCCGAAGCAGATGTGCACCGCGGTCGTGCCGGTGATGCCGTCGAGCGCCGCGTTCAGCGCCGCCAGCCCGTACTGGCGCGCCTTCTCGGGCCGCGCCTGCATATAGGGCTCGTCGATCTGGACCACGTCGGCGCCGGCGGCGAACAGGTCGCGGATCTCGGCGTTGACGG
>JANMSH010000068.1:0-3197 GCA_031389105.1 Hyphomicrobiales bacterium
AGATCAGGATGACCTGCGCCGGCGCCGCCCACACCAGCACCGACGATAACGCCAGCCACCACGGCGCAAAGCCGAAGTCGTGCGCCAGCGCGCCCATGCCGACATAAGTGCCAGCCAGCACCAGGAAGAACACCGACGTCAACGCGGAGCATACGCCTGCAAAGAAGTTGCTGGCGGTCGAGGGCTCTGTCTCGGGCAAGTCGTTGGTCGCTGACATAGGTAACCGCTCATGTCATGGCCCTGCCCCCGCCGCAACCGGCGCGGGCGGCGCGCATAAGACGCCTGCAAAATTGCCAATCCAGAAAGCAAAAAAGGCCGGGCAAATCGCACTAAAGGATTTGGCCGGCCTTTCTTTATGTCGTCAGTTCGCGCTCAGACCTTGGCCAGCGGCACCTTGGGCACCGAGCCCTTTTTGCCGCCATCGCCCTTCGGCTTCGGCCGCGGTGACGCGCGCCGCTTGGCTTTCGGACGCGCCGCCGGCAATTTTTCCGGCTTGGGCGTGATCGGGCCATCGAGATATTCAAAGCCGAGCTTGTCGCGGCCGGTTTCGTCCTTGTCGACAATGACGCGGACGTGCCCACCGCTCTTGAGATGACCGAACAGCACCTCGTCAGCCAGCGGCTTCTTGATGTGCTCCTGGATCACGCGGGCCATCGGGCGGGCGCCCATCAGTTCGTCGTAACCGTTGGCGATCAGCCAGCGCGCGGCCTCTTCCGACAATTCGATAGTGACGTTGCGGTCGCCGAGCTGCGCTTCGAGTTGCAGCACGAACTTCTCGACCACCTTGGCGATCACCTCCTGCGACAGATGCGCGAAGGTGATGGTGGCATCGAGCCGGTTGCGGAATTCCGGCGCGAACAGCCGGTTGAGCGCCTCGATGTCATCGCCCTCGCGCTTCGAGCGGGTGAAGCCGAAAGCCGCTTTCGCCATATCCGACGCGCCCGCGTTCGTGGTCATGATGAGCACGATATTGCGGAAATCGACCTGTTTGCCGTTGTGATCGGTCAGCTTGCCGTGATCCATGATCTGCAACAGCACGTTGAACAGATCGGGATGCGCCTTCTCGATTTCGTCGAGCAGCAGTACGCAATGCGGGTGCTGATCGACGCCGTCGGTCAAAAGGCCGCCTTGGTCGAAGCCGACATAGCCCGGCGGCGCGCCGATCAGGCGCGAGACCGTGTGCCGCTCCATGTATTCCGACATGTCGAAGCGGATCAGTTCGACGCCGAGCGACAGCGCCAATTGCTTGGCAACCTCAGTCTTGCCGACGCCGGTCGGGCCGGAAAACAGATAGCAGCCGATCGGCTTTTCCGGTTCGCGCAGACCGGCGCGCGCCAGCTTGATCGACGACGACAGCGCCTCGATGGCCTTGTCCTGACCGTAGACCGTGGTCTTGAGCGTGTGCTCAAGATGGCGGAGCACCTCGGCATCGTCCTTCGACACGGTCTTGGGCGGGATGCGGGCCATGGTCGAGATCGTGATTTCGATCTCCTTGATGCCGATGGTCTTCTTGCGGCGGCTTTCCGGCAGCAGCATTTGCGCCGCGCCCGACTCGTCGATCACGTCGATCGCCTTATCCGGCAGCTTGCGGTCGTGGATGTAGCGCGACGACAGTTCGACCGCCGCCTTGATGGCTTCGTTGGTGTATTTGAGCTTGTGATATTCCTCGAAATACGGTTTGAGGCCCTTGAGGATTTCGATGGCATCCGGGATCGACGGCTCGTTGACGTCGATCTTCTGGAAGCGCCGCACCAGCGCGCGGTCCTTCTCGAAATACTGGCGGTATTCCTTGTAGGTGGTCGAGCCGATGCAGCGGATCGAACCACCGGCCAGCGCCGGCTTGAGCAGATTGGACGCATCCATCGCACCGCCAGAAGTTGCGCCGGCGCCGATCACGGTGTGGATCTCGTCGATGAACATGATCGCGCCCGGATAGGCTTCGATCTCCTTGATCACCTGCTTGAGCCGTTCCTCGAAGTCGCCACGGTAGCGCGTGCCGGCGAGCAACGTGCCCATGTCGAGCGCGAACACCGTGGCGTTCCTGAGCACTTCCGGCACTTCGCCGTGAATGATGCGGCGCGCCAGGCCTTCCGCGATCGCGGTCTTGCCGACGCCGGCTTCACCGACGAACAGCGGATTGTTCTTCTGGCGGCGGCACAGCACCTGGATGGTGCGGCTGATCTCGCTGTCGCGGCCGATCAACGGATCGATCTTGCCGTCCTTGGCCTTCTTGTTGAGATTGACGCAATAAGCTTCAAGCGCATCGCCCTTTTTCTTGGGCTCGTCGCTGCTACTCTTGCTGTCGCTCTCGTCCTCGGCGCCGCGCACCGGACGCGACTCGGTCAATCCCGGCCGCTTGGCGATGCCGTGGCTAATGTAATTGACCGCGTCGTACCGGGTCATGTCCTGCTCTTGCAGGAAATAGGCGGCGTGGCTCTCGCGCTCGGCGAAAATCGCCACCAGCACGTTGGCGCCGGTGACTTCCTCGCGGCCCGACGACTGCACGTGGATGACCGCGCGCTGGATCACGCGCTGGAAGCCCGCGGTCGGCTTGGAATCTTCGGCGCCGTCGGTGATGAGGTTTTCGAGTTCGGATTCGAGATAGGCGACCAGGCTGCGCTTCAACTTGTCGAGGTCGACATTGCAGGCGCGCATCACGGCGGAGGCGTCCTGGTCTTCGATCAGCGCCAGCAGCAGATGCTCAAGCGTCGCGTATTCGTGGTGCCGCTCATTGGCGAGGGCGAGCGCCCGGTGAAGAGATTGCTCTAGGCTTCGCGAGAACGTTGGCATTTGCTTCCGATCTTCATGTATTGGGCGTCCCCCGAATCTCACTTTTTTTCCATCACGCATTGCAAAGGATGCTGATGTTTTCTGGCAAAGTCCATGACCTGCGTCACTTTTGTCTCGGCCACTTCATAAGTATAGGTTCCGCACTCGCCGATACCGTGATGATGCACATGCAGCATAATTCGCGTGGCGGCCTCGTGATCCTTGCCGAAAAAGCGTTCCAGCACATGGGTCACGAATTCCATTGGCGTGTAGTCGTCGTTGAGAATGAGTACGCGATAGAAGTTCGGTTTCTTGGTCTGCGTCTTCGTTTTGGTAATGACCGCGGTGCCGGGGCCGCCCGGCCCGCCGGGATCGCCCTTCTTCTTGCGGTCGTCATCCGCCATGCGGGGGGCGACATAGCGCAGCAG
>JANMSH010000089.1:0-3500 GCA_031389105.1 Hyphomicrobiales bacterium
AATAGAGAGAGCCTATGAGTGTCGCTGGCGTGACGGATGTGGCTGAAGTGCGGGAGGTTCCGTTCGCCGCCGATCTGTCGGCGATCCGCCGCCTGGCCGGTCTGCTGCCGGGCGCCTGGCCTGTCGCCGTGAATGTCGCGCGCGTCGCTGCCAGCGTGCGGCCCAACCGCTTCGTCATTGAAGGCGGCGACGATACGCCGATCACCATGCCGCGCACGGCGTTCCAAGTGGTCTATCCCGACGCGACCTTGATGATCGACTCCGGTCTCGACCGCGAGACGCATGATTCATTCTCGACACCGGACAAGCGCGAGCCGTACTTTCCGGAAGCTTTCGCCAAGGTTCAGAAGGCGCTCGACGACGCGCGCATGATCGTGCTGACGCATTTTCATGCCGACCACGTTGCCGGCGTGACGCAGGCTAAAAACTTCGACGATCTGGCGCGCAGGACCCTCATCACGGTCGAGACCGCGCGCTGCCTGCTCAACACGCCGCACAGACCGCATCTGGCGATGATGGCCGAGCAGATCAACCAGTTCATCATTTTTGACTATGGCGATTACTACCCAATCGCGCCAGGGATCGTTCTGATCAAGGCGGCCGGGCATTCGACCGATCACCAGATGATCTACATCGCCCTGCAATCGGGCCGTGAAATCCTGCACAGCGTCGATGTCGGCTGGGTGCTGGAAAACATCCGACAGATCAAGGGCAAGGCGGCGCCCTGGGTGAGGGAAGACGTGCCGGCTGTGATCGGTCAATTGCGCTGGCTCAATAACTTGCATCGCAACGAAAAGAACGTGACCATGCTGGTCACGCATGACGACGCCTTGTTCACCAGACTGACGGAGAGCGGCGCGGTGGGCGGGGAATTGGTTCTCTAAAAATACAAAGCGAACAACGCAAAAACACAGGGAGGATACGATGACGAAAGGGCTTCTATTCGGCGCGGCTTTGATCGCGCCATTCATGCTTGGCGGTCTCGCGCCGGTTCATGCGCAGGCTTATCCGGACCATACCATCACCATGATTGTGCCGTTCCCGGCCGGCGGACCGAGCGACATCGTCGCCCGCATCGCCGCGGAAAGTATGAGCCGCCATCTCGGGCAGAATATCGTGATCGAAAATGTCGGCGGGGCCGGCGGCACGATCGGCGCGACGCGTGCGGCGGAAGCCAAGCCCGACGGCTATACGGTGTTCGCGGCCAGCATGGGCACCATCATTGCCGCGCCCTCGTTCTATCCGAACCTGAAATACGATTCGAACAAAGACTTCGAGCCGATCGGCATGTCGGCCAATGCGCCGGCGGCCGTCTCCATCAAGAAGGACATCCCGGCAAAGAACCTCAAGGAGTTTGTCACTTGGGCCAAGCAAAAGGGCGCCGAGGTGAAGCAGGCGCATGGTGGCGTCGGCGGCACCTCGCACATGGCGTGCCTCCTGTTCAACCAAGTCGTCGGTATCAAGCCGACGCAGGTGGCCTATCGCGGCATGGGCCCCGGCATGAACGACCTGATGGGCGGGCATATCGACATTGCCTGTGAACAGGCCCTTGTCATGGTGGCGGCTATCCAGGGCGAGAAGGTCAATGGCATCGTGGTCGCCGGGCCGAAGCGACTTGCCGTTATTCCGAATGTTCCGACCGCCCAGGAAGCCGGCGTGCCGAGCTTCCAGCTCAACATTTGGAGCGGCATTTACGCGCCGAAGGGCACGCCGAAGGAGATCGTCGCCAAGCTCGCCGACGCGCTCGACAAGGCGCTGGACGATCCGGCCACGGCCGAGCGGCTCGGCAAGCTCGGCGGCACCGTGCCGCCGAAGGCGGAGCGGGGACCGGACCATCTGCGCAAGACCGTTGCCGCCGATATTCCGCGCTGGGCCCCGATCCTGAAGGAAGCGGCGGCCGCGACAGCCACTGAAAAGAAGTAACCATTCTTGACGACGCACCGCCGCGATGTGAATGCATCGCGGCGGTGGCGCGTAACGCATGATCCCGGAAAGTGGGCACCGGTTTTCGGACAAGATCATGCGCAAGAAACAGGAAGAGTAGAAGACGATGAAGCCGTTGCGTGTTGCCGTTCTGGGTATCGGCTGGTGGTCGGACGTTCTGGCCGATGCCTGCAAGCGTTCCAATTTGTTCGATATCGCCACCTGCTATACCCGCTCGCCCGACAAGCGGGCCGCCTTTGCCGCTAAATACGGCTGCGCGCAGGCCGAGAGCTATGAAGCGATCCTCGCCGATGCTTCGATCGAAGCGATCATCAACACCACGCCCAATAACATTCACCTCGAAACCACGCGGCAGGCGGCAGAGGCCGGCAAGCATGTGTTTCTCGACAAGCCGATCGCCAACACAGTGGCGGAGGGCCTGGAAATCGCAAAAGTCTGCGAAAAGGCCGGCGTGGTGCTGGCGCTCGGCTATCAGCGCCGCCGCGAAAGCCATTTCCGCTGGATCAAGACTGAAATTGACGCGGGACGTTTCGGCAAACTGGTGCAGGCCGAAGGCAACATCAGCCGCGACCGGCTCGGCAAGATCGACCTGTCGTCCTGGCGCTATCAGGCCACCGGCATGCCGGGCGGCGTCATGCTGCAGATCGGCATCCATTATGTCGACGTGCTGGAATTCCTGATGGGTCCGGTCAAGCGCGTGTCGGGCATGTCGAACCGGCTGGTGCTGCCCGGCGACAATCCGGACATCGCCAATCTCGTTCTCGAGCATGAGAGCGGCGCGATCTCGAACCTGACGGCGTCTTATGCCTCGGCGTCCGAATATTACATGATGAACATCTACGGCAAGGAAGCGACCGCCTACTACGATTTGTTCAACGGCCTGCGTCATCTCAAGCGCGGCGACACCAAGGCGATGCCGGTCAAGACCGAGCCGAACGACGCCATTCGCGAGGAGCTCGACGAGTTCGTCGAATGCGTCCGCAACGGCGGCAAGCCGGAGACCGACGGTTACTGGGCGTCGCGCAATCTGGCGGTGATCAAGGCCGGCGTACGTAGCGCGCGCGAAGGCCGCGCCATCGACGTCGCTGACGTTCTGGCCGGCGAGGAGTAGCCGTGGCCCGGATCGACATCGGTGACATCACGCTTAATTACGAAGAGCGCGGAGAGGGGCCGGCCTTCCTGTTCATTCCGGGCCTGGTCGGGCTGCTGAACGCGTGGGAATTCCAGATGGCGGAATTCTCCAAGCGTTACCGCTGTATTGCGTTCGATCATCGCGGCACCGGCGACAGCGACAAGCCGAAAGATTCTTATTCGACTCAGGCGATTGCACGCGATGCCATTGGGCTGCTGGATAAGCTCGGTATCGAGAAGGCGCACGTCGCCGGCACCTCGACCGGCGGCTGCGTGTTGCAAAACCTGGCGATCGATTATCCGCAGCGCCTGAACTGCTGCATCTTTTCCAACACCTGGGTGAAGGCTGACGAATACATCACCCGCGTGCAGATGACCCGCAAGCGCATCGCGCTGTCCTATGGTCCGGAGGAATACGTCAAGGT
>JANMSH010000097.1:0-6410 GCA_031389105.1 Hyphomicrobiales bacterium
AGCGCCTGATGCACCTTGAACGCTTCCTTCCGGCCGTATTGCGACGCCTTCACGCCGTCGGCGATGGTGCGCACGCGATCATCGAGCAGCGGGCCGTAAATAAAGCGCGCCCAGATATTGAGCGCGTCGATCAGTTCGCGCGACAGCCGCTTGAAGCCCCAGGTCTCGTAAGCGCTAACCACGAGATCGTCGTCGCCTTTGTGCAAGCCGCGATAAAGATCGACCACGCCGCCGACAAAGCTCGGCGGGAAAATCCGGATGCAGCCATAGTCGAGCAGATTGATGCCGGCGGGCTTTCCGTTAGAGTCGTCGAACACCGAGTAGTTGCCGAGATGCGGATCGCCGTGGATGACGCCGAAGCGGCTGAACGGATGCCACCACGCGGTGAACATCGCGGTAGCGAGCTTGTTGCGGACGCCAAGCGAAGCATCCTTGTGGTCGAGCAGCTTGCGGCCGGTCATCCACTCCATCGTCAGCAGGCGGCCGGTCGACAGTTCCGGCCAGACCTTCGGCACGCGGATGGCGTTTTCGTCATTCAACATGTGCTGATAAAGCGCGACGTGCTTGGCCTCGCGGACGTAATCGAGTTCCTCGCGTAGCCGCGCGCCGATTTCGACCGCGATCTCGCTGGCGTCTATCGCCGGATCGAAGCGCTTGCGGATTGACATCAGCAATTGCAACTGGTTCAGATCGGCTTCGACCGCCGACTGCATATCGGGATATTGCAGCTTACAGGCCAGTTCATCTCCATCAACAGCGACGGCGCGATGCACCTGGCCGAGCGAGGCCGCTGCCGCGGGATGATGCTCGAAGCTCTTGAATTTCGTTTCCCAGCCCGAGCCGAGCTCGGCGCTCATGCGGCGTTTGACGAAGGCCCACCCCATCGGCGGCGCCTGGCTTTGCAGCTTCATCAACTCGTTGGCGTATTCCGCCGGCACCGCGTCGGGAATGGTGGCGAGCAGCTGCGCCACCTTCATGATCGGGCCTTTTAGGCCACCCAGCGCGGCGGCCAGCGCCAACGCATTGCCGGCGCGGTCGCCCTGCTTTGCGCCGAACAGCCGCTGGCCCGCCATGCGCGCGGCGACACCGCCGACTTGGGTGCCGACATTGGCGTAGCGCTTGGCGCGGGCGGAGAAGCGGTTCTTTTCGCGGTCGGTGGGCGGCATGGATGAACTCACCGACATAATCTAGTGGCGATTTGGGTGAAAAATAAGATGTGCAGCCGTTACGTTTTCGGCCAATTATCTTTGATCCACCGCGTCAGGCTTTCCTCGCTCACCTCGCCGGCGGCGAGCGCATAGAACATCTTGGTGGCGTGCGCCTGCTCCGGCGCGAATTGAATTCCGTTTTTGCGTAAGAATGCGATCATCGTCATGAAGGCGATACGCTTGTTGCCGTCGATGAAGGCGTGATTCTTCGCCAAGCCGAACGCGTAAGCGGCGGCGAGTACCGGCATCTCTGCCTGCTCGTATTGCCATTTGTTGACCGGTCGCTCGAGCGCGGACCGCAACATGCCCTCGTCCCGTAAGCTTGGTGCCCCGCCGAAACGGCGGAGCTGACGGCTATGGATGGCGATGGCTTGTTCGTAAGTGACCCACTTCGGCGGCGGGAGCTCGGTCATGGTTATTATTTTGCGAGAGCCGCGAGCGTGTCTTTGTACTCGTCCATAATCTCGTCGGCGACTTCCATCGTCTTCTCGAAATCGGGATCATACGGCAGCGCCTGAAAGCCGCCGCCTGCGAGTTCGGTCAGATGCAATTGCTGGCCACGCTTAAGATCGAAGCGCTCCATCGCCTCACGCGGCAGGATGACGCCGTCCGAATTTCCGATCTTCTTGATCTCGATCTTCATGGTCATGGCACTACTCTCGTTGAACAGACGTATAACATAGGTTATACATCTGTTCAACGTTGTATAAGCCTATGATTTCACTATTTTTCTAACTTCTCCAACTCGTCGATCATCCCGGCGATCACACTCAATCCGCCGTCCCAGAATTTCGGGTCGGTGGCGTCGAGGCCAAAGGGCTTGAGCAGTTCGGAATGATGTTTGGTGCCGCCGGCCGCCAGCATCGCGAGATAATGCTCGGCGAAGCCCTCGTTCGATTTTTCGTAGACCGCATAGAGCGAGTTCACCAGGCAATCGCCAAACGCATAGGCGTAAACGTAGAACGGCGAATGGATGAAATGCGGAATGTAAGTCCAGAAGGTCTCGTAGCCTTCCTTCAATTCGATCGCCGGCCCCAGGCTCTCGCTCTGTACCGACATCCACAATTCGCACAATTTGTCGGACGTCAGTTCGCCGTTGCGGCGCTCCAGATGCACCTTGCGCTCGAACGAATAGAACGCGATCTGGCGCACCACGGTGTTGATCATGTCCTCGACCTTGGCGGCGAGCATGGCCTTGCGCTGCTTCTTGTCGGTGGTTTGCGACAAGAGCTTCTTGAAGGTCAGCATCTCGCCGAACACCGACGCGGTCTCCGCGAGTGTCAGCGGCGTCGGCGCCATCAGCGGACCGTTCGGCGCGGCAAGTACCTGGTGCACGCCGTGGCCGAGCTCATGCGCCAGCGTCATCACGTCGCGCGGCTTGCCCTGATAGTTGAGCAGCACATAAGGATGCGCCGACGGCACCGTCGGATGCGCGAAAGCGCCGGGCTGCTTGCCCAGCCGCACCGGCGCATCGATCCACGCGTTGGTGAAGAACTTGTCAGCGACTTCCGCCATCTTCGGTGAGAACGCGCCATAGGCCGTGAGCACGGTGGCGCGTGCGTCGGTCCACGGGATCGTGCGCTGCGCGACTTTCGGCAGCGGCGCGTTGCGGTCCCAATAAGCCAGCTTCTTTCTGCCGAACCACTTCGCCTTCAGCGCGTAATAACGATGTGACAGCTTCGGATAGGAGGCGCGCACCGCTTCGACCAGTGCCTCCACCACCTCGGGCTCGACCCGGTTCGATAGGTGCCGCGCATCGGCGACATCCTTGAAACCGCGCCAGCGGTCGGAGATTTCCTTGTCCTTGGCGAGCGTATTGGTGATCAGCGTGAACGGCCGCAGGTTTTCCTTGAAGGTCTTGGCCAGCGCCTCCGCGGCGGCCTTGCGCTTCTTGCCGTCGGCGTCCTGCATGAAGTTGAGCGCCTGCTCGATGCCGAGCGACTTAGCCCCGATCTTGAAGCGCAACGCCGCGACGGTGTCGTCATATTGCCGGTTCCAGGCCGAATAGCCGGTCAGCGATTTTTCGTGGAAAAGTTGCTCGATACGATCCTCGAGCTGGTACGGCTTTTCCTTGCGCACATCTTCGATCCATGGCCGGTAATGGCCGAGTTCGCCGCCATTCATTCCGCCGTCGAGCACGGCGTCGTCGATGCGGTTGATCTCGAGATCGAAGAACAGCAGATGCGAGTAGGCACCGGTGATGCGCTCATTCATGTCGCCGTAGAATTTGGTGTAGGCCGAATTGGTACTGTCGGTGGCGTGCAGCAGGCCGGAGTACGATCCGATGCGGCCGAGCACGTCGCCCAGCGCCTCATACTGCTTTACCGCTTCGACAAAGCCAGCAGCGCCGGGCTCGGCCGCCAGGCCTGCGAGCTTGCCTTTGTAGGTCGTCTCGAATTCCGCGCTCTGCTTTTCGGCCGCTTCCAGATCCCGCTTGAGTTCTGGGCTGTCGATGGCTGGGTAGAGATCCTTGAGGTCCCATTCCGGCAGCTTGCCGAGGCCGAGCGCGGGCTTGGCGCTTGGTTTAGGCGCCGGTTTACGGGCAGTGGTCGGCTTTTTGCGAGTCGCGGCTTTGGCCATGGCGGGGGTCTTTATGGTGCGGGAACCGGCGGGTCAGGCCACCATCTAAGCCGCCGCGCATGGCGATGCGATGGCAGGGTGCGACTTTTTCAACAAAATTGCGGGGGCGCACCTAGAGCCGGTTATACTTGGCGATGCGCCGGGTGACGTCGGCGGGCGTGGCGTTGTCGGCGGCGGTCTTGAGCGCCAACGCTTCGCGCGCCTTAGGCCGCTCCAGGCAGCGCGTCAGCCAAGCCTTGAGGTTTGGCACCGCCGACAGGTCCATCTCTATAGCGCGGCTGATGACGGCGGCGACGTTCAGATCGGCCACGGTGAATGTGTCGCCGAGCAGGTAGTCCTGCTTTGATACCGCCGCGTCCAGCACCTGGAACGGCCTCGCGATAACTTTCAGCGCTTCGTCGCGTTTGGCGGCATCGCGCTCGGCCGGCGGCAGCCGGACGGCGTTGAGCGACCAGATATTGACGCCGCGATCCACTTCCGTGAGCGCCCACATCGTCCATTGCCAGGCCCTCGCCTCACCTTCCAATGTGCCGGGGTAGAGTTTGCCGGGCGAGTGCTTCTTGGCGAGATAGAGCGTGATCGCCAGCGACTCGAACAGCACGAAATCGCCGTCGACAATGACCGGCAGGCGGCCGTTCGGATTGATGGCGAGAAACTCGGGAGTGCGGGCGCCGGCGTCGCCGATCTCGATCGGAAGATGCTGGTAGTCGACCCCAACCTCCTTCGCCACCCACAGCGCGCGGAACGCACGGGTGCGGGCTATGCCGTAAATCTGCAGGCTGGACACGCGATCTCCTCCCCTTTCGACTGAGCATAGCCCCGTCTCCGGCATCATTTTAAGAGCCCATTAAGCGAAAACGACGACATTGCTCCAAATCGGCACAGCCGCCGATGCCGGAGGTTCCATGTCGCAAGTCGTGTTGATCGTCGATGACGATCCGGTGCAGCGCCGGCTGCTGGAAACCATGGTGCAGCGCTTGGGCTATCAGGCGATGCTTGCCGAAGGCGGGGACGCGGCCGTGACGGTTTTAACGGCACCTACGGCTTCGCGCGTCGATTGCGTCGTACTCGATATGGTGATGCCCGACCTCGACGGCCTCGGCGTACTCGCCCGCATGCGCGAGGCCGGCCTCGATATCCCTGTGATCGTGCAGACCGCACATGGCGGCATCGACAATGCCGTATCGGCGATGCGCGCCGGCGCCACCGATTTCGTCGTAAAGCCGGCAAGCCCGGAGCGGCTACAGGTCTCGCTGCGCAATGCGCTCGCCACCAAGGCGCTGACCGGTGAATTGCAACGCATTAAACGCAGCCGCGACGGCACGCTGTCAATCACCGACGTCATCACGCGCTCGGCCGCGATGCGGCCGGTGCTGCACGCCGCCGAGAAGGCCGCGGGCTCCGCCATCCCCGTCCTGATCGAGGGCGAATCCGGCGTCGGCAAGGAACTGATCGCACGCGCCATTCACGGCAGCGGGCAGCGCCGCGCCAAGCCGTTTGTCGCGGTCAATTGCGGCGCCATGCCGGAAAATCTGGTCGAGTCGATTTTATTCGGGCATGAGAAAGGCTCGTTCACCGGCGCCACCGAAAAGCACAACGGCAAATTCATCGAGGCCGACGGCGGCACGCTGTTTCTCGACGAAGTCGGCGAACTGCCGCCGCCGGCGCAGGTCAAATTGCTGCGCGCGCTGCAGGAAGGCGAAGTCGAGCCGGTCGGCGGCCGCAAGAGCATAAAGGTCGATGTCCGCATCATCTCGGCCACCAACCGCGATCTGATCGCCGACGTGAAGGCCGGACGTTTCCGCGAGGACTTGTTCTATCGCCTGCACGTGTTTCCGGTTTCGATTCCGCCGCTACGCCAGCGCATGGAGGACATCCCCGAACTCACGCGGCATTTCCTCCTGCGCATCGCCGCCGAGGAAGGCAAGCGCGTGCGCAGCATCGGCGCGCAGGCGCTGGCTTTGCTCGCGTCGCATCGCTGGCCGGGCAATGTGCGCCAGCTCGAGAATGCGATCTTCCGCGCCGTGGTGCTGGCCGATGGTGACGAGATCGGCGTCAATGAATTCCCGCAGATCGCCGCGCAACTCGGCGACAACGCTGCCACGCCGCCATCCGAGCAATGGATCGAAGCTTCGCCCACGACCGCCGCGACCTGGCCGGGCGTTGAAAACACAAGCATGCCGGCGCGCAACGCCGCGCCATTAACCACCGCATCGCCTTCGCTGCGGCTCACCGATCCGCACGGCGACGTGCGTCCGCTCGAAGACATCGAGCGCGAGGTCATTCGCTTCGCCATCATGCATTACGACGAGCAGATGTCGGAGGTCGCGCGGCGGCTGAAAATCGGCCGCTCGACGCTCTATCGCAAGCTCGAAGGGCTTGGTTTGGACACCGGCGGCGCGAACAACACGGTAAACGAGACCGCCGCCGTAGATTAATAATTAAAATTTTAACGATCCGCCGCCGCGTTCACTTTGATCGGAAGTAAACGCCGCTAACGGCGCAAATTCTGTCGTCTCCGCGCATTCCCGGCCGCATAATGGCGTTGCAGTCTAATCGAGAGCGCCACATATGCGCTGTCGGTTAAAGCGACACGTAAAATTTTATCCGTCCCGGTGACGC
>JANMSH010000130.1:0-12218 GCA_031389105.1 Hyphomicrobiales bacterium
TGCCCGCGCCGGCCGGCGCTCCGGGCGCCCGCGTGCGCGCGGCCGCGCCGCCGGTGCGGCCGCGCCGTCTGTCGCATGTGCTGATCTTCACCAGCGACGTGCTCGGCTCGATCAAGTTCTACGAGCGCACTCTGGGCTTGCGGTTGTCGGACCGCGCCTCCGATCTCGTCGCTTTCATGCACGGTATTCACGGCAGCGATCATCATCTGCTGGCGCTGGTGAAATCCTCGGCGCCCGGCTTCCATCATTGCAGTTGGGACGTATCGAGCATCAACGACATAGGGCTCGGCGCCATGCGCATGGCCGACAAGGGCCACACCAAAGGCTGGGGCCTCGGCCGCCACGTGCTCGGCTCGAATTATTTCCACTACGTGCGCGATCCGTGGGGCAGCTTCTCGGAATATTCCTGCGACATCGACTACATCCCGAAGGAAGACCGCTGGCCCGCCGCCGACCACAAGCCGGAAGATTCATTTTATCTGTGGGGGCCGGAAGTGCCGCGCGAATTCACGCTCAATTGCGAAGCGGGCGAGAGCTGACGATACTTCATCGTCATGGCCGGGCTTGTCCCGGCCATCCACGTCTTGCTTCACTGCGATTATGGCCGATGGCTTTGTTTATATTTTGAGCAATCGCCGGGATGGTACGCTTTACGTTGGCGTCACCAGTGATTTAGTTCGTCGTTGTTACGAACATAGAACTGCCGTCAAAGGCTTCACAAAACGGTATGGTGTTAAGCTACTCGTCTACTTCGAGCGGCATGAAGACATAAGCACCGCGCGACAGCGTGAGAAGACGATAAAGCATTGGCCGCGCGCTTGGAAAGTGCGGCTTATCCACGCTCAGAATCCAGAGTGGAATGATTTGTACAGTTCACTGATTTAAGACGTGGATGGCCGGGACAAGCCCGGCCATGACGGCAAGCCGTCATTCCACGACGATCTTGACCTTGTCGCCGGGCTTGAGCCGGTCGTTGGCGGCAAGGCCGTTGATGACGCGGAAGCGTGCGACTGGGTGATCGGCGGTCGCCATGCGCTGCGCCAGTTTCTCGATGGTATCGGCCGGGCCGACGGTGACGACCTTGAGACGGAGCGGGTGAACCTGCTCGCTTTCCTTCAGGCTCATGCGGCGGAAAGTGGCAACTGAATCCCGGAAAGAACGGTCGGCGGCAGCAGTCTTGCTCTTGGCCGCGAAGATGAAGCGATAGACGTCGCTGCCGAACCGTACCGCGAACAGCCGGAACGACCATTGCTCGCCGGTCGCGGACGCGGTCGCGGCCTGGAAGCCGTTGATGGTGGTCTCTTCGACGCTTGCGGCATCGACATTGTCCATCCAGCCCGAGCGCAGATAATCGGGCAGCGACTGCTCGGCCGGCACGCTGACGACGTCGAGGCGCAGCGCTTCGCCGCCGCCTTCTTTCAGACCGAGCACCGCCTGCGCGGTATTGTCGAGCGAAAAACCCGGCGGCGCCATGAAGGTGAAGCCGAGCTTGGGATGCTGGAATTTCCGGCCGCGCGCGAAGCCTTCGCTCGGATCCTCGCCATAGATCACGCCGTCGAGGCTGGCGAGATAGTCGGCGCGGTCGCGTTCGCCGGCGCCGGGTCCACTGAATTGCCGCGCATTGGCCAGCGCGTTCTGCACGCGCTCGGGTGTTGCCGGATGGCTGGACAGAAAATCGAGCGCGCGCGGATCGGAATTGCCGCCGGCGGCTTTAAGATCGGCATTGCGCTGCATTCCGGTGAGGAAGCGCGAGGCGCCGAACGGGTCGAACCCGGCGCGCGCCGACATGCCGACGCCGATGCCGTCGGCTTCGAATTCCTGCGCGCGCGAGAAGGCTGCCAGCGTGAGTTTCGATTTGGCCAGCGCCAGCGCGCCGGTCTGCGGATCGCTCAGCACGTCGTTGACGACGCTGCTGATGACCGCGGCCTGCTTGGCCTGCTCCTCGCGGATCGCGGCGTGCCGCGCGATGACGTGGCCCATTTCATGCGCCAGCACAGAGGCGATTTCGGCTTTGTCATTGGCGAGCGCCACCAGGCCGCGCGTGATGTAGAGCTGACCGTTCGGCAGCGCGAAGGCGTTGATTGCCGGCGAGTTGAGCACCGTCACGCGGTATTTAAGATCGGGCCGTTCCGACGCCGCCACCAGACGGTCGACGGTCTTTTCGATTTCCGACTGCACGCGCGTGTTTTCATAAGCGCCGCCGTAGGACGCCAGGATGCGCGCGTGCTCGCGCTGGGTTGCGGTCTGGCGTTCGCTCGGCGCGCCGCCCTGCGGCATTTGGAGCGAGATCTGGCGATCGTCGGGCGTGCCGCTGCAGGCGCCGAGCAGCAACGCCAGCGCGATCGCCGCAACGCGGCGCGCGGTCTTGCCCGAATTCTGCTGCCCCCGTTTTGGCGTCATGCGCTAGTCAACCAACTCGATCTGTTCGGGCGCCTCGGCCACGATGACCGGGCCGCCGCGCTGTTCGATCCATCCCCGCACGCGGACAGGGCGGCCTTCGAGCGACTTGGGCTCGACGCCCGCGGCAGCGAATGTCCGCTGCATGCGTTTAAGAATGATGACGGTAAAATCACGCGTCCAGCGCCGCCCGAAATTGACATAGATCGTCGCCCCACTCTCGCGCACCGACAGTACCCTGCCTTCGACCAGCGCGAAATGACCCCGTTTTTCCTGCAGCCGGTCGAGGTTTTCGGCCCGCAAAGGGGCGAAATTGGGATCGGCCCACATGCCGCGGCGCTCAACCCTAGCCTTGCGTTCGATGGTTAAAAGGGCGTCGGCGCAGGGTTTGGCGCCGATCCTGGCCGATACTCGGGCGCGGCCTTGCTCCAGCAAGGCGGCTTGCAGGGACCGCGGCGCCTCGCCTGGAAACGCATAGGCGACCACCCGGCCATAGCGGTCCAGTTCGCCGCCCAGCCGCTCGAGCCGCAACGGCTGCCCGGCGGTAAGCGCCTGCAATGCCTCTCGGCTACCCTCGGCGGCCTCGATTCCGGCCAGCCGCAGTTCGCGGCCGTCGTCGAGCATCATCGTACCGCCATCGCGCACGGTGGTGACATTGCCGGTGCCGATGGCGGTGAGCTTGCAGGCCGTCGTGGCGTCTTGCGCTGTCGCACTGCACACAATCATCGCGCACGCGAATGCAGAGGAGACAATTGTCAGGACGCAGTGGCGTTTCATGATGGCGGCCGGCTGCGGGATATCGTTACAATGGTGCACCGATCATAGACGTCATTGTGCCCGCCGGGGAGTCATCAATGTCATCGCCTAGTCGCCGCGCATTCCTGCAATCGAGCGCTGGTTTCCTTGTCGCCACTGGCGCCAACGGCCAGACCGCCTGGCCGGATCACAACGTCAGGATCATCATACCCTATCCGGCCGGCGGCTCGACCGATGTGCTGTCACGCATTCTCGGCGAGCGGATGAAGGATATCCTCGGCCAGACTTTCGTGATCGAGAATCGCCCCGGCGCCGGCGGCAATCTCGGCATCGCCGCGCTCACTGGCAGCCCGCCCGACGGCTACACCATCGGCGCGGCGACCGTCGGCCACTTCGCGATCAATCAGTTTCTATACAGCAAGATGCCGTTCGATCCGGAGCGCGACATGATCCCGGCGACGCTGACCTGGGAATTGCCCAATGTGTTTGTCGTCGCCTCCGATCATGTGCCGGCGAAAACGCTGGCCGAGTTTCTGGCCTGGGCCAGACAGAAGGGCCGTATCAATTTCGGCAGTCCCGGTGTCGGCACCTCGCCGCATTTGTCGGGCGTGATGTTCTCGAAACGCAGCGGCATCGACGCCGTGCACGTGCCGTTCCGCGGCGCCGCGCAGACCATCCCGGCCATGTTGTCGGGCGACGTGAATTTCGCCATCGACAATCTCGCGTCATATATCTCGACCATCGAGTCCGGAAAAATGCGGGCACTGGCGGTGACATCGGCGCAACGCTGGCCGACCATGCCGGACGTGCCGACCATGGCGGAAGCCGGCGTGAAGGATTTCGTCGTCACTTCGTGGGCGGCCTTCGTTTTTCCGGCTGGCACCCCGCGTCCGATCATCGACAAACTGGCCGCCGCCATGAAGCAGATCGCGGCCGAGCCGGAGATTCAAAAGCGCTTCCTGGTCGCCGGCGCCCGCTGCATCGCCAGCACGCCGGAAGAGGCCGTCGCCTACGCCGCCAGGGAGCGGGCGATGTGGAAGGATGTGGTCGCGCTGTCGGGCGCCAAGGTGGAGTAGGCGGGACGACCGGATGCCTACGTGCACCGCGTAATGCCCTGTGCTAAATCGCGGCGGACGGTCCCGTAGCTCAGCCGGATAGAGCAGCGGTTTCCTAAACCGAAGGTCGGAGGTTCGACTCCTCTCGGGACCGCCAACCTCTTAAGCGAAAGCGCGCCAGTGGCGCTCGCGGTCTCCTGTGAAACAGACGCCCATCGAAACCGAGATCGTTCTGGTCGGCGGCGGCCATGCCCAGGTGCATGTGCTGCGGGCGTTCGCCGCGCGTCCGTTGCAGGGCGCGCGGGTCACGCTCGTCACGCGCGACCTGATGATGCCTTATTCCGGCATGCTGCCGGGCGTGCTCGCGGGGCTCTACACGAGCGAGCAGGCGCATATCGATCTGGTGCGGCTGGCTGAAGCAACCGGTACGCGGCTCATTCACGCCGAGGCAACAGGGATCGACCGCGCCAACAAGCGCGTGCTGCTCGCCAGCGGCGGGGCGGTCGCTTACGGCATCGTCTCGATCGATGTCGGCATCGCGCCGTCATTAGAGCAGATCGATGGCGCCGCCGAGCAAGCCATCGCGGTCAAGCCGATTGGTTCGTTCCTCGAAAAGTTTGACCGTTTGCTGGAAGCCTGCCGCCGTGCGGACGGGCCAAGGCGGATCGCGGTCATCGGCGGCGGCGCCGGCGGTGTCGAATTGCTGCTGTCGGTGCGTACGCGGCTGTTGCAAGAGGCGCGCGCCGCAGGCCTCAGCGCGGACGCATTCTCCTTCGCGCTCGCCACCGAAGGCGAAATTCTCGCCACCCACAACGTCCGTGTCCGCGATGCCTTTCGCCGCGTCTTCGCCGCGCGTAATGTCGCGCTGCATGAACATTGCCGCGCCAAGACGATCACCGCCAGCGCCATAGAATTCGATTCCGGGCCGCCCGTCGCCGCCGACGCCGTGCTGGTGACGACCGGCGCCGCGGCGCCGGCCTGGTTTCGCGGCACTGGCCTCGAACTCGATGCGCACGGCTTTATCGCCGTCACGCCGACGTTGCAGGCCACAAACGATTTGGATGTATTCGCGGCAGGCGATTGCGCGGCTTTGGCATCCCCACGGGAGAAGGCCGGCGTCTATGCGGTGCGCGCCGGGCCGCCGCTGGCGGACAACCTGCGCCGCCGCGCGCGCGGCGAAAGCCCCGAGGCGTGGCACCCGCAGCGCCGCCACCTCGCTTTGATCTCGACCGGCGAACGCTATGCCGTCGCCTCCCGCGGCCCCATAAAGGCGGAAGGCGCCTGGCTGTGGACGCTCAAGGACTGGATCGACCGCCGCTGGATGCGGCGGTACCAGGCGTAGCCGTCACTTCGGCAGGAATTCGTTGGTGAAAGTCGTCGGGAAGTTCACCTGCTGGGGCCCCGACGGCTGTAGATAGGCGAAGGTCGCGCGCGCCTGGGCTTCGCTGATCTTGCCGTCGGTGGTCCAGATCTGGCTGACGATGTTGTAAGCCTCTTCGTTGGTTTCCGGCGTCATCGACGGATATTCCAGCGCCATCAGCGCCTTGCCGCGCTTCGGGTCGCCTTTAAGAATCTTCACCGCTTCCGAGAACACGGCGGCGACCTTGCGCAGCATCTCCGGCTTTTCCTTGATGTTGTCCGGGTGCGTGCCGAGCACCATGAACAGAATGTCGCGTACTTCCGGCACTTCGCCGTTCATCATGTTGAGGAAGATCTTGCCCTTGCCGGCCTGCTGCACCAAAACGCCGGCCGGTTCGAATGGCAGCGCCGCATCGATCAGATCGCGCTGGAACGCCGCCACATAAGACGGCGCTTCGGCACCGAGATAGACCGATGTAATGTCGCCGGGCAGCGTCAGCCCGTATTTCTTGGCCAGCACGCCGAGCATCTTCTCGCCAGAGCCGCCAGCCGACGGCATCGCCACGCGCATGCCTTTCAGCCGCTTGATCTTGTCTTCGACGCTGAGTTTCTCGGAGCCTGCCATCAGCTTGTCGTTGCCGATGATATTGTTGACCGGACGGTTGGCGATATTGAAGATCGCAACGACCTGTTTGCCCTGCACCGCGGACGTCAGGATGTGTTCGTAGCTGACGACGGAGATATCGGCCTGTTTGGTCAGCGCGGCCTGCAGCGCCAAAGGGCCGCCTTGCACGAAGGAAATGTCCGGCTCCAGGCCATACTTTTCGAAAAGCTTCTCGCGCTTGGCGACGTAGAGCGCGCCCGAGTAATAGCCGTGTCCGATATTGGTGATCTTCACGGTCTCGGCGCAGGCCGACCACGACAGCAAAGCGGACGCAACGATCACCGACGATTTCAGGAACTTCATGACGCTTCCTCCCGGATTGGTGTTTGTTATTTTGGTCAGCGGCTGACGATCCGCCAACGTTCCATGCGATTTTGAACGGTATCGACGACTAAGTTAAGGGCCATCGCCAACAGCGCGATGACGATCAGCACTGCGAATACGCCGGCGGTGTCGAATTGCGCGCCGGAAAACTGTACGAGATAGCCGAGGCCGCGGTTGGACGCGATCATTTCACCAAGCACGGCGCCGATCAGCGCGTAGGGTACCGAGACGCGAAGGCCTGCGAATACCCAGGATAACGCCGACGGCACGATCACCTTGGTCACGACCTGCAAGCGCGACGCGCGCATCAGGCGGGCGCCGTCGATGAGATCCTGATCGACCTGCCGCACGCCGGCAAAGGTATTGAGGAAGACCAGGAACAACACGAGCGAGGCCGCGAGCGCGATCTTGGATTCGATGCCGAGACCGAACCAAAGGACGAACAGCGGCGCCAACGCAACCTTGGGCAGCGCGTTCAGCGCGTTCAGATAAGGATTTAAAAGCCGGCTGGCGAAGGTCGAAATGCCGAGCCAGATGCCGAGGGCCGCGCCGATCACCGAGCCGATAAAGAAGCCCCATGTGGTGGCGTAAATCGTCGCCCACAGGTGAATGAAGATCGAACCGCTGAGCGTCCATTCGAGGAGACGGCGGCCGACATCGAGCGGATTCGAGATGAAGAAATTGTCGACCAGCCGTCCGGACACACCTTGCCACGCGAACAAAATCGCGATGCCGAGCGCGGTCTGACACAGCACCATGACGAGGTTGCCGGTGCGGGCCGACATTTCGTTGGCGGGCAGGTCGATATGTTCGTTGGGCGCCGTCACACCCGCTCCTCTTGATATTCCACGCGCAGGCGCTCCCACAGCGCGTCATAAAGTTCCTTGAACTCGTTGGTAAAGCGCACGTTGAGCACGTCGCGCGGCCGGGGCAAGGAGATCTTCTGCTCCAGCGCGATCATCGCCGGCCGCCGTGTGCAGACGATGACGCGGTCGGCAAGTGTCACCGCTTCCATCAGGTCGTGTGTCACGAACACCACGGTCTGGCCGCTCTCGGCCGCCAGCCGCAACAGCAACTCATGCATCACCAGCTTGAGCTGGGCATCGAGCGCGGCGAAGGGTTCGTCGAGCAGCGCCGTCTCGGCACCGTACAGCATCATGCGCGCGAGGCAGGCGCGCTTGCGCATGCCGCCGGACAATTCGGTAGGAAAGCGCGTTTCAAAACCGTCGAGGCCGACTTGTTTCATCACAGCGGTAGCGCGGGCCTCACGCTCGGCTTTGTCGACGCCGGCGAGCTCAAGCGGAAAGGCGATATTGTCGCGCACGTTGCGCCACGGCAGCAAATTGTCCTTCTGCGTCATATAGCCGACGTCGGTGTTGACGTCGGTGACCGCAGTGCCCTTGTAAACGATGCGGCCTTTGCTCGGCGCGTATAGACCCGCGATCATGTTCAGCAGCGTGGACTTGCCACAGCCGCTCGGCCCGATGATGGCGATGATCTCGCGCTTCTCGATGGTCAGGTTGAAGTCGCGCAGCGCATCGACGGTGGCGCTGCCGCGTTTGAAGGTCTTTGAGACGTTGCGGATTTCGATCATGGGGCGGGCCGTTAAAAAATCGAACGCTGGTGGCCACCATCGACGTCGATGTTTGAACCGACGATGAAGGCGGCGCGATCCGACGCCAGGAACGCGACGGCATTGGCGATGTCGTCCGGCACGCCCCAGCGGCCAAGCGGAACCTCGGCGCCCCACTTGGATTCCTGCTGCTCGAGGCTACGGCCGTAATAGACCTCGTTATAGAGATGGCCGAGCGCATCGGTCAGGGGACTCTTGATCCGGCTCGGGCACACCGCGTTGACCAGGATATTGTCGCGCGCCAGATCGTCCGACAGCGATTTCACGAAAGCATGCTGCGCGGCGTTGGTGATGGTCGAGGCGATGCCGTTGGCCTGCGGCACCTTGCCGGCCTGGCCGATGATGACAATGAAGCGCCCGCCGCCTTGCTTGCGCATATGCGGCGTGACGCGCTTGGCCAATTCCCAGGCGCCGAGCACTTTGGTGTCGATGTGCTGCGCCAGCGCGCCGGTGTCGACGTCTTCCATGCGGCCGGGCAGATGAGTGCCGGCATTGCTGACGACGATATCGATGCGGCCAAACGCGCTAACGACGCCGTCGACAAGTTGGGCGACCTGTTTGGCGTCGCGCACGTCGGCGGTAAAGCCGCGCGCGCCGTGAACGGTCGCGACCGCCGCATCCAGCTTGGCTTTATCGCGGCCCGAAATCGCGACCTTGCAGCCTTCGGCAGCGAGCTTGGCGGCAATAGCTAAGCCGATGCCGCTGCTGCCGCCGGTTACCAGCGCTACTTTGTCGGTGAGGCCCAGATTCATGCTGTCTCTCTACCCGAAAACATAGCGGTGATAACCACCGTCGACGCTGACTGCGCTGCCGGCGATGAAATTCGCTGAGTCGGACACCAGAAACGTCACCAGATCGGCGACTTCCTGTGGCGTGCCGGTGCGCCCCAGCGGATTGGCGCGCGAGAATCCGGCGGCGGCGGTGGCGCGGTCGACCTTGCGTTCGCGCATTTCCTTGTCGATCAGCGAGGCGAGCAGTTCGGATTCGATATATTGCGGGCACACCGCGTTGACGCGAATGTTGTCGCGCGCGACCGCGTCCGCCACCGATTTGGTCAGCGCCATGCAGGCAGCGTTGGTCACGCCCGACGGAAAGCGGTCCGGATGCGGATGGCGCGCCGCCTGGCCGATGACGTTGACGATGCGTCCGTCTTTCTGGCTTCGCATGATCGGAAGCACTGCCTTGATCATCGAAAAAAATCCGAACACTTTGTCGTGCAATTGCCGCTCGAGGATATCGAGCGTCGTCGTGTCGACCGTGCCGCGCAGGTGAGTACCGGCGTTGTTGACCAGAATGTCGATGCGGCCAAATGTCTTGTGCGCGTGCGCGACAAAGCGCTGCACGGCAGCATCGTCCGTGACGTCGGTGGGCAAGCCGATGACGCAGTCGCTGCTTGTCGCAGCGGATTTGGCAGCGTTTTGGCCATGTGAAAGGTCGTCGACGGCCGCGCGCAACCGCTCGGCATCGCGAGCGCAAATCGCAACCTTGCAACCTTCGGCAATCAATGTTTGCGCTATGGCTTTGCCGATCCCGCGCGACGCGCCGGTGACCAGAGCAACTCTGCCACGCAGGCCGAGATCCATCCTCCCCCTCGCTTTTCTTATGATGTATGAGGTTGGCCAAATACTCTATGGATGAGTCCGAGGCGTCAAGCCAAGGAACAAGCGAGCGACAGTTAAGGGAAGGAACGAGACATGGATTTAGGCATCAAGGGCAAGCGCGCGATCGTCACCGGCGGCGGCAGCGGCATCGGTTTCGAGACGGCGCGGCAATTTCTGGAAGAAGGCGTGCGTGTGCTGATCGCCGGCCGCACGCTCGACAAGATCAACAAGGCGCGCGACGAACTGGCCAAGAAGACCGGCGGTGAAGTTCACGCCGTGCAGGTCGACATGCGCAACGAATCCGACATCAAGCGTATGGTCGACACCGCGAAGGAAAAACTCGGCGGCGTCGATATCCTCATCAACAATGCCGGCACGATGTATTCCGGCCGCTTCGCCGCGCTGAAGGACGACGAACTCAAGAACCAGTTCGAAACGAAATTGTTCGGCTTCATGCGCGCCATCCGTCTCGTCTATCCGCTGATGGCGGCGCAGAAATGGGGCCGCATCGTCAATACGATCGGCGGCGCCGGCAAGGAGCCGGACCCGTATATGTTCGGCAGTGCCATGACCAACAGCGCGCTTCTCAACATGACCAAGTCGCTGTCGGAAGAATTCGGTCCCGACAACGTGCTGGTCAATGCGATCTGCCCGGGCTGGGTCGCCACCAATCTTTGGGTCCAGAACACCGAAGGGCTCAAGAAAGAGCTCAACGTCACGTCCGAGGAAGAAGCCCGCAAACTGGCGGCCAAGAAAAATTCGTTGGGCCGCATGGGTAAGCCGGAAGAACTGGCGAACGCCTCCGTGTTCCTGTGTTCGGAACGCGCCAGCTACATCACCGGGGTCTCGCTCAACCTTGACGGCGGACGGCTCAAGGGTCTGTGGTAGGGACTTCTCAAAACCGGGCGGGCGCGATGCAAGTCTTCAAGATCGGCAAGGCCACGATCACGCGGATCGAGGAAACCTATCAGGCGATCTATCCGATCGCCGATATTTTCCCGGATTTTTCCGAAGCCGATATGAAGGAGCATGGTCACTGGCTGGCGCCGGACCACTACGAAATCGCCAACAAGAAGATCAAGCTCAGCGTTCATAGCTGGCTGCTGCAAGTCGATGGCCGCAAGATCCTGATCGATTGCTGCTGCGGCAATAACAAGCCACGGCCGTCGCGCCCGTTCTGGAACATGCTCAACACGCCCTATCTCGACCAGCTGGCGGCGGCCGGCGCGCGTCCTGATGAAATCGACATGGTGATGTGCACGCATCTGCATCACGACCATCTCGGCTGGAACACGCAGTTGCGCGACGGCAAATGGGTGCCGACGTTTCCGAACGCGCGCTACGTGTTCTCGAAACTCGATTTCGATTACTTCTCCAAGGTGGACGCCGATCCGGCGACGGCACCGGCCGAGTTCGGCACCTTTCGCGAATGTGTGATCCCCGTGGTCGAAGCCGGACGCGCCGATCTCGTCACCGGGCCGCACCAGCTCAATGAGTTCATCGAGATTCTCCCCGCCGGCGGCCATTCGCCGGGGCATTTCGTGTTCAAGATGAATTTCGGCGGCAGCACCGCGATGATCACCGGCGATGTTTTTCATCACCTGTTGCAGATATTTTATCCGGACTGGAATTTTCCCAAGAACTCGGACGCCAACGAGGCGCGCGTCAGCCGCCGCCGCGTGTTCGAGGATTGCGCGGCCACCGGCGCGCTGGTGTTCCCGGGCCATGTCGGCGCGCCCTTCGCGGGCTTTATCGACAAGACGGCAGCCGGATTCCGGCCGCGCTTCTGATACCCAAAAATAACGCCGGTCCCGCCAGCTTTCAGTTGCGCGACGCTGAGAATTTTCGCACAAGAAACAGCGCGCCTCGCCGGGCGGCGCCGGTTCTTGTTATTGTTTGGGGGCCGTTTTGGCTGAAACCATCGCCGCGATTCTGGCCGCACACCGGGCCGGCTCCATGACGCCGGAAGAGACGGTAGCGCGCAGCTATGCCCGCATTCGTGTCCGCGCAGACGACGCCATTTTCATTACGCTGCGTCCGGAAGCCGAAGCGCTGATTGAGGCGCGTGCGCTCACCGACAAGACCCTGCCGCTGTATGGCATTCCTGTTGCCGTCAAAGACAACATTGACGTTGCCGGTCTGCCGACCACCGCGGCCTGTCCGGCCTTCAGTTATAGGCCGGCGCACGACGCCACGGCCGTCGCACGGCTGCGCGCCGCCGGAGCCATCGTCATCGGCAAGACCAATCTCGATCAGTTCGCCACTGGCCTCGTCGGCGTGCGTTCGCCCTATGGCGTGCCGAAAAATTCGTTCGATCCGGAATTGATCCCCGGCGGCTCAAGCTCCGGCTCGGCGGTCGCGGTCGCTCTTGGTCTCGTGCCGCTGTCGCTCGGCACCGACACCGCCGGCTCCGGCCGCGTGCCGGCCGG
>JANMSH010000162.1:0-3666 GCA_031389105.1 Hyphomicrobiales bacterium
GGCGAAATCGGCGGCGCGGCCGAAGAGGATGCGGCCCAGTTCCTCAAGGACGAGGCCAAGCGCGGCCGCAAGAAGCCGATGGTCGGTTTCATCGCCGGCCGCACCGCACCTCCCGGCCGCCGCATGGGCCACGCCGGGGCCATCATTTCGGGTGGCAAAGGCGACGCCGAGTCCAAAATTGCAGCAATGGAATCGGCAGGAATCAGGGTATCACAGTCCCCAGCCCGAATCGGGAAGACGCTGGTTGAAGTATTGAAGTCCTGATTCAGTCTTAGGTCTTTTGTAGACTTACAGGCGTCATAAATAACGCTACAAGAACCGCCACCATCGCCGCCGGGCGCGCTGTTCCATCAGGCGAAAAGCCCGATTTCGGCGCGTGGATTTCCCGCCGCGCAAAAAACTGCGCGAAGCCTACGCCAAGGACTGCCTCATCATGTCCCGCCAGGATGCCAACACCGTTTTCGCTCACACGTCCTTCCTCTACGGCGGCAATGCCGCCTACATCGAAGACCTCCACGCCAAATATGAAGCGGACCCCGCCTCGGTCGACGCCGAGTGGCAGGAGTTCTTCAAGAGCCTGAAGGACGACGGCGCCAACGTCGTCAAAAGCGCGCAGGGCGCGTCCTGGAAGAAGCCGAACTGGCCGGTGCGCGAGGACGGCGACCTGGTCTCCGCGCTCGACGGGCAGTGGGCCGAGACCGAGAAGAAAATCGGCGAAAAGATTTCCGCGAAGGCCCAGGCCAAGGGCGTCGAGTTGGCATCGGCCGACGTCATGCAGGCGACGCGCGACTCGATCCACGCGCTGATGCTGATTCGCGCCTACCGCATCCGCGGCCACTTTCACGCCAATCTCGATCCGCTCGGGATTGCCGGCGAGAAAGACGAAGAAGAACTCGAGCCCAAGTCCTACGGCTTCACCGAAGCCGATCTCGACCGCAAGATATTCCTCGACATGGTTCTGGGCCTCGAATTCGCGTCGATGCGCGAGATCATTGCGATCCTGCGCCGGACTTATTGCCAGACCATCGGCATTGAGTTCATGCACATCTCGAACGCCGCGCAGAAAAGCTGGATCCAGCAGCGCATCGAGGGCCGCGACAAGGAGATCGCGTTCACCCGCGAAGGCAAGCGCGCGATTCTCAACAAGCTGGTCGAGGCGGAGGGCTTCGAGAAATTCCTCGACGTCAAATACACCGGCACCAAGCGCTTCGGTCTCGACGGCGGCGAGTCGCTGATTCCCGCGCTGGAGCAGATCATCAAGCGCGGCGGCAATCTCGGCGTGAAGGAAATCATCGTCGGCATGCCGCATCGCGGCCGCCTCAACGTGCTCACCCAGGTGATGGGCAAACCGCACCGCGCGCTGTTTCATGAATTCAAAGGCGGCTCGGCGACGCCGGACGAGACCGAAGGTTCCGGCGATGTCAAATATCACCTTGGCGCGTCTTCTGATCGCGAGTTCGACAACAACAAAGTCCACCTGTCGCTGACCGCCAACCCGTCGCATCTCGAGATCGTCGATCCGGTGACTCTCGGCAAGGCGCGCGCCAAGCAGGATCAGCATGGCGCCACGCCCGAAGACCGCACCATGGTGCTGCCGCTGCTGATGCACGGCGATGCAGCCTTCGCCGGGCAGGGCGTGGTGTCGGAATGTTTCGGCCTGTCGGATTTGAAGGGCTACCGTACCGGCGGCTCGATCCACTTCATCGTCAATAACCAGATCGGCTTCACGACCTATCCGCGCTACTCGCGCTCGTCGCCCTATCCGTCCGACGTCGCCAAGATGATCGAGGCGCTGATCCTGCACGTCAACGGCGACGATCCGGAAGCGGTGGTGTTCGCGGCCAAGGTCGCGGTCGAATACCGCATGAAATTCCAGCGGCCGGTCGTCATCGACATGTTCTGCTACCGGCGCTTCGGCCACAACGAAGGCGATGAGCCTTCGTTCACTCAGCCGTTGATGTACAAGAAAATTCGTTCGCATCCCTCGACGCTGGAAATCTACAGCAAGAAGTTGATCGGCGAGGGCGTCGTCAGCGAAGCCGACGTCGAGAAGATGAAGGGCGACTGGCGCGCCCACCTCGAAGGCGAGATGGAGGCTGGCTCCGGTTACAAGCCGAACAAGGCCGACTGGCTCGACGGCCGCTGGTCCGGCCTCAAGGTCGCTGGCGAAGCCGAGGATCCGCGCCGCGGCAATACCGGCGTCGAGATCGAAACGCTGCGCGACATCGGCAAGAAGATCACCACGATTCCGGAAGGCTTCCACGCCCACAAGACGATCCAGCGCTTCCTCGATAATCGCGCCAAGGCGATCGAGACCAGCGAGGGCATCGACTGGTCGACCGGTGAAGCGCTGGCTTTCGGCACGCTGCTCAAGGAAGGCCACCGGGTTCGCCTGTCCGGCCAGGACAGCGAGCGCGGCACTTTCTCGCAGCGCCATTCGGTACTGTTCGATCAGGAAACCGAAGCGCGCCATACCTCGCTCAATCATCTGGGCGAGCCGCAGGGGCGCTTTGAAGTGTTGAACTCAAGCTTGTCGGAAGAAGCGGTGCTCGGATTCGAGTACGGCTACTCGACCGTCGAGCCGAACGCGCTGACGCTGTGGGAAGCGCAGTTCGGCGATTTCGCCAACGGCGCGCAGGTGGTGTTCGACCAGTTCATCTCATCGGGCGAGCGCAAGTGGCTGCGCATGTCGGGCCTCGTGTGTTTGTTGCCGCATGGTTATGAAGGCCAGGGTCCGGAGCATTCCTCCGCGCGCCTCGAGCGCTTCCTGCAGATGTGCGCGGAAGACAATATGCAGGTCGCCAACCTGACGACGCCGGCGAATTACTTCCACGCGCTGCGCCGCCAGTTGAAGCGCGAGATCCGCAAGCCGCTGATTTTGATGACGCCCAAGAGCCTGTTGCGCCACAAGCGGGCGGTGTCGCGGCTCGACGAACTCGGGCCGAATACGACGTTCCATCGCTTGCTGTGGGACGACGCGCAGTCGCTGCCCGACGAGAAGATCAAGCTGGTGTCCGACGACAAGATCCGCCGCGTCGTCCTGTGCAGCGGCAAGGTCTATTTCGATCTCTACGACGAACGCGAGAAGCGTGGTCTTAACGACATCTATTTGCTGCGCATCGAGCAGTTGTTCCCGTTCCCGTCCAAGGCGCTGGTGGCGGAGCTGTCGCGCTTCAAGCAGGCCGAGGTGGTGTGGTGTCAGGAAGAGCCACGCAATATGGGCGCGTGGTTCTTCGTCGACGTGTTTCTGACCTGGGTGCTCAATCAGATCGGCGCCAAATTCCGCAATGCGCGTTACGCCGGACGCCCGGCTTCGGCCTCGACCGCGGTCGGGCAGATGTCGAAGCATCTGGCGCAGCTCAAGCAGTTCCTCGACGAAGCGCTTGGTTGAGCGTTTTGCTTCCGACCGATTTTATAAGAAGGCTCGATCATGACCGACATCCGCGTGCCGACCCTCGGCGAATCCGTCACCGAAGCGACGGTGGGCAAATGGTTCAAGCAGCCGGGCGATGCGGTCGCGGTTGACGAGCCTTTGGTGGAACTGGAAACCGACAAGGTCACGCTGGAAGTGCCGGCGCCCGCCGCCGGCGTGCTCAGCGAGATCGCGGCCAAGAACGGCGAGACGGTCGGCGTCGGCGCCATCCTCGGCAGCATCACGGACGGCGC
>JANMSH010000180.1:0-2199 GCA_031389105.1 Hyphomicrobiales bacterium
GCGGCGCTGATCGACAGCTACTTCGCGGTCATGATCGCGGTGGTGGCGGTGCTCGCGACCTCCAGCGCGCTGCGCTATTACCTCGTCACGACATTGGGCGAGCGCATCGTCGCCGATCTGCGCGGCGACGTGTTCGCGCACCTCACGACGCTGTCGCCGGCGTTTTTCGATTCCGCCAAGACGGGAGAGATGGTGTCGCGGCTGACCGCCGACACCACGCAGATCAAATCGGCGGTCGGGGCTTCGGTCTCGATTGCGCTGCGCAATCTGGTGCTGTTTCTCGGCGGTGCCACCATGATGGTGGTGACCAGCCCGCGCCTGTCGCTGTTCGTGCTCGGCGCCATCCCCATTATTGTTTTGCCGCTGGTCGGCTTCGGCCGCGCGGTGCGCCGCCAGTCGCGCGCCGCGCAAGACACGCTGGCCGACGCCTCCGGCTATGCCGGCGAACTGATCGGCGCGGTGCGCACGGTACAGGCCTACACTTATGAGCGGCCGGCGAGCCAGCGCTTCCGCGCCGCGGTCGAGCAGGCTTACGGCGCCGCGCGTGGCGCGACGCAAGCGCGCGCGGTGCTCACCGCAATTGCGATCTTCCTGGTGTTCGCCAGTGTCGTGCTGGTGCTGTGGGTCGGCGCGCAGGACGTGCTGGCCGGAAGCATTACGCCGGGGCGGCTTGGCCAGTTCGTGCTCTACGCGGTATTCGCCGCTGGCGGTTTGGGCGAGCTGTCTCAGGTGTGGGGCGAGATCTCGCAGGCCTCGGGCGCCGCCGAGCGGCTGTTCGAAATTCTCAAGCTTGAGCCACAGATCAAGGCGCCGCTGAAGCCTATGGCCTTGCCGAAGCCTGCGCGCGGCGAGGTGGCGTTCAAGGATGTGCGCTTTGTCTATCCGGCGCGGGCCGATGCGCCGGTGCTCGACGGACTTTCGTTTGCGGTCAAAGCCGGCGAGAAGCTCGCTCTGGTCGGGCCGTCGGGCGCCGGCAAGAGCACGATCTTCCACCTCATCTTGCGCTTCTACGATCCGCAGTCGGGGACCGTAACCTTCGACGGCGTCAATCTGCAGGAACTAGACCCGGCAGCGTTGCGCAGCCATATTGCGCTGGTGCCGCAGGACGCCGTCGTGTTCGCGGCCAGCGTGCGCGAGAACATCCGCTTCGGACGGCCCGACGCCAGCGACGCCGACATCGAACGCGCAGCGGAAGCCGCGCATGCGGCGGAGTTCATCGTGCGTATGCCGCAGGGCTACGAGACGCAGGTCGGTGAGCGCGGCATCATGCTGTCGGGCGGCCAGCGCCAGCGCATCGCCATCGCGCGCGCGATTTTGCGCGAGGCGCCACTGTTGCTTTTGGACGAGGCGACCTCGGCGCTCGACGCCGAAAGCGAAACGCTGGTGCAGCAGGCGCTCACCAGACTGATGCAGACCCGCACGACGATCGTCATCGCGCACCGCCTGGCGACGGTGCAATCCTGCGACCGCATTTTGGTGATCGACCGCGGCCGCATCGTCGAGCAGGGCACGCATGCCGAGCTTGCTGCGGCTGGTGGGCTCTATGCGCGGCTGGCGAAGTTGCAGTTTGGGGTGGGCTGAGATTGTCGTCCCCGCGAAGGCGGGGACCCAGCGCTACCAACACTTCGCTGCCTGCTTTTTGCGTTGCCGGATACACCACTGTGTAACTTGGTGCTATACTGGTTGCCCGTCCTGAAACAGGAAACCGCAATATGCCTGCCGCGGCTGCCGTCGATTGGGTTCAGTTATTTGCGGCAGCACTCGGCGGCGGCCTTACCGTGAAAGCCGTCGATATCCTTTATCAAGAAATTCGACGTCGATTAGACAAAACTCAGTCGGCGACAAAGTTCGTTGATGAACATTTGGACCCGTTGCTAAAAGCCGCCGACGAACTTGTTGGCAAGCTGCATTCGCTTGCAGTAGAAGATTTTAAATCGCTCGTCGGTAGAAAATTGAGTGTCAATCCGGTGTCCGATAATGATTTTGGTGGGTTACTGTATCTGGTTGGTCGATTCTGGGCTCGAATTGAGATCATCCGCCGAGAAGGTCTATCGGTTGCTATATCAAAGGATCGCCGTGGGGCGATGTTGCAGCATTTCTTTGCGTGTCTTGAGTCGCGCAAAGTTCGAATAGTCGATCGCATATCACAGCGCGCGATTGGCGAGTTGCTGATCAAGCCTGCGCCCGACTATTTGCGAA
>JANMSH010000196.1:0-1569 GCA_031389105.1 Hyphomicrobiales bacterium
CTTTCAGATAGGCAAATCCAGAGTGCGGTTCCCCGATTGGATGACGCCCGGTGTTGTCACCGTCACGCATACCGATCTCGGCACGGGGCGATTTCTGTACCGGCTCGAGCTGCGTCACCCGAGGCTTGGTCTGCTCGTCGATCAATCGGCGATATTTCGGGAGGCGATATCGTGACGCCGGGATTGTGGGCCTGCCGCACCCATAGGCAGGTGATGCCATGTGCCTATGCAGCTGCCCAAATGGACGGCACCAAGATTCAGGCTAAACATGGAGAAACTCACATGTTTTCAGCATTGAATGACGGTTCAGAGGTTGGCACGTCGATTGCTTGCTAACTTAATCAGTCAATGACGACCGCCGTCCGCCGGATGCTCATCCAAAGTTGGCTGAAGCGCAGGGACAGCTCGAAGCCCAACCCTTTATTCAAGGAAGCTTAGCGCGGTCGTCGTGATGCCATCTCGCATGGCTGCACATCCCTGTTTTCGATCGGACGCGGTTCGAAAACGGGATGGCAATGAAAGCGGAATCCGCAAGGAAGAAACTCGTCGTTCTCGGCAACGGGATGGCGGCGGGGCGTGTGCTGGAAGAGCTGTTCGCGCGCGCGCCGGATCGCTACGACGTCACGATTTTTGGCGCCGAGCCGCGCGTCAACTACGATCGCATCATGCTCTCGCCGGTGCTCGCCGGCGAGAAGGCGTTCAACGACATCGTCGTGCATGACGATGCGTGGTACGCGCAGCATAGCGTCAATCTGCGAAGGGGCGAGCCGGTGGTCGCAATTGACCGCGCCCAGCGCGTCGTTCGCACGCAGGCGGGAGACGTTCAGCCCTACGACACGCTGATTGTCGCGACAGGGTCGAAGCCGATCCTGATCCCGGTTCCCGGCGCCGAATTGCCCGGCGTCGTCACCTTCCGCGATCTCGACGACGTCGACGCCATGCTGGCCGCGGCCGCCAAGGGCGGCAACGCCGTGGTGATCGGCGGCGGTCTGCTCGGCCTCGAGGCTGCCGCCGGACTTGCCACCAAAGGCATGACAACGACGGTCGTGCATCTGATGCCGACCTTGATGGAACGCCAGCTCGATCCGAACGCCGCTTATCTTTTGCAGCGCGCGATCGAGAAGCGCGGCATCGAAATTCTCACCGGCGCAAACACTTCGGCCATCCTTGGCGACGGCAAGGTCGAGGCGGTGCGGCTCGACGACGGTCGCATGCTGCCGGCCGATCTGGTGGTGATGGCGGTCGGCATTCGCCCCAACGTGCAGCTTGCGAAGGACGCGGGACTCGAGGTCAAGCGCGGCCTGGTGGTCGACGATCACTTGTGCACCAACGATGCGAACATTTTTGCCGTCGGCGAATGCGTGGAACATCGCGGTCAGTGCTACGGCCTGGTGGCGCCGCTCTATGACATGGCGAAGACGCTCGCGGCGACGCTCGCAGGCGAGGAGGTCGCGGGCTACGCCGGCTCGGCCACCTCGACAAAGCTCAAGGTTACCGGCGTCGATCTGTTTTCCGCGGGCGACTTCTCCGAAGGCGACGAGAAGGACGAGATCGTCCTGCGCGATCCCT
>JANMSH010000246.1:0-5202 GCA_031389105.1 Hyphomicrobiales bacterium
CGACGAACTGGCGTACTTCCCGGTGATCTATTGGGCTATTTCGCCGACCGCGCCGAAGCCGTCGCAACAAGCTCTTGAGAAAATCGACAGCTACATGAAACGCGGCGGCACGGTGCTGTTCGACACCCGCGACGCCATCGACGCGCCGCCCGGCGGCGAAATGCAGGGCCCCGGCATGGTGGCGCTGCGCTCGATCCTGTCCGCGCTCGACATCCCCGAACTCGAGCCGGTACCGCGCGACCACGTGCTGACAAAGACGTTCTTTTTGATGAAGGACTTCCCCGGCCGCTTCACCAACGGCCAGCTATGGGTCGAGGCGCTACCGGCGGATACGGAAGAAGACCCAAGCCGCCCGGCGCGCGCCGGCGACGGCGTGTCGTCGATCCTGATCACGTCGAACGATCTGGCCGGCGCCTGGGCGATGCGGCCCGACGGCCAGCCGATGCTGCCGCTGGTGCCGGGCGAACCGCGCCAGCGCGAATTCGCCTTCCGCTCCGGCGTCAACATCGTCATGTACGCGCTGACCGGAAATTACAAAGCCGATCAGGTTCACGTCCCCGCTTTGCTCGAACGGTTGGGACAGTAAATGAACCTCGGCATCTCATTCGCACCTCTGGTGCCCGATTATGTGGTCTGGGCGGCACTCGGCGTCGCCGTGCTGATCGCGGCTTTGCTGCTGGTGGTGCGTAGCCGCGGCGCACCGGTGCGCGCGACCGCATTGCTGCTGATGGTGCTGGCGCTCGCTAATCCGTCCCTCACCCGTGAAGACCGCGATCCGATCCCCTCGGTCGCCGCCGTCATCGTCGACAAAAGCCCGAGCCAGGATTTCAGCGACCGTAACGCGCAGACCGAAGCCGCAAAGAATACGCTGGTCGAACGGCTCAAACGTATTCCGGGTCTCGAAGTGCGCGTCGCCGATGCGGCGCAGGCCGACGGCGAGAATGACGGCACCCGGCTGTTCTCGGCGCTGTCTTCGACGCTGGCCGACGTGCCGCCGGACCGCGTCGCCGGCGCGGTGCTGATCACCGACGGCCGCGTCCATGACGTGCCGGCCGACGCCGCCGCTTTGGGATTTGCCGCGCCGCTGCACGCACTGATCACCGGCCACGCCAACGAGATCGACCGCCGCGTCGTGCTGACCCAGACGCCGCGTTTCGGCATCGTCGGCCAGGCGCAGATCATCGGTTTCCGCATCGAGGACCAGGGCGCCAACGCCGGATCGGCCCAAGTAACGATACGCCGCGACGGCGAAACACTGGAAACACGCAATGTCGCGGTCGGCACCGAAATCAAGATCAACATTCCGATCCCGCACGCCGGCGCCAATATCGTCGAGGTCGAAGCCTCCGTGCTCCCCGGCGAGCTGACGCCGATCAACAATCGGGCTGTGATCTCGATCGACGGCGTGCGCGACAAGCTGCGCGTGCTGCTGGTGTCGGGCGAACCGCATGCCGGCGAACGCACCTGGCGCAATCTGCTCAAGTCCGACGCCTCGGTCGATCTGGTGCACTTCACCATTCTGCGTCCGCCGGAAAAACAGGACGGCACGCCGATCAACGAGTTGTCGCTGATCGCCTTCCCAACCCGCGAGCTGTTCCAGCAGAAGATCTCGGAATTCCAGCTCATCATCTTCGACCGCTACGCCCGCCAGGGCGTGCTGCCGCTGATCTATTTCGACAACATCGCCAAATATGTGCGCGAGGGCGGCGCGGTGATGATCGCGTCCGGGCCTGACTATGCAAGTCCAACAAGCCTGTGGCGCACGCCGCTCGACGTCATCCTGCCGGCCGAGCCGAGCGGCGAAGTCACCGAGCGCAGCTTCCGGGCAACCCTCACCGATCCCGGCAAACGCCATCCGGTAACGCGCGGGCTCGAAGGTTCGGAAACCAATCCGCCGCATTGGAGCCAATGGTTCCGGCTGGTCGACATCAAGCGCACCACCGGCACGAACATCATGCAGGGTCCGGACGGCAAGCCGCTCCTCGTGCTTTCGCGCGAAGGCGAAGGCCGCGTCGCGCTGCTGTTGTCGGATCACATCTGGCTGTGGGCGCGCGGCTACGACGGCGGCGGGCCGCATCTCGATCTGCTGCGGCGGCTGTCGCACTGGCTGATGAAGCAGCCCGATCTCGAAGAAGAAGCGCTGCGCCTGATCGTCAACGGCCGCGACATCACGGTGCAGCGTCAGACCATGGCCGACACCGTCAACCAGATCACGCTAACCACGCCGACCGGCGCGACACGCACGCTCAACCTTGCGGCGGTCGAGCCCGGCCTGTGGCGCTTCACGGTCAACGCCAACGAACTCGGCCTGTGGCGCGCGACCGATGGCAAACTCACCGCGCTCGCCAATGTCGGGCCGGCCAATCCGCGCGAGTTCGCCGAAGTGACGTCGACCACGGACATATTGAGCAAGCTCGCCAACGCCACCGGCGGCGATGCGCGCCGGCTGGAAAGCGGCAACGGGGTGAACGTGCCGCGCACCGTCGCAGTGCGTTCGAGCACGACCTTCAAGGGCGAAGACTGGATCGGCATGAAGATGCGCGACGTCACCGTCGTGCGCGGCATCGGCGTGCTGCCGATTTTCGCCGGGCTGATCGGGTTGTTGTTGCTGGTTGGTTCGTTGGCCCTGACGTGGGCACGCGAGGGCCGCTAGGCATTTTTTGCGCGTGATCTTTTACGAAAACCGGTGCCCACTTTTCGGGATCACGCGTTTTCCCAATCCGGCCGGATCATTCCAGACACGCCGTCGAACGCGCCGGGCACCAGTTCCGCCACCAGCAGGCGCGCCGGATCGACCGGTCCCGGCATCTTCACCTGGCCCTTCGGGATGCGCTTGAAATCCGCCTTGGCATAATACGGCTCGTCGCCGACCAACAGCACGAGCTTGTGGCCTTTGTCTTTGGCTTCGTTGAGTGCGCGCTTCATCAGCGTGCCGCCGACGCCGCGTTCGCGAAACGGCGGCTCGACCGTCAGCGGCCCCAGCAGCAGAGCCGGCACCTCGCCGATGCAGATCGGCGTCAGCCGTACCGAACCGACCAGCAGCGTGCCGATGCGGGCGGTGAACGACAGCGCCAGCACGTGCCCCCTGCCCTCGCGAATACGATAGGCGCTGCGCGCATAACGGCCGGGGCCGAAGGTGCGCTCATGCAGCCGCTCGATCGCGGTCGCGTCGCCGGCGGTTTCCGGCAGGATTGTCAGGTTGAGTTCGCTCATGTCTGGTAGGCGCTTGCCCCGGTCTGGTCGACCGAGCGATTAGCACCTGAGCCGATTCAGGTCCATCGCCCGTGGCGTTATCGCCCGCAACGCCTTAAATAACGGGCAACACTTAAGGGAGATTGCGGCATGGGACTGCTGGTTGAAGGCGTTTGGCAGCAAGACGGCGTACGCACCAAGGAAGGGCACTTTATCCGCCCGGCGTCCGGCTATCGCAATTGGGTGACGCCCGACGGCAAAGCCGGACCTTCCGGCCAAGGAAGCTTTGCCGCCGAGGCCGGCCGCTATCACCTCTATGTTTCGCTGTCTTGCCCCTGGGCGCACCGCACGGTGATCTTCCGCAAGCTCAAGGGCCTCGAAAACGTGATCTCGATGTCGACCGTGTCGCCGGACATGCTCCAGGAAGGCTGGACCTTCAACAAGGAAGAGGGCTCGAGCGGCGACGACGTCAACGGCAAGAGCAAGCTGTCGGAAATTTACGTGCTGGCCGATCCGAAATATACCGGGCGCGTCAGCGTGCCGGTGCTGTGGGACAAAAAGAAGAAAACCATCGTCAACAACGAGTCGTCAGAAATCATCCGGATGCTGAACTCGGCGTTCGATGCCTTCACCAACATCCACACCGATTATTATCCCGACGCGCTGCGCTCCGAGATCGACCGGCTCAACGACATCGTCTATCCCCACATCAACAACGGCGTTTACCGCGCGGGCTTTGCCACCGGACAGGCGGCTTACGAAACGGCGTTCCGCGGCATGTTCGATACGCTCGACGAGCTTGAGCAGATTTTAGGCAAGCAGCGTTATCTCACCGGCGGCGCCATCACCGAAGCCGACTGGCGGCTGTTCTGCACGCTGATCCGCTTCGACGCTGTTTATTATTCGCACTTCAAGTGCAACTGGCGGCATATTTACGAATATCCGAACCTGTCGAATTACGTGCGCGATCTCTATCAGGTACCGGGCATCGCCGAGACGGTGAGCCTCGATCAGATCAAGCGGCATTATTACGGCAGCCAGCGCCAGGTGAATCCGACCGGCATCGTTCCGGTCGGGCCGCAGTTGGACTTTGCGGCGCCGCACGATCGGGGAAGATTTAGTTAGGTGTCATTCCCGCGATGGCGGGAATCCAGTTCTTGATTTCTTAAGTGCTGGGTCCCCGCTTTCGCGGGGACGACACCGAGTGTGTCGTTCGCGCTTCCGTCATTCCGATTCAATTTACAAACAGCAGACAAGCGTCATCGCCCGTATTCTTTGCGGCGCCGGGTACGCCGTCTTCCGATTCCTTAGCCCCTCGAAAAAATCCGAGGGGATGGAGCACCGAGTGGCGCGTCCATTCCTTATGTGCGCACACCGACCGGGTGTGCGGCGCCTCCCGGCGCTCCATCTGCGGCTTTTCTGTCCCCGGGACCGTACTTCCGTGTGCGCGACGGAGAACTCTTCGCTCTCCCGATCCGGCAGCTTTCGCCGCCTTCATCGCCACCCGTGCAGCCATTCAAGGCAGCTCCCCGTAGTGGGAGCGGACGGTGACCCGGGGCCTCCCGGGTGCAAGGTTACGAGCCTTGCCCGCGGGCGCCACAGCCTCTCCCGCCCTCGCTTGCGTCTCATGAGAACGCCCTCGGATGGAGAGGATTTGATGAGACTATATTCAGTAGGAATTTAAGTCAAGGGCCGGTCGATGATCCAGCCCGAAAAGTTGCGCATATTTGCCCGGTACAAGCGGGCTGATAGCCTCTGCAAAATGGAGCAAACGAGTTTATTGCCCTGAACATCGAGATGAGAAGCCAATGGATCTAGATGACCGCACCACATCAATAGGATTATTCAATTATGCGCGATCATATTGGCAATCCGCTGAGTATTTAAATTCCGCGAAATTAGACGTTTCCCATAAAGAGGCGCCCGTCACATTTCTTTTCTATCATTCTATCGAGCTTTATTTGAAATCATTCCTTCGTTTGCAAAAGCTCTCTGTAAAAAAACTGCGCG
>JANMSH010000255.1:0-1633 GCA_031389105.1 Hyphomicrobiales bacterium
CGGGTTTCGAGCATGCCCACGTGGTGCTGGGCGGCGAGAGCTTCGTGGCCCTGGCCGAGGGGCTGCAGAACGCCCTGTGGGCGCTCGGCGGGGTGCCGAAGGAGCATCGCAGCGACAGCCTGTCGGCGGCATTCCGCAACCTGGACGCCAACGCCCGGCAGGATCTGACGCAACGCTACCGGGACCTCATGGACCACTACGCGATGGAGCCGTCGCGCAACAACAAGGGCGTGGCGCACGAGAACGGTTCGATCGAAAGTGCGCACGGTCACCTCAAGCGGGCGCTCGAGGATGCGTTGCTGTTGCGTGCCAGCCGCGACTTCTGCGACCTCGATGCCTACCGGGCGTTCGTCGACGAGATCGTCGGGCGGCGCAATGCCAACAACCGCAAGCGCATCGCCCTGGAGCGCCCGGCCCTGGGCGCTCTGCCCCGGCGGCGCACCGCCGACTTCGAGGAAAAGCTCATCGCCGTCACGTCCAGCGGCGGCTTCATCCTGCGGCGCGTGTTCTACACCGTGCCGTCGCGCCTGATCGGCCATCGCCTGCGGGTCCGCATTCATGACGACCGGCTCGAATGCTTCCTCGGCGCGACATCGGTCGCCACGCTGCGGCGCGGCCAGCCGGTGTCGCAAAGCAAGGGCGGCCATGTCGTCGACTACCGCCACGTCATCCATGCCTTGCGCAGGAAGCCGATGGCGCTGCTCAACCTGGTCTACCGTGACCAGCTGTTCCCGCGTCCGGCCTATGCCCGGGCCTTCGAAGCACTGCGCGAGCAATGTGAGGAACGCCGTGCCTGCACGGTCATGGTCGGCCTGCTGGCGCTCGCCCATGAACGCGCCTGCGAGGCCGAGCTAACGATCCTGATCGAGGCCGATCTCGATGCCGGACGGTTGCCCGATCTGGCGGCGCTACGAATGCGCTTGCGGCCCGAAGAGACGCCGATTCCGATGATCGTCGTCGAGCTGGCAGCGCTGGCGATCTACGACGAGCTGGCGGCAATCCACACCGTGCCGGCGAACGCCGATATCGAGGCCGCAGCATGACAACGACCATGACCATCGACACCGCGCGCGTCGAGCTGCTGCTCTCCGAGCTGCGCCTGCCGAGCATGAAGGCGATCTGGCCCAAGCTTGCGGCGCAATCCGACAAGGAGGGCTGGCCGGCTGCAAAGTTCCTCGCCGTGCTCGCCGAGCACGAGGTCGCGGACCGTGGCCGCCGACGCTTCGAACGCCACCTCGCCGAAGCGCGATTGCCCGCGGGCAAGACCCTCGCCGCCTTCGACTTCGAGGCCACACCGATGCTCTCGAAAGCCCAGATCATGGCACTCGCCGCCGGCGATGTCTGGCTCAAGACCGGCGCCAACGTGCTGCTGTTCGGGCCGCCCGGTGGCGGAAAAAGCCATCTCTCGGCCGCCCTCGGGCTCGCCCTTGTCGAGAACGGCTGGCGCGTTCTGTTCACCCGAACAACAGACCTCGTGCAGCGGCTGCAGGTGGCACGCCGCGAGCTGGCGCTCGAAAGCACCATCGCCAAGCTCGACAACTATGACCTGCAGCAGGTACGGCCAGCCGATGGTGCGCACCGTCTCCCACAGGATGAACGGGTTGAGCGCCTGACCGGCGCTGCCCGAATGCAC
>JANMSH010000294.1:0-5594 GCA_031389105.1 Hyphomicrobiales bacterium
GCCGACGGGAACATGATCCAGCCGTTGTAGACGCCGGTCTGCATCGACGTATAGGCGTCGGGCAGGGACGACTGCACCGGCGTCGCGCCGGCGAATTCCAGCCACTTCAGATTGAGGCCGGCGCCCGCGATCTTCTGACCCTTGAGGTCGGAAACGTTGGTCCAGTCGAAGTTGGTGCCGAGGTTGTAGCCGTTGTCGGCGATCAGCGCGATCAGCTTCTGCTTGAACTTGTCTTCGAACACTTTCGACATGTACGGCACCTTGTCGTACACGGCGCGCGCGACCTTCAGGCTGGTCTCCGGGTCCATGGTGCCGAACGGCAGCATCACCTGGAACGCATGCAGCGGCAGATTGGACGGCTCGAAGCAGA
The DNA here is from genome assembly GCA_031389105.1 of Hyphomicrobiales bacterium. Classification (GTDB taxonomy): domain Bacteria; phylum Pseudomonadota; class Alphaproteobacteria; order Rhizobiales; family Xanthobacteraceae; genus Pseudolabrys. The sequence continues at coordinate 371 of JANMSH010000294.1, forward strand.
AGCAGTAGCCGCCGATATCGATGATGCCGGACTGTACGCCTTCCAGCGTGTCGGCGACCTTCACCATCGCGCCGCCGTAGCCTTCGACGAACTCGACCTTGTGCTTGGTTTTCTCGGCTACGCGCTTGGTCACTTCGGGCACGAAGAAGCCCTGCATCAGGCTGACGTAGGTATTTGCCGGCGGATGGCCCGACGCGATGCGCAGGCGGATGACCTCTTGCGCCATCGCCGATGTGCTGGTGGCGGCGAGCGCGACAATGCCAAAAGCGCGCAGAAAACTGCGAATAGTCATGGTGTCTCCCCCTTTTCGCCGATGTTCGGCGTTATTTTTGTAAGCAGCGGACTTTCGGTCGCATCGCGCCTGTCTGTCAATCCCCGGACGCGTTTCCCGCCCGCCATGCGGCTTTGTGCCAAGGCTTTTCGCCGGTTCGCAACCAATTGGCATTTGGATCGTTGTATAGGGCTGCGTATTGCGCGGCATGACAGCGGGGCGTCGTTTAAATGTCTAAACCTGAAGTGCCCCGGGCGGCGCGTCGCCCGCAGCGCTCCCCTTTGACGATCGTCGATCCGAAGCCGGTGGCGGATGTCTCGCACGTTTGGCGCGGGGCGGCACAGTGGGCGACCATTGGCATCTTCGTCATTTTGCTGATCGCAGCGCTCGAACTGGCGCGGCCGATGCTTCTGCCGATCACATCGGCCTTCGTCGTGACGATGATGCTGGGGCCGCTGTCAGCGCGGGCCGAGCGCGCCGGCTTACCGTCGCTGCTCTCAGCGATTGTGTTGTGGGTCTTGGTGATTGCTGTTTTCTACGGCGTCATCGTGCTGTTGGCTGCGCCGGCGGTGGACTGGATCGGCAAGGCGCCAGATATCGGCCGTAGTATTCAAGAGAAGCTGCGGGTGCTCGACCGGCCGCTCAGTGCCTTGCAGGACATGCGCGATGCCTTACTGCCGAAGGACGGCCCAAAGGCCGGCTTTGGTGTTGACATCGCGAGCTTGGTGCAGCCGGTGGTGGCGATCGTCGCGCCCGGCATCGGTCAGGTTTTCGCCTTTTTCGGCACGTTGTTCTTTATGCTGCTTGGCCGCAATCAGTTGCGCCGTGTGACGGTGGCGATGTTCACCGACCGCGAGACCAAGCTGCGAACGCTCAAAATCATGAACGACATCGAGCACAATCTGACGGGCTATCTCAGCATGGTCACAGTGATCAATGTTATCGTCGGCTTTGCGGCGGGCGTCATCGCCTGGGTGGTCGGGATGCCTGACCCGCTCGCATGGGCGGTGCTGGGTTTCATCCTCAATTTCATTCCCTACATTGGCGCGCTGCTGATGCAGGCGGCGCTGTTTCTGGTCGCCTTGGTGACATTCCCGACGCTGAGCCACGCGCTGCTGGCGCCTGCGCTCTATCTGGCCTTCACCACACTTGAAGGCCACTTCATTACCCCGGCGGTTGTCGGCCGAAGGCTCACGCTCAATCCGCTGACGGTGTTTCTGGCGCTGGTGTTCTGGACCTGGTTATGGGGCCCTGTCGGCGCATTTCTTGCGGTGCCGTTGCTGATCATGGGGTTGGTGTCGATCAGCCATCTGTTTCCCGCCGACGAGCCGACGCTGCCGGAGTAGCGCGGCAAAAAGCCCGCGCGCTGGCGCCTGGTGGTGAGCCGGGCTAGACACGTTTCGCCGCCGTTTGCCGATCAGGTTCTGAATGGATTTCCAAGCTTACGCCGATGCGATCACCGCCTTCGCCCGCGACAATGCGGCGTGGGCGCCGGTCATTGTATTCGTGCTCGCCTTCGGTGAATCGCTGGCCTTCATCTCGCTGTTGATCCCGGCGTGGGGCGCGCTGGTCGCAATCGGCGCGCTGATCGGATCGAGCGACATCAGCTTCTGGCCGGTCTGGATCGGCGCCGCGCTTGGCGCTTCATTTGGCGACTGGCTGTCTTATTGGATCGGCCAAAAGATCGGACACCCCGTCGCCCATATCTGGCCGTTGTCGCGCCATCCGCAGCTGATCCCGCGCGGCGAAGCCTTCATGAAAAAGTGGGGCGTAGCCGGAATTTTTATCGGCCGCTTCTTCGGGCCGTTGCGCGCCGCGGTGCCGTTGATCGCTGGTATATTCGAAATGCCGTTCTGGCGTTTTCAACTGGCCAATTTCAGTTCGGCCTTCGTATGGGCCGCGGTGCTGCTGACGCTTGGCGACGTGATAGGCCTCGGGCTGAAGTGGCTCTGGGGCTGACAGAAAAATCCGCCGGGATTTTCACCCCGGCGGATTCGTTCAATTGTAAATGATTACTTGAGCGCCGCGATGCCAACTTCCGCCACTTGGGCGTCCTGTGCGCCGGTTGCGCCACTCGTTCCGATACCACCGATAACTTTGCCACCGACCACGATCGGAATCCCGCCCGGCACCGCGTTGGCGCCACGCAGGGTCAGCAGATACGTATTGCCAGCTTTGAGCCCCGCCTCAAACGCCGTCGTTGGGCGGCGGAAAAGCGCCGCCGACGTGGCCTTGTCCAAAGCGACATTGATCGAACCGTATTGGGTTCCGTCCATCTTCTGGAGATAGACCAACTGCCCATTAGGCTCGACGATCGCGATGACCATGGTCCAATTATTTTTTTTGGCCTCAGCCTCGGCGGCGGCGGCGATTTTCTTTGCTTGCTCGAGCGTAAGCGGTGCTCCAACTCCGGGCAGAGGCGCCGGTGCCGACGGAGCTGCGGCAGGTACAGGGGCAGGCGCCTGCGCGAATGCGCAGGTACCGGCCAGCGTGATTGCGGCACTGGCCGCGATGATTGCTAATGACAAACGATTCATCTATTCCTCCCAAGGAATGTGTTTGCCGGTTTAACCGGCTTTGGCTTGGTTCCGGCCGATACGGCGCGGAACGATAGAGGCGGCGAGCTTAGCCAATCCGCCTACTCCTGCCTATACGGTCGCTCGCTAGGCGGTACACGAGCCTCGCCAAATAAATCTGTTATAAATGGGGTTATTGCTACCGCAACGCACACGAACGTTTGAAGGCCGCCTGGGTAGGCGGCCTTCCTTTTTTGCGCGATACTTTGCCACGGAATAAGCGATGGCGGTTGGGGTTATGCGTACCGTAACCGCCAGTCATCGTATCCATTAAAGCTACGACGCTAAACCCAGGGGGAGGCCCAATGATCGAACTTTCACGCCGTCATCTGTTCGCAGGCGCCGCAGCGATCGCCGCGACAAGCCCGTTTGCTGCTTCGACACCGGCGCAAGCCGCCGCGCCGCCGACCGCCAAACAGGCCAGTGGATTTTATCGCTACAAGCTTGGCACCTTAGAGGTGACGGTCGTCACCGACGGTGCACGCGTCGGGCCGCTCGCGGATACCTTCGTCAAGAATGCGAAGAAGGAAGACGTCAACGCCGCCTTGCAAGCTAGTTTTCAGAAAAAGGATGAACTGACGATCCCGTTCAATCCGAACGTCATCAACACCGGCTCCAAGTTGGTCGCGATCGATTGCGGCCTCGGCGCCGCCACCTTCGCCCAGAGCAAAGGTGCGATGGGGCAGTACCACACCAATCTCGCCGCTTCGGGCATCGATGCCAAGGCAGTCGATATGGTGATCATCTCGCACTTCCATGGCGATCACATCAACGGTTTGCTCGACGCCGACGGCAAGCCGGCCTTCGCCAATGCCGAGATCATGGTGCCGGCGCCGGAGTGGGCCTACTGGATGGACGAGGGCAATTTGAGCCGCGCGCCCGAAGGCCTGAAGGGCAACTTCGCGAATGCGAAGCGCGTCTTCGGCGGGCTCGGCAATAAGGTGACCAAATACGAGGACAACAAGGAACTGGCGCCGGGCATCACCTCGGTGTTCACGCCCGGCCACACGCCCGGCCACTCGTCGCACCTCATCAGTTCGGGCGGATCGAGCGTGCTGATCCAGGCGGACGTCTCCAACGTGCCGTGGCTGTTCGCGCGTAATCCGGGCTGGCACGCGGTATTCGACATGGACGGGCCGATGGCGGAGGCGACCCGCCGCAAGCTCTATGACCGGCTGGCGGCGGACCGCGCGCTGATGTCGGGCTATCACAATCCGTTCCCGGCGATGGCGAATATCGAGAAGGACGGCACCGGGTATCGGTCTGTGCCGGTCGCCTGGAATCCTAATATTTGACGGTTCACTCTAGGCGATAGGGAAGGCCGCCGGTTTCGGCGGCCTTTTCGTTTGCGGGTTCGCCAATAAAATCGGCGGAGCCGAAGCCCCGCCGATTCTTGCAGTTGTTGATGCTGGCTTAGCGTGCGTTCTTCTTCAGCCAGTCCTGCATGAGCGCAATTTCGCTCTCCTGCGCCTTGACTATCTCCTCGGCGAGCTTTCTCACGGCCGGGTCTTTGCCGAACGCAAGGACGGTCTTCGCCATGTCGATCGCACCCTGGTGATGCGGGATCATGCCACGAACGAAGTCCGCGTCACTGTCGCCGGTGAAGGCGATGTTCATGGCTTCGTGCATTTTCGTGTTGATGCCACGAAACGCGAGGCTTGAAGGACTCTTATCGCTTTCAGCCTGGCTTGCGTGATGGCCGGACATGCCGCCCTGCATCATCATTCCGTGGCCGCCCTTCATGCCGTCCTTCATGCCGTGTCCCATCATGGAACCCTGGCCGTGATTCATCTGCGCATAGGCTGCGACAGATGCCAGCACCAGGCCGGTCGCGAGGGCAGATACAACGTACTTTCTCATCGTCATTCTCCATATCAGTCTGTTGGCTGAGCGATCGCAATCGCTTGCCGTGAACGAAATGCTGCTATTCCGATCAGACCGGGAGACGCGGAGGAGGGTCGGCGGGCTCTGTAATAACTGCCCGTAACGCCAGGAAGGGCAGCGCTTCGATCTGGCCAATGATGAGCCAGTTGACGAGAGGTTGCGGCACGGCCGTGCCAAGCCCCATGGCGCATCCGAGCATGGGGCAAACGAGGTGGCCGGACGGAAGTTCGTCGGGCGGCTGGTCGGCAAGCACTCCGGGCGCGCCATGATCGTGATGATGGTGTGTGCCGGCATCGCCGCTGGCGTGGAGCGGCGCGGGCGGCCCGGCGGCGATTGTGAGCGCCATGGCGGTGCCGTGAAGCAGGCTCACAAACGTAAACATCGCCACAAAGGCGAGTCGAAGGTAAACGCTGCTGTGCCGGAGCGACTGCATAGCCCAAGATATGGGAACCGCTTTGGCGATTGCCAAGGGCTTTCTTGACCAGGCCCGCCG
>JANMSH010000303.1:0-24629 GCA_031389105.1 Hyphomicrobiales bacterium
CACCATCAGGAAGGTGACAATGGTGGTGCCGGTATTGATCACCAGTTGCCAGGTGTCGCTGTAATTGAAGATCGGCCCGGTCACGATCCATGCGGCGATGACGGCGAGCGCCAGCAGAAACGCCACCGGTTTGCCGGCCCACGTCGCGGTCAGCTGGGCGAAATGCGAGAAGCGCGCGGCTGCAACACTGGAGTGGGCGTGATTTTTATTGTTGCCGTTTGGCTGCGTCATAATTTTTCCCCGAACCTGCGCGGTATGCGCGTACAGGCCGCATTCAACGCGCGCCGAGTTCCATTGTTCCGCCGTCAACTAAGCTTTGGCAAGCTCTGCTTCACCCGCGCGATGCCAGCCCAAGGATCCTTGCGCAGACGCGATAGCCGCTGCGGCAGATTTTTCACCGTGTACTGGTCCGCGCTTTTCAACGCCCCGAGCTCAGCCCAGTCGATCGGCGTCGATACTGCAGCGCCGGGGCGCGCGCGGGTGGAGTAGGGCGCGACCGCGGTGGCTTCCCGGCTGTTGCGCAGATAGTCGATGAAAATCCGGCCATTGCGTTTGCTCTTGGTCGAGGTCGACACATAACGCTCCGGCGCGTCTTTCTCCATGACGGCGGCGATGGCGTGACAGAAATCCTTGGCTTTGTCCCACGGCGTCGGCTTGATCGGCACCACGACGTGCAGGCCCTTGCCGCCGGAGGTTTTGAGAAAAGATTTGAGTTTCAGTTTGGCGAGCCGCGCTTTCACGTCGCGCGCCGCAGCGACGACGTCTTTCCAGCCGGTGCCTGGGCCGGGATCGAGATCGAATACCAGCCTGTCGGCGTCGCCGAGATGCTCGATTGTACTGCCGCGTACATGAACTTCGAGCACGCCGGCCTGCACCAGCGACAGAAGGCCATCGAGATCGTCGAGCGACAGAATTTTGTCACCGTCTTCCGGTACCAGATGTAGGTGTTCCCCGGAAATGCCGGCCGAGGCATGCTTCTGAAAGAAGCACTGCCCGGCGGCGCCTTCGGGGCAGCGCAGCAGCGAAATTGGCCGCCCCACCAACTGCGGCGCGATCCATTTCCATATCGTCGAATAGAACTCGGCGAGATACTGCTTGGTAACGCCGACGTCTTTCCAATAGACGCGGTCGGGATGCGTCAGCGTGATGGCGCCGACCGTGACGCCGCCTTTGCGCGGACGGACCGGCGTGCTTTTGCGCTTGGCGCTGGCGTTCTTGTTGACCGCCGCCACCGCTTTCACCTCGCGCACGACGTCCTTTGCGGGTTTGTCTTCGCGCAGGCCTTGAAACGAAGAATGCCGCACCACGTTGCCATGGGTCCAACCGTGGAAATCGACCTCCGCCACCATTTTCGGCGCAACCCAGATGGGTGTGCGAATGCCGCGCTCTTCCTTCGGCACAATGTCGAAGGCAGATTGCCCGACGATCAGCGGCTTGAACTTGCGATACAACTCGCGCGCGCTCCGGTGGGTGAAGCCGGTGCCGGTGCGCCCGGCGTAGCGCAGTTTGCCGTCATCGAATACGCCCAGCACCAGCGCGCCGACCGAGTGCTTGTCATTGGCCGACGGCGCAAAGCCCGCGACGATGAATTCCTGCCGGTCCGAGCATTTGACCTTGAGCCAGTCATGGCCGCGGCCGGAATGGTACGCCGCGTTGGCGCGTTTCGAGATGATGCCTTCGAGGCCGAGCTTGCAGGCGTGCTTGATCAGCAGCGGGCCTGATTCGTCGATCGACTCGCTCAAATGGAGAGGGCCCTGTTTCGGCGCGCGCGCCAGCAATTGCGCCACGGCGGCCTTGCGCGTCGGCAGCGGCAAAGGGCGAAGGTCGTCACCGTCGAGATGTAAGATGTCGAACACGTAGTACGCCATGGTTGCGTCGCTGCCGGCCGTGAGCGCCTGTTGCAGCAGCGAAAAACTTGAGACGCCGCGATCGTCGTTCACGACCAGTTCGCCGTCGATCAGCGCGGCTTGCGCCGGCAGCTTGGCAATGGCCGCAGCGATGGTGGGAAACTTGCGGGTCCAGTCGAGGCCCTTGCGGGTCAACAGCTTGACCTTGCCGTCATCGAGCCTCGCCTGGATGCGGTAGCCGTCGAACTTGATTTCGTGAATCCAGTTGCCGTCCTCCGGCGCCTTGTCGGCCAATGTCGCCAGCGACGGCGGCACGAAGTCGGGCAGGGGTGCGCTGCCAGCGCGCTTGCTTTTGGCTTTTCGCTTGGGTGTCTTCTTCGTGGAGTTCTTGCGGGCGGCTTTGGGCTTTGCCGCCGCTTTGCGAACGCCTTGGGCGATCTCGTCCATCGAGCGGCCGCTTGTCACCGAAAGCTGCTGTTCCTCAAGAATATCCTTGTCGCGCGCTTTGCGTGCCGCGTCGTCCTGCTGCTTGATCAGCAGCCAGTTGTCGCGCTTCTCGCCGGGCCGCCGGCGCATGCGCACCAGATGCCAGCCGCCACGCAGCCTCTCGCCATCGAGTTCGAACGCCAGATGGCCCTTCTTGAGGCCCTTGTGCGCGTCGTATTCCGGCGTCCAGGTGCCGCGGTCCCAAAGCATCACGGTGCCGCCGCCATACTCGCCCTTGGGAATGGTGCCTTCGAATTTGTTGTAGTCGATCGGATGGTCTTCGACCTGCACGGCAAGCCGCTTTTCGCCAGAAAGGAGGCTTGGCCCGCGCGTCACCGCCCAGCTCTTCATCACACCGTCGAGTTCGAGCCGCAAATCGTAATGCAGGCGCGTTGCATCATGCTTCTGCATGACGAAAGCATGGCCCTGCTTGCGGCCGACTGCGCCCTTCGGCTCGGCGGTGACGCCGAACCGGCGCTTGCCGTGGTAGGTCTTTAGCCCCGCCATGAAAGAATCCCGCTTATCGCGCTAGCTCGCCTTCTTGACCTTGCGCTTGGCGGTCGCACGCTTGCGAGGCGCAGGACTCTTGCGCTTGGCCGCCGGCGTACGCCGCTCGGCCTTGGCGCTACGGCGTAGCGCGTCCATCAGGTTGATGACGTTGCTCTGCTTCGGCTCGGCCAGCGTCGGGGCCGACTTGCCGGCGCGCTTGGCCTTGATCATTTCGGTCAGCGCATTCTCGTAACGGTCTTCAAATTTTTCGGGCTTGAAGTGCCCCTTCTTTGTGTCAAGGATATGGGTCGCGAGCTTGAGCATGTCGGCCGGCACCTTGGTGTTGGGAATGTCGTCGAAATAATCCTTCTCGTCCCGCACCTCGTTGGCGTAGCGCAGTGCGGTCGCCATCAGGCCCTTGCCGCGCGGCCGCAATAGCAACAGCCGCTCGCGCCGATAGACGACGACGCGGCCGAGGCCGGCGAGCTCTTCCTTCTCCATGGCGTCGCGGATCACCGCGAAGGCTTCCTGCGCTACGTCATCCTGCGGCACGATGTAGAACGACTCATCGAGATAGATGCGGTCGATCTCCGAGATCGGCACGAATTCCTCGATGTCTATTGTGTGCGTGCTTTCCAGCGCGACATTGTCGAGGTCTTCGTCCTCCAGCAGCAGGTAACGGTCGCCTTCGATCTTGTAGCCTTTGACGCGGTCTTCCTGCTCGACCGGATCGCCGGTTTCGGCGTCTACGACTTCGTTATGGATCCGGTTGCCGGTCTTGCGGTTGATGATGTTGAATCGAATACGCTGGCTGGTGCTGGTGGCCGAATACATCGCCACTGCGCACGACACTAACGACAATTTAAGGAAGCCCTTCCAGTTCGGCCGGGGTGCCATGAACAATGCTCCTTGACGCATTACACCCGGAGCAACTCTCTTGTTCCATGCCGGTTCCATATCCAGGACCGGTGCCGAAATTTTTTCAAGAAAACGCGTTTTCGCTGTCGAGGCCGCGAAGTTGGTGTTCGTCGTAGCGGTCATTCTGTTCGCCATTTCGGCGATCGTGGGTATCGTCCGCGGACGCTCGCCAATTGTCTCTTAAGCTTCGCGATTGAAAAAAGGTAACGCGGTAGCGTTTATCTCGATGCACCCCGCGCGTTTCATATCCGCGCGGGGTGTTCTTGTAAGCCGGAACTTATGGGTCTTTGGGCGGTTGAACTGCATACCAATTCGCCAGCTTAATTCAGTGGCTTATCCCATAAGGAGGATTGCTATGCTCTCGTTGCTCAAATCCGGATTGCTTGTCGTGACATTGGCGGCGTTGCCGTTCACTGCCCAAGCCGGCACGTTGGAAGGCGCTGCGATCGGCGCCGGCTCCGGCGCGGTCATTGCTGGCCCGCCGGGCGCGGTGGTGGGCGGTGTGATCGGCGCCGTGGTCGGTGGCCCGAATCTTGTTCGTCGCGGACATCGCCACTGTTGGACCAACCGTCACGGCAATCGCCGCTGCGGTTGGCGGTAACGTCGCGTCCGACATTGTAGTTGATCGGGGCGGTAACCTGCCGCCCCGTTTTGGCTTCAATAATTCTGTTGATGGCGTGCGCGCTGGTCAATTCTGCTCAGACGCGGCGTGGTGACGTTGCCTAGCCTGAAATACCGGACGCGCCCTCAATGCCCCCCATTGATCACACGTCCGCGTGACCCCGGCTGGCAAAACCAGCCGGGGTTATTTTTGCGCGCACGCGCGACTTCGCGCAAACAACGCTGATGTCGAAATTGATGGAAGGTAAATTAGAACCGGCGTTCTGCTTATTCGCCGCCGCCGGCGAGCACGGCGCGGGTCTGCTCGTCGGGGCCGAAGTCGTCGATGCCGTCAATCGACAGCAACTCAGCAAGACGGGTGCGCGCACGATTGACGCGCGACTTGATGGTGCCGACGGCACAGCCGCAGATGTTGGCAGCTTCTTCGTAGGAAAATCCGGAGGCGCCGACCAAAATGAGCGCTTCGCGCTGGTCCGAGGGCAGATGGGTCAAGGCTTCCCTAAACTCGCGAAATTCGACCTGGCCGTGCTGCTCGGGTTGCGATTTCAATGAGTCCGCATAGTGCCCGTCGGTATCTTCGACTTCGCGGCGGCGTTTTCGATATTCGGAACGGAAATGGTTGCGCAGGATGGTGAAAAGCCACGCGGACATGTTGGTGCCGGGCTGGAAAGAGTCGATATTCGCCAGCGCGCGCAACATCGTCTCCTGCACCAGATCATCGGCGCGATCCACGTTCCCGCACAGCGAGATCGCGAAGGCGCGCAGGCTGGGTACTGCGCCTAGAACGGCTTTGCGTACCGACTCGTCCATGGGCATTAGTGCTTGTCCTTATTCCCATTGCCTTCGAGACGATTGAGCAAGTCAGCGAACCGATCCGGTACACCCTGGTTCACGACATCGTCGTACATGGCGCGCAATTGCTGGCCGAGCCGCGCCTGCACGTCGCGGCCAAGCTTGCCGGGCTTCGCGTTGCCCTTTTTGGTGCGATTTTCCGCGGTTTCCATTGGTTTTTGTTGTCCCACGGGTTTGCGTTCGTTCATCGTTGTTGACCCTAATCCCCTTCGCCCTTAAGCCGGACGACCGGTCCCCCCACATTTCGTTGAGACAAAACCCATGGGATGGCAGATGGTTCCACAATTAGGGAACTTTTTTCCCCACGCCACGTTAGGACGGCTAGAAGGTTCACTTGAACCTTTGGGGGCCCCGCCCAGCTAGCTTTGGGCCATTCGTTCGGGAGGGATTATTGTCGACATCTCAATCAGTTGCGCAACATTTGCCATATCTGCGCCGGTACGCTCGGGCGCTTTCGGGGAGCCAGTCCTCGGGTGACGCCTATGTGGCGGCGACCCTGGAGGCCCTGATTCAGGATCCGAAGGTTCTCGACAATTCCTCGTCGACCCGGATCGCGCTCTATCAACTGTTCACGAAGATCTGGAATTCGGTCGGCATCAATAACACGGCCGGCGAAATCGATCCGAACCAGCCCGTCGAACGCCATCTGGCCCAGATTGCCCCGCTGCCGCGCCAGGCCTTCTTGCTGGTCGCGCTGGAAGGCTTGTCGGAAGACGATGCCGCCAAGGTGCTGGATGTCGACGTTCCGAAACTGCGCGACCTGGTCGAACAGTCCGGCCGTGAGCTCGCCGCCGAGATCGCCACCGACGTGTTGATCATCGAGGACGAGACTTTCATCGCGCTCGACCTCGAGGGTCTGGTCGAAGGCCTCGGCCACAAGGTGCTCGGTGTTGCGCGCACGCATGCTGAGGCGATTGCCCTGGCTAAGGTCAAGCGTCCGGGCATTATTCTCGCCGACATCCAACTGGCTGACGGCAGTTCTGGTCTCGACGCTGTGAATGAAATGCTGCGCACCTTCGAAGTGCCGGTGATCTTCATCACGGCTTATCCGGAACGCTTCCTCACCGGCGAGCGGCCCGAGCCGGCGTTCCTGATCGCCAAGCCATTCCAGCCGGCGACGGTCTCGGCGGTGTTGAGCCAGGCGCTATTCTTCGAACGCAACGCCAAGCGCCGCGAACGCCGCGCCAGCTAGATTGTTTCCGATTTGAGTTTAAGAGGGCCGTGCGAAAGCGCGGCCCTCTTTTTCTTTATCGTTGCCCAGAAGCTAAGATTTTTTGCCGCCTTTGCGGGTCAGCTCATAGCCGAGCAACAGGGCCTCTATCAGCGCGGCGATCTGCATGTGGCGCGGCGTCGGCGGCGCAGCGGGGTCCGGAGCGGCGTTTTTTCGCCCCATCGTCCACATCGCGGCGACGCTGCCGAGCATCAGCACCGTATAGAGGCCGGCAACGATCAGCCGGGCGTTGAGCACGCCGAATTCGACTTCAAGCGCCAGAATGCCGGCGACAGTAAAATGATAGAGCGCGGCCAGCGTAAACACCGCCATCAGCAGCGCGATGACAAGGTAACGCATCAGCCGCCCGAGCAAACGTCCGGCAGCCGCTTCCGCGATGTTGGCGAGGCTCATGGTGCTAGCGCTTGTTCATCATGCCGGCGAGGAAACCAATGCCCGCGGCAATCCCGAGCATGACCAAAGGGCGTTTTTCCACTTCGTCGGCCATTTTCTTGACGGCGTCGACGCCAAAACGCGTCACGTCGTCGGCGATGGATTCCGAGGTGTCGGCAGAGCTTTCGCGGACACGTTTCATAATCCCGTCCAGGGCGTCGCTCACAAAATCACTGACATCTCCGGTCGCACCCGCCGCCTCGCGCTTGGCCGAACCGGACAGCCGGCTCAGCCGATTCTCGAGATCGCTCATCAAATCCTGGATCGCTGCGATTTCGTCGGCCGCGGCGGATTTGGCAGCACGCGTGGTCATGGGGGTAATCCTGACGGCTGATTTTGCTGTGAAAACTCAACCGGCAACGTGCCCTGACGGCAAAAGTTCCATTCCCAGGACGCCACGCCTGCACAGATTAGGGCCATGACACCGTTAAATGAGGAATAGAATTGTCGGTGGTACCGAACGGATCGTCGCTAGCGGCGTTAAGCCCATCTGAAACCAATGGAAACATAGACCGAGGCGCGAGAACGAGGACGAATAGCGGCCTCGTTCGCTGCCAGATTATTGCGATGAACGCCTATTTGAAACAGCCTGCGACCTTCGAGTCCGATGTCGGTGCCGAGGGTGAGTGCAACTTCTGCGGCGGTGCTCAACATGTCGGACGTAAACGACACGGACTTGGTGAAACTGCAAAAGTCTCAGGAGGAGTGCCGGCGGCTTAAAGCCCAGGTAAACGCGCAGGCGTGGGAGTTGAACCTGTTGCGTGGGCGATTTGCGCGCTACGAGACCGCGCTGCGCGGTTCCCAGGTCACCGTCTACACTCAGGATCGCGACCTGCGTTACACCTCGCTCAGCAACCCGATGCTGGGGCGCTCCATCGAGGACATTCTCGGCCGTACCGACGAAGAAATATTCCCGGCCGACGGCGGCGCCGCCATCATCGACTTGAAGCGCAAGGCGCTCGCCAGTGGCCAGCCGGCGCGCGCGGAAGTGGCGTTTGATGAGCCTTCCGGCTCTCGATGTCACGACCTGCATGTCGAGCCGTTGCGCAACGAATCGGGAGAGATCGTCGGCCTGACCTGTGCGTCGATTGACGTAACCGACCGCAAGGAGGGCGAGGCGCATTTGCGGCTCCTTTTGCGCGAATTGACGCATCGCTCCAAAAATCTGCTGGCGGTGATTCAGGCCATGGCGCGGCAAACCGCGCGTCATGCCGGATCGATCGACGGATTTCTCGATCAATTCGGCGCACGTTTGCAGGCGCTTGCCGCGTCGCACGATCTGCTGGTGCGGGAAAGCTGGTATGGCGCGTCGTTGGGCGAGCTGATCCGCTCGCAGCTTGCTGGCTATATCGAGCACGTCGTGGGGCAGGTGACGATCGACGGTCCGCCCATCGCACTCAACCCGGAAGCGGCGCAGAATCTCGGCCTTGCTCTGCATGAACTGGCGGCCAATGCGGCGAAGTTCGGCGCCTTGTCGGTGCCGGAAGGGCGGGTGTCGATCACCTGGGGCCAGCGCGAAACGCCCGCGGGCACGGTTATCGAACTCGACTGGCGCGAGGCGGCCGGGCCAAAGGTGAAAGTCCGGCGCAAGACGGGCTTCGGCAGCATGGTGATCGAGCGAAATCTTGCACGCTCACTCGACGCCGAAGTCAGCCTGGAGTTCGATCCGGACGGGCTGCACTGTCATGTCATCATCCCGCCAAGCCAGGTTCTCGCCGCACGTTAATGTGAGAGGAACCAATACCGCGTCAGACCGTTTCCTTTCCGAGCATCAAATATGGTGCGGGAGAAGGCCGATGCGCGGTTTTGTGTCTTATCTCATCGCAGGCTTGGTCATATTGGCGGTCGGATTCGGGCTGTCGGTTGGCGCCGCCCCGATAGCTAAAAATGATTCAATTCTGCAGACCGTTGATCGTTCGAACAAAGGCGATCGCATCCCCGTGACCACCGTCGGCAAGCAGCAGCCGGAACCGGCGAAGAAACGCCCCTCTGTGTTGACGGGTTGTGACCCGGCATTCAGCCCGCTGTCGACCTCGGCGCGCAATAATTTCGCCCGCAGCTGCGTTGCTTAAAATTAATTCAACATGCGACCTCCGCGCTTAGACTTGTTCCCAATGCGGAACCGGTTGTGCGCTGTATCGTTATTTGGCAACATTCATGGAACAGGAATTTGCCATGCGTAGGACTACTAGTGCTTTTGCCGCGCTAACCGTTGTAGCGGCGGTTGCGATGCCGGCCATGGCGCAGGCGCCGAACCGGACCAAGGTCGGCACGATGACCTGCGACATTTCCGGCGGCATCGGTGTAATTATCGGCTCGAAGAAATCAGTCGCCTGCATGTTCACGCCCGCGCAGCCCGGTCCGCGCGAGGTCTATACCGGTTCGATTACCAAGTTCGGCCTCGATGTCGGCGCCACGTCCGGTGGCGAGATGGTGTGGTCGGTGTTTGCGCCGAGCAACAAGACGTTCGGCGCGCTGGCGGGCCAGTATGCCGGCGCCAGCGCCGAGGCCACCGTGGGCGCGGGCCTTGGCGCCAACGTTTTGGTCGGCGGCTCGAACCGCACCGTCGCCTTGCAGCCGATTTCGGTGCAGGGCCAGACCGGCCTCAATCTCGCGGTCGGTGTATCGGGACTTGAATTGCTGCCCGCGCGCTGACGCATTAAAGATAGAATAAAAAACGGCCGCCTCATGGGCGGCCGTTTTGTTTTGCGTGGCGCGCGTGTCAGCCGAAAGTGAAGGCGTCGTGGTAGGCGCCTTGCACCTGGCCGCCGGGAACGGGGCCCCCGCCAGGCACGTGGATCATGTTGCCGATCACCGCGCAGGTCGCGCCATGCAGGCCGTGGCGCGGGATCGCCATCGGCGCAAGTTGCTCCCAACTGTCGGTCTTGGGATCGTAGGCTTCGTTGGTGCCGAACACCTTGCCGGTGGCTTCGCCGCCGAACACCACGATCTTGCCGTTGATATAAACGCACGAGGGGCCGCTGCGCGGCGTCGGCAATGGCGCGCGGAAGGTCCAGCCGTCGGCCTTGGGATCGTAGACGGCATTCAGGCCGGTGTTGAAGTCGTAGCTGTCCATCCGGCCGGCGATGGCGTGAATTTTCCCATCGACGATGGCGACACCCATGTGATCGCGCTGGCCGACGAAAGGCTGCGTGCCGGTCGAGCCGCGCATGCCGCCGAGGATGGTGTATTTGTCGGTCGCCGGATCGTAGATCTCGTGCCATTCGACCGAACGCACGTCGCGTCCGCCGAGCAGATGGATTTTGCCGTCGAGCACGATGGCCGAGATAGCGCCGCGGGGCCGCGCGAGACCGGCGATCGGCGTCCATGTGTCGGTCGCCGTGTCATAGACATAGCATTTGGAATGTGGGCAGCGGTTCTGCTCGACGAAGCCGCCGAACGTATAGACCTTCGAGCCGATCGCAACGCCGGCGACGTGATTGCAGCGGATCGGGAATTCCGCCTTCAGCGACCAGGCCTTCGCCTTGCCGTCATAGACTTGGTGGAAATTGCCGTCGACGCGGTGCCGCGCGTAACCGGCGATAACGTGGATGTTGCCTTGGCATTCGATCACCGCATGTTCGCCCGTCGCGATCGGCAGCCGCGGCATCTCAACCCATTTGCCGGGATTGGCCGCCATCTGCGCGATGCTGGTGATGTAGCGCTGCTTCTCGACGGTCGCCGGAATGGCGTTAATCGATTTGTCGTTCAGGCCTGCGAACAAAGGGTCGTTGGTGGCTGCATCGGTCATGATTGGCCTCTTGTGCTTTTGCGCATGATCTTATCCGAAAACCGGTATCCACTTTTCGGGATCATGCGCGGTAGTTGGGAACGAAATCGGTGAGCAGCTTTTGCGTCAGCTCGACGCCCTCGCGCGCGACGTCGTAGGGCGAACGCGCCCATTGGTCGGGATTGGGCGCCTCATAGCTCAGGTAGCCGGTATAGCCTTTTTCGGCGAGCAGCCCGAGCATCTCTCGCCATTTCACCACGCCTTTGCCGGGTGGCAGCCGGTCGGTCGGGCGGCGCACGCCGGTCACCGGATTCGGCGACAAATCACTATATTGAAAACAAAATATCTGCTCGGCCAGGATCGGCTCAAAGCCGCGGCCGCCGAAACCACTGCGCGTGAAGTGGTAGGCATCGACCAGATAGCCGCAGTTTTCCTTGTCGGCGCCGGTGATGAGTTCGGTGACAACGGGCAGGCTGTTGAGCACGTCGTGCTGTGAATTGTATTCGATCGCCAGCTTAAGCTTGTATTCGGCGGCGATGTCGCCGGCGCGCATGAGATATTTGATCGCATCGGGGATGGGGCCCGCGATCTGGCCCGGCGCGCTCATCAGCATGTCGCAGCCGAGCGCCACCGCGTTCTCGCAAGATTCACGGAACACATCGAACAGCCGCTTGCTCTCGTCGCCGGTGGCGAACAGCCAGCCATACTCGACGCCGAGGACACCGCAATGAATGCCGCTCTTCTTGATGATGTCGAGCACTTGGGCATTGGTCATGCCGGCATCGAAGCAGCGCTTGAAGTCGGTGCGGCGCAGTTCGACGGCGTCATAGCCGGCCTGTTTGGCGGCATCGAGCGCTGTCGCCAGCGGTGTGGTGTCGATGGTCCACATGTGCAGGGCAAGCCGCCCGAATTTTTGGGTCATATGTTAGTGTCCTTCGTACTGCAGGATATAAAGTCCGGCATTGGTATCGGTCATATACATGACGCCATTGGGATCGACATAGACATCGCACGACTGGATGATCTTGGCCGGGTTCGGCCGCTGATCGACAATCTTCTCCGGTGGTGGCGGCACGAAGTAGCCAACCTGTTTTGGCTCGAATGCATTACGGATGTCGTAAACCCGCAAACCCGCATTGTGATAGGTCGCAAAGATGGTGTCTTCGCTTTGCAGCGAGCCCGGCCGGTTTTCGTGCAGGTTATGCGGGCCGAATTTTGCGCCTTTGGCGCAGAAATCATCTTCCGTAGGCTGCGGCAAGGTCGCGATTGATACCGGGTTCTCAGGCGCGCGCATGTCGATCACCCAAGTATAGGCCAGCCCGTTGGCGCAGTTCGACGATGTGGCTTCGTCGGCCAGCACCAGCAGCTTGCGGTTCGGCAAAGGCAGGGGCGTATGCGCGCCGCCGCCGAAGGGCGGGGCGTAATTGCGGTAGCTGAGCAGCTTCGGGTTCGTTGGATCGCTGAGGTCGTGGATGGTGTAGCCGCCGTCGCGCCACGCCGCATAGCCGAGATTACCGGCCGCGATCATGTGATGCAGCGCCGCGCGTTTGCCGAACGAGGCCGGCGGCGTCTCGCCGCCGGCGCGCCACATGCCCGGCAGCCACCAATGGCCGGCGACCGTAGGCTTTGTCGGATCGGCGAGATCGATGATCGCCAGCGTGTGATCGATGTAGCCTTCGAAGTGAACCGAAACATAGGCGTAGCGGCCGCCGGTCCACCAGATGCGGTGCGCGCCGAAGCCCGGGATTTCCAGAAATGCGATCTGGCGCGGGCTCGCCGGATTTGAAATGTCGAAGACGCGAAGCCCTGCGCCGAACGGCTGTTCGAGGCTTTTGAATGAGTCCGCCAGCGATTTGGCATAGTAATCCTGCTGCGTCGCGTATTGCTGCATCGCCCAAATGTTGGGTCCGTTCACGACCAGCATCAGATCGCCCGCCACTTGCAGATGGTGCGAGCGGGTATTCGGCGGGGCAGCGACGAAGGCAACGGTCTTGGGTTTCAGCGCGTCGTGGACGTCGACGACTGAAAAGCCGTCGCTGAACATGTGGCCGATGAAGGCATGGCCCTTCGCGACCATGACCTGCACGCCATCGGACTTGCCGCCCTGATCGCAGCGCGACAGCACGCGGATATTTTTCGAGCCGCTCGGTTGCACGGTAAGTCTGCTTGCCCGTATCGCAGGAAGTGGCGAGGCCCGGCCCGGCATTGCTGCGCCGAACCGGGCCTCGCAGTTTTATCCGACGCGTATCAGCCGGTCGGCGCGGCGACCTCGTCGAGGCCTTTCTGCCGCGACTCCGGACCCATCTGGGTTACCGAGAAGGCCGCGATGCAGAGCACGATCGCGATCGACACGAACACCGCCGTCAGTCCGTAGTTGTTCTGGATCAGCAGAATGGCCGGTACGATCCAGGCCGTCATCAGCCGCCCGACGCCGGACGCCATGCCGAAGCCGGACGCACGCGCGTTGGTGGGGAACACCTCCGACGCGAAGATCTGGATCGAGTTTCCGGCCACCTGATAGAAGAAGATCATGATGAAGCCCGCGATCAGCAACTGCATGTCACTGGCCGCGTTGGCAAACACGATCGCCATGATGCCAGCACAGAGGAAAGCGCCGATCGCCGTCTTCTTGCGGCCGATGTTGTCGAGCGAATACATCATGAAGAGGCTCGCGCAGGGCACCGCCAGCGTCATGCCGAAGGTGTAGGTGAGCGACTTGGTGATGGTGAAACCCTGGCTGTTCATGATGTTCGGCAGCCAGGTGCCAAGTCC
Source organism: Hyphomicrobiales bacterium (assembly GCA_031389105.1). Lineage (GTDB taxonomy): Bacteria > Pseudomonadota > Alphaproteobacteria > Rhizobiales > Xanthobacteraceae > Pseudolabrys. The sequence continues at coordinate 13,379 of JANMSH010000303.1, forward strand.
GATCGCTACCCCGAAGAAGGCGGAGAAGCAGAACATGGCGGCTATGACGCGCCTGGGGAACTGCTTGAACACCACCATGAACGGATCGGTCTTGGTGTCGCTCGCGGCATCGGTGACGAGCTTTTCGGTCGGCGGCGGGATGCCCAGCTTCTTGAGCACGTCGAGGGCTTCGTCGCCGCGGCCGTGCGTCGCAAGCCAGCGCGGCGATTCCGGTAGCGTGAAGCGGAACAGCCAAACGATAAGCGCACCGGCGCCAATGACGATCCACACGCCGCGCCAGCCGATGGTGTCCCGGAAGGCGAGGGTGAACAAAGCCGCTATCGGCCAGACGCTGGCGCCGCCAATGAAGTGCACGATGGCGAGGATGCGGCCGCGGATACGCTTGGGCGAATATTCGCCGGCGTAAGCGAAGGCCAAAGGCTGCTCGGCGCCGAGACCGATGCCGGCGATGAAGCGGGCCACCGCCAGCCAGAACACGGTCGGGGCGAATCCGCCGATGATCGTGAACGTGCCGAACAGCAGCAAGTTGAACTGGTAGATGTTCTTGCGGCCGAAACGGTCGCTGAACTGGCCCTGTCCGAAAGCGCCGACAAATAGACCGACCAGCGTCGCGCTGCCGATCAACCCGGCTTCGGTTGCCGTGGCGAATTTCGATTGGATCATGTCGGGGATCAGCGATCCCAGCACGATCAAGTCGATGACGTCGAAGAAGTAACCGGCGGCGATCAGCGCCACCACTTTCACATGGAGCGGCGAAATCTTCGCCTCGTCCAACGCATTACCGACGTATGCCTCGATTGTTTGAGCCACGGCGTTCTCCCCTGATCTTAAGTTTCTTTTGGTGCGATTTTAGTGCGCACTCTAGGCGAGAAAGATGATCCACATTCGTGCTGTTGGCCAGCCCATTTGGCGGGCCGTCCGCTGAATAGATTCTCAGTTTCGGTTGGTGAAAATGTTTCGCCACTGCACTGAATTTGGTGCAATGCGTCAAATTCGGAAATTCGAGCTATATTTAACCGGCTTAGATCGGTAGAACGCTAGCGAACCAGCGACCGCACGAAAGTCGAGCCGGCATTCGCATAATCGAATACGTGCAGCCCAAGTTCGTTTGCCAGATCGGCGAAGGCCGCGACGCCGCGCACCGAATTGCCCTTTGCGTCCAGCCGAGGTGAAAAAGTGCCGATGCCGAGTTGACGGTTCACCACGCCGCAAATGCCACCACCGACGCCGCTCTTGGCGGGAACGCCGACGTTGTAGGCCCAGCTTCCCGAGAAGTCGTAAGTCCCGCAGGTGAACATGACTGCAAGCGTGTGGCGTACGGCGTTGAGTTCGAAAACCTGCTGACCTGTCTGCGGGTTCTCGCCGATATGAGCGAGCGTCGCCCCCATTCGAGCGAGATCGGTCGCCGTGACCAGAATGGCGCACTGACGAAAATAGAGATCGACGATGTCATCGACCGGCCCATCCAGTGCACCGACGTTGCGCAGCAGGTGACCTATCGCCCGGTTGCGGTGACCGGTTTCATTTTCCGAGCGGTACACATCCTCGTCCATTATGAGCCGGCGCCCAGCCGCACGTGACAGACGATCGATAATCAACTCGAACGCGTCGGCGCCGGCGATTTTGTGGATGATACCGGCGACCGTGATCGCGCCGGCGTTGACCATCGGATTGTAGGGGCGGTTGGTGTGCGGATCGAATTCGATGGCGTTGAAGGAGTCGCCGCTCGGCTCGACGCCGACGCGCGCCAGCACCTCGTCGCGACCGAACAATTCCAAAGCCAGGCAATAGACGAAAGCCTTCGACACCGACTGGATGGTGAAGGGGTGATCGGTGTCACCGACCGCGTGCAACTGGCCGTTCACGGTCGCGATTGCGATGCCAAAACGCTCGGGATCGGCGGCGGCAAGTTCGGGGATGTAATCGGCAAGGGCGCCAGACCGGTTGGGCAGGTGACGGGAGTGGGTCGCAGCGACGATACTATCGAGTCCGTCCATGGCCAATTCGGCCTCTGGCGTCTTGCTATCCATTACCCGCTCCCTCCAGCCACCGACTTTATTTGATCCTGCCTTGTTCGTGGGCAGGTTTTGCCATTGGATTTAGCAGATGCGTCCCTGTATGAAGCCGCCCTTGCCGGCTATCGGCAATCTACCAGAACTAGCAAACTGTGTGCCATATCAAAGCCCTAGCGAATACCAACGAGCCGCGGGTACATCGTCACGGGACTGTCACATAAAGCTGGTCTCTAAAAGATTGGGTTTGGGGACAGTTCATGCAGATCGTAATCGACGACGAAGGCGGCTCAGTCGCGCGTGTTTCTCTGGTGGGTAAGCTCGACATTCAAGGAGCGGAGATCGTCGCTTTGCCGCTGGCTACGGTATCGGGCGGAAAGCAGAATGTTCTCATCGACATGTCGGGCGTGAGCTTTATTGCCTCGATCGGCATTCGGCATCTGGTGTCGGCTGCCAAGGCGCTGTCCCGCAAGGGCGGCCAACTGATCCTGATCAGCCCCACCGATATCGTCGAGAGCGTCCTCACCACTGCCGGAATCACCTCGATGATCCCGACGGTCGGTAGCGAAAGCGAAGCCCGCGCCTTGATCGGCGGCGGCTGAGCCAGACGCCCTGAATCCTGCGGGCGTTGGACGCAGATTCGATGTATGGAGTGCCAGATGCAGTTAATGGCACCCTTCCTGGCCGGGCTCGGCCTTTTTTTCTGCGGCGTCCACTTCTTGTCCGCCAATCTTACGCCATTGGCCGGCCGGCGATTTCGCCTCGCTTTGACACGCCTGCTGCGCCGGCCCTGGCTGGCGGCTTTCACGGGCATTCTCGCCGGCGTCGTCACGCAAAGCACCAATGCCGTCACCTACGTCATCATCGGGCTGGTGAGCGGCGGGGTCGTCGACAAGCGGCGCGCGATCTTGATCCCGACCTGGGCGCATGTCGGCACCGCCGTTCTGGTCATTCTGGTGGCGGTCGATTTCAAGGTTGCCGCCAGTTATCTGGTCGCGCTGGCCGGTTTCGCCGTTTACTTCGGCGCCGACCGCAACGAACGCGCCCGGCATGTCGTCGGCGTCATCCTCGGTATCGGCCTGCTGTTTCTCGGGCTCGACACGCTCAAGACCGGCGCGATGCCATTGCGCGATGTTCTGCTGCGCGACGACTGGCTCGCTTATCTCGTCGGTCATCCCGTTCTGCTGTTGTTTGTCGGCATCGGCCTAACGCTGATCTGCCAGTCCTCGACCGTCGTCGGCGCCATCGCCGTCGCCACGACAAGTATCGGCATCTTCGGGACAGAATCCGCTGTTTGGCTGGTGCTGGGGTCCAATCTCGGCTCGGGCCTCAATCACTTTATCCTGGCCAAGACCATGCGCGGCGACGCAGCGCAGATCGCTCTGATCCAGGTGGCGCAAAAGCTGGCGGGCTTTGCCGGCATTCTCGCCATCATGGCGATGGAAGCCGCGACATCGAAATCGTTCCTGATTTCCGGCACGTCATTGTTCACCGACAGCGCATCCGGCAAGGTTGCGGTTGTCTTTCTGATCTATCAATTGATCGGTTCTCTGTTCTGCACAATGTTTTTCAGCCAGATCGTCGCCACGCTCGAATGGCTGTCGCCCCCAAGCCAATTACAGGAGATGTCCAAGCCGGCTTTCCTCATCGATGAAGCCTTAGTGGAGCCGACATTCGCCATTGAACTTGTCGGACGCGAGGAGCGCCGCCTGCTGGAACGCCTGCCGCTTATGCTCGACGGTATGCGCGCCGATTCCGCTGGCGTATTTATTTCCTCGGCGACGATCAGAGCGTCCGGCGTCACGATTTCCCGGGCGATGGCAAATTACATCGAACAGATCAGCGAAGCGGGTCTCGATCGCGCCGATCGGGAGCGGGTCGTGCGCTTTCAGCACAGGACGGCAAATCTCACATCGCTGTTTGAGGCCATCGACGAGTTCGTGACGACCTCGCGGGCGGCGCGGGAATGGCCTACCAGCGCGCGCGTCGCCGATCAGATGATCGAGGCGCTGCACGCCTTGCTCACCGCTTTGGTTGAGGCGACCGCATCCGAGGACGAGACCGACAGAGAGATTCTGTTATCCCTGTTGGGACATCGCGATGAGATGATGGAACGGATCAGGCAGCGCGTGCTGCGCGAAGATCCCGACATGCCGCCGAAGGCGCAGGAAGCCCTGTTCTCGACAACCATGCTGTTCGAGCGGATTATATGGCTGGGACGCCGAAGCGCATTGCTTTTGACCTCGGAAACGGCGCTGAACAACGCGGAGATTGAGTTGGCAGCATGAGCAATCTGGACGCCAAAATTCTGGTCGTGGATGACGTCGAGGCAAACCGCGATCTGTTGATCCGGCGTCTCAATCGGCTCGGCATTCAGCAGATCGATCAGGCAGAAAACGGCGTGCAGGCGCTGACTGCCATCCACGCCAAAACTTACGATTTGATGCTGCTCGACATGATGATGCCCGAACTCGACGGGTTCGGCGTGCTGGCCGCGCTCAAGGAGCAAGGCCGCACCAAGGACCTGCCGGTCATCGTCATCTCAGCGATGAATGAAATCGAGGCTGTGGTCCGCTGCATCGAACTCGGTGCCGAAGATTTCTTGTTCAAGCCGTTCAATCCGACTTTGCTGCGGGCGAGGGTGCTCTCCTCGCTGGAGAAAAAATCGTTACGCGATCAAACCCGCGAAGAGCTCAGACGCAAGCGGGCCGAATTGAACGAAGCGCGCATCCTGCAACTCGCGCTCACCCCGGCTCCGTTCAAAGGCATGTTGCAGGGCCATCCGGCGTCGGTCGACGTCATCATGGAGCCGGCCAAGGAAGTCGGCGGCGACATCGTCGATTACTTCCTGGTGGGGGACAATCTTCTGGTTCTGCTGCTCGGCGACGTCTCCGATAAAGGCGCCGGCGCCGCACTGATGATGGCGCGAACGCACTCGATGTTTCGTGGGCTGTCGGCGCGGCCGGACGCCGTGGAGCTGTTCGCGCAGCCGGCCAAGGCCATCGATATGGTCAATGCGGCGCTGAGCATCGGAAATGAAGGCTGCATGTTCGTAACGTTTCTGCTGGCGACGCTCGATCTGACCACGCGGCAGTTGAGCTTTGTGCGCGCCGGCCACATTCCGCCGTACCATCGCAATGGCGCCAAAGTCGTATCCCGGCTGCCGGGAATAGGAGGGCCGCCGCTCGGACTGGTCGAGGGCTTTGCCTATCGGCAGGATACCGTTGCCGTGGCTGAGAACGATCGCATCCTGATTGTCACCGACGGCTTCACCGAGGCCAATGATCCCAATGGCATCCTGTACGGTGAGGATCGCATCGACGAATTTATGGCATCGCTGGAAGACAGAGCCGAAGCACCGCTGCAACGGCTTGTCGGCCAGGTCCGTACATTCGAGGGTGGGCGGCCTGCGTTCGACGACATCGCGGCCATTCTGCTTTCACTCGGTGCTTCGGCCACGCCATGACGACCGCTTTCGAAGCCAGCATCCTCCCGGAGCCGGCGGCCATATCGGGCCTGACCGAACGGATTTTGGAGTTTCTGCCGGCCGCGTGTGTCGACGCCCGCGCGGCCCATCACGTCGCGCTGGCTTTGGAAGAGATATTGACCAACCTGGCGACACACGGCGAAAGCAGCAATGCGTCTGTCACGGTGCGCCTGGCCATAGAGCCGGACAAGGTGAAGGTGGAGATCGCCGACACCGGTCCGTTCTTCGATCTGCGCAGTACGCCCGATCCTGACCTCGATACGAGCATCGAGGACCGCGCGATCGGCGGGCTCGGCCTGTTTCTGATCCGGCAAATCGCCGGCGACATCGACTATGTCCGACGCGACGCGATAAACTTCACGACTTTTACGATAGCTCGCAATACAATATGATTGCCGGATTGGGGGGAATGATGGAATTAAAGGAAGAGCCGGTCGGCGACGTTCGCGTCGTGACGGCGACCGGAAGGCTTGACGGCTCCTCCAGTGGCCTGTTTGCCGAATACCTCGAGAAGCTCATCGGTGGCGCCCGGCCCAAGCTGCTGGTCGATTTTTCCGGTATCGATTTCGTGACCAGCGCCGGACTGCGGGTCGTGCTTGCCGTCCTCAAGAAGGTGAAGGCCGCGAACGGCGTGTTTGCCCTATGCGCGGTGCAAACGCCGGTGCGTGAAGTGCTGGACGTCACCGGTTTCACCTCGATGCTGCAGATCCATGCCGACCGTTCGGTCGGGCTTTCCGCTTTGTCGCAAAATGGTTGAGGTGGCCACAGCAGAGCCGGCGGCGTTCGCCGGCGCGACTGCCAGTGAGCGCCGCCGCCGGCATTGGTACAAAAGCGTGGCCGGCAAACTCCTGATTGCCTTTGCCCTGATCGTCGCGCTGACGGTGGCCGGCGCCGGGCTTTCGATCACGCGCTTCTCCGGCCTCGAAACGGTGCTGCAACGCCTGATCGGCGTCAGCATGCCGGCGGTCAAAACCTCGCTGAACATCGAAACCAACGCCACTCAGATCGCGGTCAGCGCCGCGCAACTCGGCAATGCCGAGGACAGCGTTGCCCTGTTCGGCCAGAACGAAAAATTGGCCGCGCAAATCCAAGCCTTGTGGACCGACCTCGCGGCACTGCGCCGCATCCTCGGCGACACAGCGGCGACTCAACAGCTTCAGCAATTGATCGCCGCCATCGACAGCAAAGTCGGCGAGCTCAATCGCGAGGCGACGGAAAAGATCGCGCTCACAGACGGACGCGACAAGACGATCGACGGTCTTGCAGCCTCGGTTGAAACTTTGTCGGTGCGGGTGAACGACTTGCAGACGGCCGATCTGGCCGCATCATCCGCCGCGGCGATGATCACCGACTTGTCGAAGCAAGTGATTACGCTCGGCGCGCTGACCACACGAATTGTGACCGCGACAAAGCTCGATCAGTTCGGCGCCCTTCGCCAGAGGATAGCGACCGCCAAAAGCGGGCTGACCGCTGACGTTGCCGCCTTGGCCGGACCTTTGCCGGCCGGCGATGGGCGGCCTGCCGCCGTGACGGCCGCGGCTAACGTTTTGTTCGGCCAACTGGAGGGTGCCAACGGACTGTTGGCGACACGCGAGCGCGAATTGCGCAGTGGCCAGCTTATCGGCGCTTTGCAGCAGGCTCTGGAAAAATCCGGCGACGATCTCCGCGAGCAAGTGCGCACGCTGGTGGCCGAGGCCGAGCGCGATTCCGCGGCAAGCGCCAGACAATCGCTGGAAGAGATCGACAAGAGCCGGTTCTGGCTTTCGCTGATCGCGGCCACGAGCCTGATTTTAGCCGGGCTTGTGGTCTGGCTGTTCGTGTTCCGCTACGTGGTGGCACGGCTGGCGGCGCTGTCGCAAAGCATGCTGGCTATCGCGCAAGGCGACCTGACGGCGCCGATACCCGCAGGCAAAGCCGACGAAATCGGCGACATGAGCGACGCTCTCGTCACTTTCCGCAACAACGCGCGCGAGATTCGCTCGGCCCGCGAGGAGGCCGAAAAGGCCCGTGCCGAAGCGGAAGCTGCTTCGCGCACCAAGTCCGCCTTCCTCGCCAATATGAGCCACGAATTACGCACGCCGCTCAATGCGATCATCGGCTACAGCGAAATCCTGGTGGAAGACGCGACCGATCGTGGCGACGAGACCAGCATTGGCGACTTGCAGAAGATCCAGGGCGCCGGCAAGCATCTGCTCGGCCTGATCAACGACATCCTCGATCTCTCCAAGATCGAAGCCGGCCGCATGGATATCTATCTCGAGCAGGTATTCCTGTCGCGGCTGGTGGACGAGGTGAAGACCATCATCGAGCCGATGGTGGTCAAAAACGGCAACAAGCTCGTGATCGATTTGCCCAAAGACATAGGCTCGCTGCGCACCGATCTGACCAAGCTCAAGCAAAGCCTGATCAACCTGCTGAGCAACGCCGCCAAATTCACCAAGCAGGGAAACGTCACCTTGCGCCTGTCGCGCACGGCGGACGACGCAGGCGTCTCGTGTGTGACCTTCGCGATTTCCGACAGCGGCATCGGCATGAACGAGGAGCAGCTTGGCCGGCTGTTCCAGGCATTCACGCAGGCCGATTCATCGACAACCCGCAATTTCGGCGGCACCGGCCTCGGGCTGACCATCACCAAGCATTTCTGTGCCATGCTGGGCGGTTCGATCGATGTCACCAGCAAGGCCGGCGAGGGCTCCACTTTTACCATCGTCCTGCCGGATCAGACCAAGCATTCCGCTGCCAGCGCGGCGATCGACGAACTTAATGCCGAAAGGGCCGGCGAAGCCGTGTCGCCGTCGGCGATGACCGTGCTGGTGGTCGACGACGACCCGACCGTGCACGAAGTGCTGGTGGCGACGCTCGGCAAGGAAGGCTACAGGCTGACGCACGCCGCCGATGGCGCCGAAGCCATCGCCATGATGCGCAAAAGCCGCCCCGATGTCGTGACGCTCGATGTGATGATGCCGAAGATGGACGGCTGGTCGGTGCTTGGCGTGATGAAATCCGATCCCGAACTAGAAAATATTCCAGTCATCATGCTGACGATCGTCGACGACCGCAATCTCGGCTTCTCGCTTGGCGCGTCGGAATTCATGACCAAGCCGATCGACCGCAACAAGCTCATCGCGCTGTTGCGCAAATTTGCGCCGTCGCTCCCCGACGCGCTGGTCCTGATTGTCGACGACGACGCCGACACCCGGCACGTCATCAAGAGCACCGTGGAAGGCGAGGGTCTGCGTACCGCCGAGGCTGCCAATGGCCGCATCGCGCTGGACTGGCTCGATCGCAACGCGCAGCCGTCGCTGGTGCTGCTCGACATCATGATGCCGGAACTGGACGGCTTCGAATTTCTCGAGCGCATTCGCGAGCGGCCGGCTCTCAAGCAATTGCCGATCGTCGTGCTCACCGCCAAGGAATTGACCGAGAACGAGCGCAATTTCCTCGCCGAGCGGACGATTCTGGTCTTGAGCAAGAGCGCGCAGCCGATCGGCACCCTGGGCGCGGCTTTGGCGGCGATCGCGGGCCGTGACCGCGCGTCATAGATATTTTCCTGGGGCGAAGCGAGATCGCGATGAGAATTCTGCTGGTGGAAGACAACGAAATGAATCGCGACATGCTGTCGCGCCGTCTTACGCGCAACGGCTACGAGATCATCATCGCCGTGAACGGCCAGGAAGGCGTCGACATGGCCATGGCGCAAAAGCCGGACTTGATCCTCATGGACATGAGCCTGCCGGTCATGGATGGCTGGGAGGCGACGCGGCAGGTGAAGGCCGACCCCGCCACCCGAGCAATTCCGGTGATCGCGCTGACCGCGCATGCGATGATGCAGGACCGTGAAAAGGCGATGGCGGCCGGGTGCGACGATTTCGACACCAAGCCGGTCGAATTGCCGCGGCTGCTCGAGAAGATCAAAACACTGCTGGCCGGCAAGCAAGGCTGACGTCCGAAGTCGGTGTTTGTTATCTTAGGCCATTCGCTCGTGGCGGCGCAGAACGCTCTTCAAGGCCTTCCATGCAGGGGCAAAGGCGAATTCCGTTACCGGGATCAACGCCCCGCCAATCAACAGCCCGACGATCCCCGCTCCAGCGGCGGCCACGATCCATTCGATCGCTCCGGCGACCGGCGGCAGCGCGTGAGCCGCGGCTTCGGCGGTGGCGTGGATGAAATGGCCGATTGAAGTCAGGCCGTATGTTTCCAAACCATGCACGATGATCCCGCCGCCCACCCAGATCATGGCGGCCGTGCCGGTCACGGTGAGCATTTTCAGGAAGCCAGGCATGCCGAGAACGAGGGCGCGCCCGAGCGCCCGGCTCAGAGCGCCAATGGCCGAAGCTTTCTCATTGCTCGCAAGCGCCACGCCGACATCGTCGGCCTTCACAATCAGGGCCACCGCGCCATAGACCGCGATGGTGATGCCGATCCCGACCACCGCCAGCACGAATGCCTGGGTCAGAACGCTGCCCGCGGGAATAGCCGCCAGCGTGATCGCCATGATCTCGGCCGAGAGGATGAAGTCGGTCTTGATGGCGCCCGCGACCTTCTCATCCTCGAGCGTCTGTGGGTTCAACGCCACCGTACCGATCTGCGCCTCATGGGCGTGGGCATGATGCGGCACGATGGCTTCATAGACCTTCTCCACGCCCTCGTAACAGAGATAGGCTCCACCGAGCATCAGAAGCGGCGTGATAGCCGAAGGCAGGAAGTAGCTGAGCGCCAAGGCGGCGGGCAGCAGGAACAGCAGCTTGTTGCGCAGAGAGCCCATCGCTATTTTGCGCACGATCGGCAATTCGCGCTTGGCGGAGAAGCCGACCAAATAGCGCGGCGTGACGGCGGTATCGTCGATGACGACGCCCGCCGCCTTCGCCCCCGCCTTGGCGGCTTGGCTAACCACATCGTCAAGGGAGGCTGCCGCCACATTGGCGATAGCCGCGATATCGTCGAGAAGGGCCATTAGTCCGACGCTCACGCTACTCTCTCCTCAAATTTCCATCGTCAGAGAATGACGGCGGTCGACGAACCGAATGTTACATGTGGGGTGGGGACGGCGATCTTGCGATAAAGGATTGATTTAAAAAGGAAAAAAACGTGGCTGGGGGACTAGGATTCGAACCTAGATTGACGGAGTCAGAGTCCGCAGTTCTACCGTTGAACTATCCCCCAACGGATCGGTCGATTGCCGCCGAAAAGGCCGCCGCCGGGTCGCCGCAAGGCCCTGACATGCGGCAATTCGGCCGATTTGACAAGTCCGGACCGGCCTAAGGCGGCCTTGTTCCCGATTAAAACCTTAAAATCACGCGGGTTTCCGCGGCAAACTCACGACCGTCAGTATCGACAGCAGGGCGAATGCGGCCACCGCCACGAACACCAGTTGCGGGCTGCCGTGGTCCATGATGGCGCCGAAAATCAACGGTGAGACGATGCCGGCGATATTAAAGCCCGTGGTGACGAAACCGAACACCTTGCCGAACTCGCCGGGCGGGGTCATGTCGCGCACGATCATGTCGCGCGACGGCATGATGACGCCGTAGAAGAAGCCGAAGGCGATCATCACCGCAAACAGCAGCACGGTGCCGAGATCGAATTGCGCGACCAGCGCCGCGGTCAGCGCCATGCCGGCAAGGCCCAGCGCCGCCACCCAAGCGTGGCGCGCAAAGCGCGTGGCGATCACGCCGCCGGCCAGCACCCCGAAAGCCGACAACAGCAGCAATGCGGACAGCGCGCCGTTGGCGATGGCCGGCGGCGTGCCGTA
>JANMSH010000336.1:0-3643 GCA_031389105.1 Hyphomicrobiales bacterium
GCGCCGGTCGCCGGTTCCGCGTTCACGAGCTTTTTATCCTTTTTCGCCACCGGGGAGAGGCAAATCTGCGGTGATCTTACCATCTATTTGGAATGATGATTGTCATCTAAATATACCGGTACTGAAATTTGGAGCTGCACATGGGTGAAGTCATTCGATTTATTCCAAAGCCCGAACTCGAGCGGGTCCGCCTGGTTCGAGAAGCGCGCGCGATATACGACAGCATCTTCCCGGCGGCCGATTCGATCAGCGAGCAGGGGGACGACAAGACGCCCCTCCATCAAGGTTGATCCTGGACCGCCGCTGGTGCTCGACCTGACTCAACTCATGCTTAAGTCTCCGTCGGCATTCTCCTCTATGTTGTACTGCAAAGGCATGGATGTCGGCCGTCAACAGAGTTGAAGAACGTACCAATAGTTCCATAATAGCATTGATTAGCCGGTGGTGCCGAAGAGAAAGGATTTTTCCGTCACATCCTGACCGGGTCAATGGCCGCGACCGCGCGATCCAGGACCGCGTAGTCGCGGAAGCTTTCTTGAGCCTGTTTTTATGCTCAGTTACGACGAAGATCGCTTTTTAAGTCAGGACCTTAAGCGCCTCGTCAGTTCAACACCGGATTGAAGTCGGTCCCCGGCTGCGTGGCGAATCATTCCTGGAAGGCTTGACTAGTTCAAAAAAAGAACTCTATCTTGGAAGCGAGACGGCTGAATAACGGCCGCGCGGTTTGCAGGATCGCGGCCCCGCCGGGGACGCGCACTCCGCTGTTCATGAGGGGAGGACGCTATGCTCAAATATTTCAAACCGGCTTTCGCGCTGATGCTGTTGGTGCTGGGATCATCCGCATTTGCGGCTGATGCGCCGGGAGTAACTCCATCTGAGATAAAGGTCGGCGGAATTTTTCCGTTCAGCGGACCCGCCTCGTCGATCGGGCTCGTCGGCCGGGGAATTCTCGCTTACGCTCAGTCGCTCAACGATCGCGGCGGCATCAATGGCCGGAAGATAAACTACATCGCCTATGATGATGCCTACAGCCCACCCAAGGCGGTGGAGCATGTTCGTAAGCTCGTCGAAAGCGATGAGGTTGCCTTCATGTTCAGTCAGCTCGGCACGCCCGGCAATACGGCGGTGGCAAAGTATTTGATGTCGAAAGGCGTCCCGGCCATCGCCATCGTCTCGGGCTCGAATAAATTCACGAATGTAACGGATTTTCCGCTGACGACCACCAGCCTGGTCAGCTTTGACACGGAGGGAAAGATCTACGCCAAGTTCCTGACCAAGACGCTGCCAAACGCGAAATACGCCATCCTCTATCAGAATGACGATCTCGGAAAAGACTACGTCAATGCCTTCAAGTCGCTTCTAAAAGGCGATTTCGACAAGAGGGTGGTGGCGGCCGCCTATGAGATCAACGATCCGACGGTCGACTCGCAGGTCGTAAACTTGAAAAGCTCCGGCGCCGAGGCCCTGCTCGTGGCAGGGACGCCTAAATTCGCCGCGCAAGCCATCCGCAAGGCTTCGGAAATTGGCTGGAAGCCGACCATCCTCCTGAATTATCCGTCGAGTTCGGTCGGCGCGACACTGAAGCCGGCCGGGCTGGATAAATCGACCGGGGTGATCGTCGGAACCATTACGATGGATCCGACCGACTCGCAGTGGACCAATAACGAGGGAATGAAGAGCTTCCGGGCCTTCATCGACAAGTACATGCCCGGCGTCGACATCGCCGATACCAACTACCTGTTCGGTTACACGCAGGGCATGCTGCTTGAATACCTGATCAAGCAATGCGGTAACGACCTGTCCCGCGAAAACATCATCAAGCAGGCAAGGAACTTGAAGGGTGTCGTCCTGCCGACGGTGTTGCCTGGCATCAGGATCAACACAAGCGACAAGATCAACATGAACTATACACAAATGAGGCTGCAGCGCTGGACCGGCACGCGTTGGGACCAATTCAGCGAGGTTCTCGATGCCGCTTCGGAGTGATGCCGGACGGGATTTACGTCACGCCGCTTGCTTGCGGGCCTTCGGCTTCGCCTTCTTGTCGGGAGAAACTTTCTCTGGAACCGGGCGCGCGCCTGGTCCAGGATGGGTATGAACCTCCTTGGCCGAAAGCGGCTCACCGCATTCGGAGCACACCATGACCGGATCGAAGTCCTTGCCGCATTTGCGGTGCTCATGCAGCAACGGCCGCCCGCGTTCGTCGACCATGTGTGTGTCACCCCAGTGCACGATTGCCATCATGATTGGATAGAGATCGAGTCCCTTTTGGGTGAGAATATATTCATGCCGTTTGGGCGACTCCTGATAGGGAATGCGGCGCAGCACGCCTTGCCGGACCAGTTTCTTCAGCCGCTCCGCGAGCAAATGGCGTGTTATTCCGAGCGCGGACTGAAATCCTTCGAACCGGCGGGTGCGCAGGAAGCATTCGCGCAGGATCAGAAGCGTCCAACGGTCGCCGATCACGCCAATCGTGCGAGCCATCGAACACGGCTCTTCTTCAAGGGCATCCCATCGCATTTCCTGCTCTCCAGTCCATCCGGCACCCTGTTTCCGCTCGAATCGTTCAGGGAAACCCTCAGCTTCCTTACCATTCTAGATAGGTACTCAGCTCCAAACAATCCCCAACAGCCGAGGTAAACCAGCGGAAATCTGTAAGAATTTGACAGTTCGTTTTTAGAACTGTAAGACGGGAGGTGGCCGGATTTTTAGCCGTTGAATGCCAAACCTGATCGTTCAATGCACGCGGGAGGACCCGACATGCCCCTGAAGGTAGAGTTCCAGTTCGATTTCGGCAGTCCAAACGCTTATCTGGCGGAAGTAGCCATTCCGGGGATCGAGTGGCGTAGCGGCTTGAAATTCGAGTACGTCCCGGTTCTGCTCGGCGGCATCTTCAAGGCGACGGGCAACATGTCGCCGTTCGACTCGCTTCGCGGAATCAAGAACAAGCCGGAGTACCAGGCACTCGAGACCCAACGGTTTATTCGGCGCCACAACATTACGAAATTCCGTCAAAATCCCTTCTTTCCGGTCAATACGTTAATGTTGATGCGTGGCGCCGTCGCCGCCCAATTCGAAGGCGTGTTCGAGCCTTATTTCCGGGCCGCCTACCATCATATGTGGGAAGAGCCCAAGAAGATGGACGACCTCGAGATCTTCCGGAACGCCTTCATCTCCTCAGGCGTCGATATCGACTCCTTGATCGCGCGCGCGCAACAGGATGACGTCAAGAAGAGGCTGATCGACCAAACCAACGATGCCGTCAGTCGGGGAGCATTCGGCTCGCCGACTTTCTTCGTTGGAGAGGAAATGTTCTTCGGCAAGGATCAGCTTCGTGACGTCGAGGAGTCGATCGTCGAACAGACCAGGGAACCTGTCGCCAAAACGGCCTGACAGCAGCGACTGTCCCGGGTTAGGTTGGCGAAAGCCAAATTCTCGGGTCTAAAGCAAAAACAAACTCAGGGAGAATGCCCATGCCTGGCCCACTCAGCGGCGTTCGTGTCCTCGATCTGACTGGCGTCGTGTCGGGCCCGTTCGCGACCATGTTTCTGGCGGATCAGGGGGCTGACGTCCTGAAGATCGAGCCGATCGGCGGCGACATCACCCGCCGTAGCCGTGCCACCATTGACAAGGAAGGCGAGTT
>JANMSH010000402.1:0-1962 GCA_031389105.1 Hyphomicrobiales bacterium
CCGCCGGGGCCGAGCGCCGAGACGCGGCGCTTGTGCGTCACTTCGGATAGCGGGTTGGTCTGATCCATGAACTGCGACAGCTGCGAGGAGCCGAAGAATTCGCGGACCGCGGCCACCGCCGGCTTGGCGTTGATCAGATCGTTGGGCATGACGGTGGATACGTCGACCGAGCTCATCCGCTCTTTCACCGCGCGCTCCATGCGCAGCAGGCCGACGCGATACTGGTTTTCCAGCAATTCGCCGACCGACCGGACCCGGCGGTTGCCGAGATTGTCGATGTCGTCGATCTCGCCCTTGCCGTCCTTGAGGTCGACCAGGGTTTTGACCACCGCGATAATATCTTCCTTGCGCAGCGTCGTCACGGTGTCCTCGACATCCAGGTCAAGGCGCATGTTGAGCTTCACCCGGCCGACCGCGGACAGATCGTAGCGCTCCGGATCGAAGAACAGGCCTTCGAACAGGGCTTCGGCGGTCTCGCGGGTCGGCGGCTCGCCGGGGCGCATCACCCGATAGATGTCGGCAAGCGCATGGTCGCGATCCTCGGCCTTGTCGGCTTTCAGCGTGTTGCGCATCCAGGCGCCGGTATTGACGTGATCGATGTCGAGCAGCTCCAGCCGATCCAGACCGGCCTTGTCGAGTTTCTCCAGATTTTCCGGGGTCACCTCATCGCCGGCCTCGATATAGATTTCGCCGGTTTTGTCGTTGACCAGATCGAAGGCGGAATAGCGGCCGAAAATCTCCTCGGTCGGGATGATCAGGCCTTTGAGTCCATCCTTCGCCGCCTTGTTGGCGGCCCGCGGGCTGATTTTCTGGCCGGCGGGGAAGATAACCTCGCCCGATTTGGCGTCGACGACGTCGAACGTCGGTTTCAGGCCGCGCCATTGTTCGACCACGAAGGGAATCTGCCACCCATTCTTGCCGCGCACGAAGGTGACGCGATTGTAGAAGGTGTTGAGAATCTCCTCGCTGCCCATTTCGAGCGCATGCAGCAGCGCCGTGACCGGCAGCTTGCGCTTGCGATCGATACGGACGTTGACGATGTCCTTGGCGTCGAACTCGAAATCGAGCCACGAACCGCGATAGGGGATGACGCGCGCGGCGAACAGGAATTTGCCCGACGCGTGGGTCTTGCCGCGGTCATGATCGAACAGCACGCCCGGCGAGCGGTGCATCTGGCTGACGATCACGCGCTCGGTACCGTTGATGATGAACGTGCCGTTCTTCGTCATCAACGGCATGTCGCCCATGTAGACGTCCTGCTCCTTGATATCGAGCACGGAGCGGGTCTCTGTATCGGGATCGACCTCGAAGACGATCAGGCGCAGCGTCACGCGCATCGGCGCGGCGTAGGTCATGCCCCGCTGGCGGCATTCGTCCGTGTCATATTTGGGATCTTCGAGTTCGTAGTGGACGAAATCGAGCTCGGCGGTGCCGGCGAAATCGCGGATCGGGAAGACCGAGCGCAGGGTTTTCTCCAGGCCCGAGACATAGGCGTCCTGGGGCCGCGAGCGAAGGAACTGCTCATAGCTTTCGCGCTGAACCTCGATCAGGTTCGGCATTTCGCTGACTTCGTGGATATTGCCGAAAATCTTGCGGATTCGCTTGGACGCGGTGCTGGTCTGCCCCGGAGCTGCCTTGGTCGCCATGGAGATTTATCGCCTCATTTGCCTGTAGCGGGTGCGCCCAGACGCAAAAAGCCGCGAGTTCCCCTTGGAACCGCAGCTTCAGCGTCCGATAATACCACTGCCGATCCATGCGTACGATGCGCTGCGCGACGGCGCACCATGTCCCGAAAGGCTGTGGCGAGGGGTGCTATTTAGTAGCGGGGGAGGGCGATGTAAAGGGCCCTGATCAAACCAAAAGGGCGGCCCCTCGCGGAACCGCCCCTTCGATACTCCGATTGGATCGAAGCTTATTTCAGCTCGACGGTGCCGCCGGCTTCCTCGATCTGCTTCTTGATCT
>JANMSH010000422.1:0-25905 GCA_031389105.1 Hyphomicrobiales bacterium
TCCGGCAGCGGCAGACGCTCGGCCAGATAATCGGGAAAACGCGTGTGAAAGCTGGTGGTGAACGGCATGCCGCGCTTGATGCAAACGCGGCGCACGGCATGGCCGATCGGACCTTCGGTCGCGATGTGCACGCAATCAGCGCGCGTGCGGTCGAGTCTGCGTTCGATATCGCCGGGGCCGGTCAGCGCCAGCCGGATTTCCGGATAGCCCGGCATCGGCAACGTCCGGAAGCCTTGCGGGCTGAGAAATTCCAGATCGGTGCCGAGCGCACTTGCTTCATGTGCTACCTGGCCGAGCGTGCGCACCACGCCGTTGACCTGTGGGTGCCAGGCGTCGGTCGCGACAAGAATTTTCACGCGGCTTGCGCCTGCACCGGCGGCGCGATCAGCGCCTGCTCATCGCCTGTTTTCGTCCAGGTGATAATCTCGAATTTGCCGTCGAGGCCCTCGGCCACCGCGGTGCAGCTCTCGACCCAGTCGCCGCAGTTGATGTAGCGCAGGCCGAAATCGTCATGGATCACGGCGTAATGGATGTGGCCGCAGATCACGCCATCGGCCTGATGGTGCTTGGCCTCGGTCGCCAGCGCCTTCTCGAACGCGCCGATATAGTTGACCGCGTTCTTGACCTTCAGCTTGGCCCATTGCGACAGCGACCAGTACGGCGCGCCGAACACTCGGCGCAGGCCGTTGAACACGCGGTTGGCGGTGAGCGCGAAGTCGTAGGCCTTGTCGCCAAGCAGCGCCAGCCATTTGGCCTGCGTCACGATGAGGTCGAACATGTCGCCATGCACGACCAGAAATCGCTTGCCGTCGGCGCCCTCGTGGATGGCGTTCTCGACCACTTCGATGCCGCCGAAATGCGTGCCGTAATAGCCGCGCAGGAATTCGTCGTGATTGCCGGGGATGTAGATCAACCGCGCGCCCTTGCGTGCCTGGCGCAAAAGCTTCTGCACCACGTCGTTATGCGCCTGCGGCCAATACCACGACGAGCGCAGCGCCCAGCCGTCAACGATGTCGCCAACCAGATACATGGTGTCGGCTTCGTGGTGGCGGAGGAAGTCGAGGAGTTTTTCGGCCTGACAACCGCGCGTGCCGAGATGCACATCCGAGATGAAAAGCGCGCGAAAGCGCTTCGGGACGGGTTCCGTCACGATGCGCCGAGTCCTAATTGCATTTCCATGTGCGATGTCTTTAGCGAGTTTCGATTTCAGTTTTGTGACAACGCCGTTAACCAAACACACACCTTACGAAACGCGCTTACGCCGCCGCGCGCTGCTGCTCGAGCCTGCGGAACCGCACCAGCGTATAGACGCCGAACGGCTTGACCTTGCGCCGCTCGATCAGTTCGGCGCCGCCATGGTTGGCGGCCCAATCGGCCAGACGCTGGAACGGAAACTCCGGCCGCAAGCCGACGGCGTGCGCCTTTTTCGCCAGCAGGCGTTCGACCGCGGCGGCAAAGCCGCGCTCGGAATACAGATGATTGACCAGGATGATCTGCCCGCCCGGCTTGACGACGCGCGCGCATTCGCTGAGCACGCGCTCGGGGTCCTGCACCAGCGTGATGACGAATTGGCCGACCACGCAGTCGAAGCTCGCATCCTCGAAACGCAAATCTTGGGCGTCCATCACCGCGAGGCCCTTGACGAAGGGATAGCGCCCGCTCGCGGCGCGGATGCGCGCCCGCGCGATCATCGGCTCGGAGATGTCGATGCCGGTGATCTCGGTGGAGGCGTCGTAGTCGTCGAACGACAATCCGGTGCCGACGCCGATTTCCAGAATTTGCCCGCCGGCCTCGCGCGCTGCAAATTTCGCAGCTTGCGCCGCGGCGCGCCGCCCGTTGACGAAGACCGGCCCGCACAGCGCGTCGTAAATCGGCGCCCAATGCGCGTAGGCTTTTTCCATCACACGGCTTTCGGGATCGCGCGGCGAATTGAGTGGCATTGGGGGCCCTCGAATCGAGATTTGTCCTGAGCCTCGGAGTAGCAAGCTAATGCTACAGTTAGGCGACAGCTCACTTGACGCCTCCCCCGCCCTGCACCAACACTTGCCGCCAACAAACAACACGCTTGAGGAAACCCCAAGGAAACGTCCAATGGATCTCGGAATTGCCGGCCGCAAGGCCATCGTCTGCGCGTCGAGCCGCGGTCTCGGCAAAGCCTGCGCCCGCGCGCTGGCCGACGCCGGCTGCGAGGTGATCATAAACGGCCGCGACGCCAAGACGCTCAATACCACCGCGGGGGAACTCGCCAGCCTGACCGGCGCGAAAATCATCGCGGTCGTAGCCGACGTCGCAACGCTAGAGGGTCAGAAGGCGCTGCTCGCCGCCTGCCCGCAGCCCGACATCTTGGTCAACAACAATGCCGGACCCCCTCTTAGGGACTTCCGCGAACTGTCCCGCCAGCAGATGATCGATGGCGTCACCGCCAACATGATCGTCGGCATCGAGCTGATCCAGAAAGTCATCGACTCGATGATGGCGCGCAGGTTCGGCCGCATCGTCAACATCACCTCCGCCGCGGTGCGCGGGCCGATCGCCGGGCTCGATCTGTCGTCGGGCGCGCGCGCAGGGCTAACCGCATTCCTCGCCGGCGTGGCACGCACGGTCGCCGACAAGAACGTCACCATCAACGCCATCCTGCCCGGCGCCTTCGACACCGACCGGCTGCGCGGCACGCTGAGCAAGGCGGCCGAGTCCAAAGGCAAGAGCATCGCGCAGATCGCCGCCGACCGCATCGCCACCATCCCGGCGCGGCGGTTTGGTGACCCTGCAGAATTCGGCGCGGCCTGCGCGTTCCTGTGCTCGGCGCAAGCCGGTTATATCACAGGGCAGAATTTGTTGATCGATGGCGGCAATTTTCCGGGCGCGTTTTAGAAAGCGGCGCGGCAAACTCGCTGCGCTCCCTCTCCCCATCCGAACTCGGGTGTACCCGAGTTCGGCATTTAAGTTGTTCGAAGTCGGATATATCCGACTTCGACATGGGGAGAGGTGAATAACAAAAAAGGCCGGCGTTTCCGCCGGCCTTTTCGTTTGCGCGTTTAAAGAGCGTGTTACTTGGTGATGAGCGCGGTCTTCACGGGGTGCACCGCATCCCACTGGTAGCGCGCCGCGAGCGAGAAGATGTGGACGTTCGCCTGGACGCTGCCGACATAGACCGTGCTGCCCGCGCCCGAGTTCGGATTGCCGGTGGTGGGGCCGAGATTCAACGGCGTGTTCCTCACGTCGATGTAAGAATAACCAAGATCGAAGCTCAGACCGCGCTGCGGCGCCTGGTAGGTCGCGCCGACCGAATACCACATGCGGTCGTTGTCCGGCAGGCGCGGCGTACGCACCCCGTCGGTGATCGGGCTCTTCTCGTAGGCGATGCCGGTGCGCAGCGTCAGGTTCGGCATCGCTACGTATTCGAGACCGGCGGAGTAGAAATAACCGTTGCTGTATTGGAAGGGCAGCGTGATGGTCGTAGCACCGGTGACCACCGGGCTGCCAATGCGCGCCCAATTGGCAAACTCGAAACCGGCGAGCAAGGTCCAGCGATCGAGGAAGCGCTGGCGCAGGCCGATGCTGAGCTGATCGGGGAGGTTGACGGTCGTGCTGATCGAGCCGTTCGGTAACACGCTCCCCACCACCGTTCCGTTGATTTTCTGGTTGATCCCCGAGCGATAACCGATGCCGATCGTGGTGCCGGGCAACGGTGTCAACGTCGTGCCAAGGGTGTAGCCAAATCCGTAACCGCTACCGCCGAGAACAGCCATGCTGGGCGGAATTGCGCCGGTGAACAAATTGTAACTCACCGACATCCACTGAATCTGCACGCCGGCAGCGACGCTGATCCAGTCGTTGATCTTGTAGGCGACCGAGGGCGCAGCGTTGAGACTGCGCACGCTCGAATTTTGTCCGTAAGCTGAACCGGCCCAGGCCGTCGGAAAGGCAACAGATAAACCGAAGGGCGAATTGACCGACATTCCGAGCCAGAGCTTCTCGGTGACCTGCATGCTCGAATAAGTCGCCGGCACCGCCGCGGCCTCGCCCGAGTTGCCCGGCGCATTGCCGTAAAGCGCCGGCGAGAGTCCCGCCAGCGTGCTCGCAGTGAAGGTGTGATTGGCTTTCGGGAAGATGGCGGCGACGTCGGCTTCGAAGGTCTTGCCTGCGAACTGCGTCATGGTCGCCGGATTCCAGAACATCGACGAGAGGGCCCCGCCCGCGGCAATGCCGGCGAATGACGAACCCTGACCCGCGGCGCTTTGTTCGCGAATGGCGAAACCACCAGCATTTGCATCGACCGTAGCGCCGAGCAACGCAACTGCGCCACTGCAAGCCAACATGACGGATTTCAAGCTTGGAAACGACATGACGTACCCCCAATTGCCGCGCCTTTATGCAGATCGGCGCTGACTTGAGGAACATCGTGACGACTCTCTAGGCAGTCGGCAATTGGCCAGAGCCGCGGAATCGCGTTCCACCTGTGATTTACGTGCAATTTTTAAGGGTGTGTCGCTCGTGCCACAGCGGGCTTGCTCGCCGGTTAACGGCGGCCAGGGCCAAAGATCACGAATATTCAATGATTTGTATATAACCGCGGGGCGCTTGGCCCGCGGCGGCGCGGCGGAGCACACTCCCCCAGCAACCGCCCTACCCGTCGAAGGCCACGCCCAGCCGGGTCGACTTGCGCCAGACCACCTTGCAGGGACGCCGCAAATGTTCCGACTCGATCACCAGCACGAAGTCGTCCGGAATGCCGACCTGGCTCGCTACTTCGAGACACGCGCCAGTCGGCGACAGATTGCGCACGCGGCAATCGATGCCGCCGGCACGGTTGAATGTGATGGTGCCGGCCTTGAGCGTGCGGTGACGCCCGAGCTTGCGGCGCTCGGCCGCGCCGGCACTGACATCATCCACCCTCTCGTCGAGTTTCTGATCCATGACTTCCCTCCGTCTCAATCGGCGTCAGTGTGCCCTAAGCACTGTTGCGTGCCGATGTCCGGCCAGCTTGTGACCGATAACCGAAATTGTACGCGCGACGGTTTATCGGACGGTGAAACTAACCGTCGAAATACGGATGTTTCCGTTAGCGTTTGCTAACCAAACCGCCTCGAGCGGATACGGCGGTTTTCCGCCAGCCTCGCCTATTTTATTCGCAATTTACGGAATCCAGGCGGCGGCCTGGAATACAGTGTCGCAAATCGCACTTAGCGACCTTAAGGCGCCGCCGTGCTGGACTGGCTCATCCGCGATTGGACGTTCTTCGGCGGAACCGGTCAGATCTGGATGCCGGTGTTTGCCTGCGCGCTGGCGCTTTACGTCGCGTTCTGGCGATCGCGCGCCACCGCAAAACCGGCTGGCGCTGAAGCCGGCCGCTTGCCACGCCTTACTGCGTGTCGCTCGGCAACAAAGCGCGCATCGACAGTTCCTGCTTGAAGGTGCCCATCGCCTCTTCGATCAGCACCGCGCTGTTGGCTTTTTCCAGCTTGCGCAACAGAACCTTCAACGTCGGATCCTTGTCGCGGATCACCCAGCGCCTCGTGAAAACCTGCGCGTCGTAGAACGACGTGATGCGCACGGGCGCCGCAACAGCGGGCAGCCGGGCGTCGAAATGCTGCGTGAAGGGAATGGTCATTTTACCTCGGAAGCATCTCGGGATATGCGCGGCGCTCTGCCACGACGGCCTGCTTGCAATCACCATGCGCGATTTAACGCGCCAACGATATGGCGGCTGTGGATTAGTCTCGGTTTTTTTTCGCAGGCACGAATACCGTTTTGCACACTGGCGCTTGACGCAACGGCGGAACCCGGTCGCTTGTGGCGATGCACCAATCGGCCTATATCAAGGGCAGATGAGCGCGGGCATGCTTTCGCGACAAGATTGAGCACAAAATTGAGCGAAAGTTTGAGCGGATCGCCTCCGCGGAAAGACGATACGATGAACATTTTCATTTTCAAGTCCGAAGCCAACCGCGAATTGCGCGCGTTTTCGGACGATCAGGGCGGCCACAAGCTGCCCAAGCAATTCCGGCCCTGGCACGCGGTCGGCGTCGTCAAGCCGGATATGGCGCCGCCGAACAATCTCGACCGCTCCGTGATCGAGAAGTCGATCGCCGACAATGGCTTCCAGCTCTGGAAGATGAAGAGCGAGAAGTAAGACGCTGGCGCGGCTATCGTGTGAGCATCGCTAATGATGGCGGTGCGTCCCGCCCTCGCCTTTGCCGCCGTAGCCCCGCAGCTGGAAATATTGCTGGCGCTGGTGTTCGGTCAAAAGGGCCACGGTGGACAGATGATATTTGAGATGGGCTTCGCGTAGCTCGCCCTGCGTCAGGGCGATTGCCGCCGTTACCGATTTGAGACTCGCTGGCGTGATGGCGCGGCTGGCGAACTGCCGGTCCAATTCCGTTTCCTGCGCGATGAGTTTCGCCCCGATGGGCAGCGCCTCTTGCTTCATCGAACTGAAAAGCCGCTGCACGCTTGCGCGCTGATCGCCCGACAGGTTGAGGTTGTCCGCCAGTTCCAGGACATGCGATGGGCCGGGATAGCCATTGAGTTCGGCGGCAAGCGCCAGGCCCATGCCGCGTCCGGCTTGAAGATCGGCCACCTGTTGCTCGGATAGCGCCTTGATCGGGCGCGTTTGCATTCCTGCATATGGTGTCTGAGCAAATCCAGCGCCGGTGGCCAGGATCAAAAGAGTAGCGGCTAAGACGATACGCATCGGCAGCTCCCGGTGTTGGTCACATCATTGAGACTAAGCCGGAAACAACGTACCATAAAACCATGGCAGAAAAGCCCGCCGGATTTTTCGCCGGAACTGAAATGCCGACCGCCGGATGGTGGGAAGCATTGTGGCCCGACCCTGTCGGTGTACTCGCCAAGGTCGGCGTGAAGCCCGGCATGGACGTAATCGATCTGTGCTCGGGCGATGGCTGGTTCACCCTGCAAATTGCAAAGATCGCGCGGCATGTCGTTGCAATCGACATCGATGCGAACTTGCTGGAGGTCGCGCGAAAGCGCCTTAGCGAAAGCGGCGTGACCAACTGCGATTACGTTGCAGGCGACGCTTATAAAATCACCGAGCTTTGGCCCCGGCCGGTCGACTTCATTTTCATGGCGAATGCGTTTCATGGCGTGCCGGATCGGACGCGATTGGCGCATTCCGTTCACAAAGCCCTTAAGCCTTCCGGGCGCTTTGCCGTGGTGAATTGGCACTCCAGGCCCCGCGAAGAGACCGTGATCCTTGGAGAGCCGCGCGGGCCGAAGACGGAACTCAGGATCGCGCCGGATGCGGTGAAGAAAGAGGTCGAACCCTCGGGCCTTACGCTCAACGATGTTCTGGAAATCCCGCCATACCATTATGCGGCGATTTTTAAACGCGAGACTCAGATTTGAGTCTCGCCCTTGAACCGGGCGAAGACGCGCCGTCCGCTAGGTCCGAACAGAATGACCTCGTATTCCTCAGGCTCTCCGCCCATGCCCGGCGAACCGCTCGGCATGCCGGGCACCGCAAGACCTTTCGCCTTCGGCCGCTCGGTGAGCAGCTTTGCAATAGCGGGCGCCGGCACATGACCTTCGATGAGATAACCGCCGATCTCGGCGGTATGACAGGCCGCCAGATCGTTTGGCACGCCGAGACGAGTCTTCACACGATCGATTTCATTCGTCTCGGTGGTTTTGGTGAGAAATCCCGCCGACTTGAGATGCTCAATCCAGCCACCGCAGCAGTCGCAATTGGGATCTTTGTGAACCGTGATCGGCGGCCATGCGGCCCAAGATCTGGACGGCAACAATATAGTTGCGGCGAAAGATAAAACCGCCAGACGCCGAGTCATGTTTCGCATCGTTTGCGCCTCGTTAGTTTTAAACTCAAACGCCGGTATGGGCGATTTGCAAATCAAATGAGCGTGTCCCGAAAACCGGGTTTGCGGTTTTGCGCGTGTAGCTCGGATTCCAGTGCGCGTGTTTTGTCCTCGCGGGGACAAAGAGACTGTCGCCCGCCTTCAGCGTCACCGAAGGCTTGCCCTGCTCCTGGAAGACGGCCCCCATCCATGAGACGCTCTATCGATGCTGGCGACTTGGAAAGAATGGGCTCGGGCGCTCAAGCGCGACGTTCACGCGATCTATCTTGCCGCGCGTGACCCGCGCGTTCCATGGTACGCCAAGGCGCTGGCTGTGGCAGTCGCGGCTTACGCACTCTCGCCGATTGACCTTATTCCCGATTTCATCCCGGTGCTGGGGTATCTGGACGACCTGCTGATCGTGCCGCTCGGCGTGTGGCTGGTCGTCAGCTTGATCCCGCGCGACGTGATGGCGGAATTCCGCCAGCGCGCCGTGGCGAGCGGCCAGCGGCCGGTCAGCAAGGCGGGCGCGGCTGCCATCATCGGGATCTGGATTTTGTCGCTTGCCGTGGCGGGTTGGCTGGCGATGAGATGGACGTGGGTCCGTTGAGGACCCCGATATGCGCCAACTAAAGAGGCGCGCTCGATCAGGAGACGGCCTGCCCGGGGCCGCAAAGAATACGGGCGATGACGCATGTCTGCCCCCTCCCTTGCCCCCCGCCCCTCTGCCGTCGCATATTCGCCCCGACCTACCATTCAATCCGTCCTCAAAAAAGAACGCTCAAGGAGAACCTCATGAAGCTTGTCCGTTACGGCGCGCCCGGCCGCGAAAAGCCCGGCATCATCGGCGAGGACGGCAAGATCCGCGACCTGTCCCGTATCGTGAAGGATATCGACGGCGCCATGCTCGCCTCGGGCGGCCTCGCCAAGATCAAGAAGGCCAACTTGAAGCGCATGAAGCCGGTCGCCGGCAAGCCGCGGCTCGGCCCTTGCGTCGGCAATGTGCGCAACTTCATCGCCATCGGCCTGAACTATTCGGACCACGCCGCCGAGGCCGGCATGCCGGTGCCGAAAGAGCCGATCATCTTCAACAAGGCGCCGACCTCGATCTGCGGCCCCAACGACGACACCATCATCCCGAAGGATTCGACCAAGCTCGACTGGGAAGTCGAAATCGGCATCGTGATCGGCAAGCGTGCGCGTTATCTCACCAAGGAAAACACCAAGGCGGCGATCGCCGGTTATTTCCTGTCGAACGACGTGTCCGAGCGCAACTTCCAGATCGAGCGCTCCGGCGGCCAGTGGAACAAGGGCAAGAGCTGCGAGACCTTCGGCCCGATCGGCCCGTGGTTCGTCACCAAAGACGAAATCAAGGACCCGCAGAATCTCGAGATGTGGCTCGACGTCAACGGCAACAAGGCGCAGCGCGGCAACACCAAGACCATGATCTTCGGTTGCGAACACCTGGTCTGGTATTGCTCGCAGTTCTTCGTCATGGAGCCGGGCGACATCATCATCACCGGCACGCCGCCGGGCGTGGGCTTGGGCATGAAGCCGCCGATGTTTCTCAAAGCCGGCGACGTCGTCACCCTCGGCATCGACAGACTCGGCGAGCAGAAGCAGAAAATCGTGGCCGGCAAATACTAGGCGCTCATCGCAAAATAAAAAAGCCCCGGGCGGTGAGCCCGGGGCTTTGTCGTTTGAAATTCGCCGCGCTTAGAAGCGGTAGTTGACGCCGAGACGAACGAGGTTCGTCTTGAACTTGGTGGTGGTGTCGACGACGCAGGTCGCCGCCGGACAGGTGGCCGTGCCGAGATCGGTATAGAGATATTCGCCCTTCACCGACCAGTTGGTCAGCAGCGCGTATTCGAGACCGAGGCCGGCGGTCCAGCCGATCTTGGTGCGCGAGTCGGTAACGGCGCCCAGGTCGGTCTTGACGTTGCCGAAGGCGGCGCCGCCGGTGAGGAACGGCAGCCAGTTGCCCCAGCCCGCGTAGCCGATGCGGGCGCGCGCGGTGCCGAGCCAGGTGTTGCTGACGGTGCAATCGGGCACGCAAGCCGACGAGGTCGAGCCCTTGATGTTGCTGTAGTCGAGGTCGCCCTCGATGCCCCAGACCCAGATGCCGGTCTGCAAGTTATAGCCGAGCGTGCCGCCGATTACGGCGCCCTTGACGCTGAAATCGCCGGTCGAGCCGAAGGCGTTGCTGACATTGGCCTTGCCGAAGCCGTAGCCGCCGTTGATGCCGAGATAGAGGCCGGACCAATTGACATAAGACGGCGAGGTATAGGCCGGCGCTTTGTAGCCGCCGCGTTTCAAATCGGCGGCCTGCGCGGCGAGCGGCGCAAGCGAAAGAGCGGCGACGGCAAAGCCGGTCCGGATAAAGTTGCTCATCATGTCAATCGACCCCTTACTGGACAAGTTACAGCGGGCGATCACACTTGATTCACCCGGACAACGGTTCAATTTCTGCGCAAGCGAGAATGCGTACGCCGGGTAACCCTGCACTGGTTTGGTTAATGGCCGGTTAACCATAGAAGCCGCGCTATCATGCGGACTTCCGGTCGGTCGAAAAAACGCGGCTCGACTCAGCCGCGCGCGCGCAACACCGCTTCGATCGACACACGCGACCATGGCGCGCTGCGTTCGCGGAACGCGGTGTAGGAGTCGTGCACCTTGCCGGCGATCGCGCTGCGCTGGCTGAGTTCGCCGAGCACGTCATTCGCCTGCTTGCGCGCCGCCGTGACCAGATCGTCGGAGAATGCGCGCAACTTGACGCCGTGCTCGTTGACCAGCGCGGCAAGAGCTTGCGCATTCAGCCGCTCCATTTCCGACAGCGCGTAGTTGGCTTCGGTGGCGCAAGCATGCGCGACGATGGCCTTGAGATCGGCAGGCAATGCGTCCCACGCTTTGAGCGCGACGATGCATTCGCCGGTGCCATTCGGCTTGTTGAAGCCGGGATAATAATAAAACGGTGCGACGCGATAGAGCCCGAGCGCGATGTCGGTGCCCGGCCCGACGAATTCTGCGCCGTCGATCACGCCGGATTGCAAACTGGTGAGAATTTCCGCCGGCGGCGTCGTCTGCGGCGTGGCGCCGAGTCGGCGATAGACTTCGCCGCCCAACCCCAGCGAGCGCAGCTTCAAGCCCCGCAGATCGGCAAGGCCCGCGACCTCGCGGCGAAACCAGCCGCCCATGCAGACGCCTGTGTTACCGCCCATGAACGGCTTCACGCCGAACGGCGCATACAATTCGTCCCACAGCGCCTGTCCGCCGCCGGCCTCGATCCAGGCGACATGCTCGGAGGGTGTCAGTCCGAACGGCACTGTGGTGTAGAACGACGACGCCGGCATCTTGCCCTGCCAGTAGAACGACGCGGTGTGGCCGATCTCGGCGACGCCGTTGCCGACCGCGTCCAAGACTTCAAACGCCGGCACCACTTCGCCCGCCGCCGACACCGAGATGTCGAGCCGCCCACCTGACAACGTGCGAATGCGTTCGGCCACCCGCTCCGCCGACATCCCCGGCCCCGGCAGCCGCTTGGGCCACGACGTCACCATGCGCCATTTCAGCGTCTGCGCCCGCGCCACGTTCGGCGCGGCGATCACAGCGGCAGCCATACCCGCGCCTAAAGCAAAATTGCGGCGTGTCGTCATTCGTCACTCCATTGCGCAAAGAAATGATGCAGCGGCCCGTTGCCGTGACCGACTTTGAGTTGATCGGTAGCGGCGATGGCCGTCGTGACATAGGCCTTGGCGTCATGCGCCGCGGCCGTCAGATCGAGACCTTTGGCCAAGCCCGCCGCAATCGCCGACGACAACGTGCAGCCGGTGCCGTGCGTATTCTTGGTGGCGATGCGTTTGGCGGACAGCCGCACGACCTCGCCCTGCCCAATCAACAGGTCGACGCTCTCGGCGCCGTTACCATGGCCGCCTTTGATCAGCACGTTACGTGCGCCGAGCGCCAGAATCTGCCGCGCCTGCACTTCCATTTCGGTTTCGTTGCGCGCGATCGCGGCGCCGGTCAGCGCGGCGGCTTCCGGCAAATTCGGCGTCACCACCAGCGCGCGCGGGATCAGCTCCTTGCGCAGCGCCGAAACCGCGTCCGGCATCAGCAGCCGGTCGCCCGACGTCGCAACCATCACCGGATCGAGCACGATGTTCTTGGCCTTGTGCCGTGCGAGGCCCTTCGCCACGGCCTTGATCGCCGCCACCTGCGACAGCATGCCGATCTTGACCGCGCCGACATTCAAGTCGGAGAACACCGCATCGATCTGCGCCGCGATGAAATCGGCCGGCACGTCGTGAATGCCGGTGACGCCACGGGTGTTCTGCGCCGTCAGCGCCGCGATCACCGAGGCGCCATAAACGCCGAGCGCGGCAAATGTCTTGAGGTCCGCCTGGATGCCGGCGCCGCCGCTCGAATCCGAGCCGGCAATGGTGACGGCAATCGCGGTCACGTGCGTGCCCGCCGCGCCAGCGCGACATCCACTTCGCTCAGGATGTCACGCGCCGCCGATGTCGGATCTGCCGCCAGCGACAGCGCCGAGATCACCGCGACACCGTCGGCGCCTTGCGCCACCACATCGCCGGCGTTGCTCTGGTTGATGCCGGCGATGGCGCAGATCGGAATTTTTGGATCGCGGGCACGGATCGCCTGCACCACCGCGCTCAAGCCCGACAGGCCGATCGGCGCCGAGGTCGTGTCCTTCGAGGTCGTGGTGTAGACGCCGCCGATTGCCACGTAGTCGAGCATCTCGAGCGGCGCGGACTTGGCCTGCTCCACCGTCTTGATGCTCAGCCCGATGATCGCGGTCTTGCCGAGCAACAGACGCGCGTCGGCCGGCGACATATCATCTTGGCCAATGTGCACGCCGTCGGCTTCGGCGGCGAGCGCGACGTCGACGCGGTCATTGATCAGCAGCGGGATGTTCAGCGGCGCCAGCACGATGGTCAGTTCGCGCGCTTCCTCGACAAGCTGACGCGTCGAGCCGTGCTTGTCGCGCAGTTGCACGACGGTCGCGCTGCCGGCAATGCGCGCCGCCAGATCGCCAAGGGAACGGCCGCCGGCGACGGCGGGGTCGATGAGAGCATAGAGACGAAGATCGAGATCGACGTTCATTCACTGGCCTTTTCAAATTTCTAGTCGAGGAGATTGACGCGGGCATGGGCAACGAGCGTTTGCCCGTCAAGGTTATGAAGTGTGTCGAGGATCGCGACCGCGAAACTTCCCGGACCTTCCGATTTCGCCGCCGCCATTTCGCCGGCAACGCCGATGATGACCAGACCCGCAACGGTCGAACGCCAGGCATCCGGTTCGACGCCGAGGCACGCCGTGATTAGCGCCGACGCGGCGCAGCCCATCGCGGTGACCTTGGCCATCAGCGGATGACCGTTGCCAATCGACGCGATGCGATTGCCATCGGCGACCAGGTCGGTCGCGCCCGACAGCCCGATTACGGTGTTCTGCGCGCGGGCATAGGCGGTGAGCGCAGCATGCGCCGGTTCGTGGCCGGCCAGCGCGGCAAACTCGGCGTGGTTGAGCCGCGCCACCGCGGGCTTACGCGCCATCAGGCTTTGGGCGAAGGCCGCGCGCGGCGCGCTGCGGTCGACGAATACGGGATCGAGCAGCCACGGCAGATTGTTCTGGGTCGCGGTCTGCACCGCGATCTCGGTGGCCTCGCGGCGGTCGCGGTCGAAGGTGCCAAGATTGACCAGCAACGCCTGCGAAAGGGATACGAAGCCGGCGATCTCCTCGGCCGACAGCGTCATGGCCGGCACGCAGCCAGCCGCCAGCAGCACGTTGGCGGTAAAATTCTGCGCCACGGAATTGGTGATGCAATGGACGCGCGGCCCGCGCGTGCGCAGGCGGTCGAGCAAGGCCGCAGCGATCTGGGCCAGATCGTCACGCGAAATTTCGCCGTGCGACGCGGCGCCGGGCAATGCGTTGGAAACACTGCGCATCTCATCTCCCTCCGCCGGCATGACCCGGATCAGGTTCGTTGGGTTGGCTTAGGACTGCCTCTCAGCCCGGCAACGGCCGGACACCCCACGAGATTGCTGTCGAATACCTATTCCGCACGATCCCCGATGGCAAGTCCCCGATGGCAAGTGCGCCTTGCGCCAGAACCGCGTTTTTGCTGGATTGCGATTTACAGGTTGCCCGGAGGCTTTAGCGATGACCCCGTTCTTCGTTCAGATCAAATGCGAACTCGGCAAGGCCTATCAGGTGGCCAACGAGCTGGCCGAAGCCGAGATCGCCTCCGAGATTTATTCTACCGCAGGCGACTTCGACCTGCTGGTGAAATTCTATGTCGAGGCCGGCACCGACATCGGGCACTTCGTCAACGAGAAGGTGCACTGCATCGCCGGCATCAGGGACACGCGGACGATCATCACGTTCAAGGCGTTCCAGGCTTAGGCGGGCCGCGGTGGCGGCCGCGCTTAGATCGACAATCTATCGACCGGGACAGATATCGTTACCAACAGGCCGCTTGGGTTCCAGTCATGGCGGAGGGTGCCGCCGAGTTGACCGACGGCGCTCTTCGACAATACATGGCCAAAGCCTTGCGTGGCCGGTTCGCCAACGATAGGAGGGCCGCCGGCCTCCCGCCATGTGACGACGAGGCTGCCATCTTCGCTGCGCCACTCTATATGCAAAGAACCCGTGTCCGATTTCAGTGCGCCGTATTTTGCGGCGTTGGTGGTGAGTTCGTGCAGAACAAGCGCAATGCTGTTGGTGGCACGGTCACCGAACATAATCGGCGGCCCCTCAATCTTGATCCGGTCCTGGCCGAAAACCCACGGGCCGGCGTGCGGACGCAAGATCGTGCGAATGATCTCGTCTAGTTGGGATCCCTGACTGCCGATTCCCTTGTCATCGAAAGTGCGGCGGACAACCGCATGAGCGGCGGCAAGAGCGGCTAGCCGGCCGGAAAGAATTTCCGACATGTCCTGCGGAGTAGCAGCAGCCCGAGCGCTGACACGGATCATGCCGCCGACGATGGAAAAGAGGTTCTTGATGCGATGGCTCATTTCCTTCGTCAGCGTCTCTTGCTCGACCGTGAGTTGCTCCTGCCTATCGAACGCCTCCTGAAGCCGCTCCTCGGTGCGAACCATGCGCAAGGCCATACCAGCGAAAGCGGCGAGTTCGGTCATGATCCGAGCGTGACCGCTAT
The DNA here is from genome assembly GCA_031389105.1 of Hyphomicrobiales bacterium. Lineage (GTDB taxonomy): Bacteria > Pseudomonadota > Alphaproteobacteria > Rhizobiales > Xanthobacteraceae > Pseudolabrys. The sequence continues at coordinate 14,989 of JANMSH010000422.1, forward strand.
CGAAATGCTCCTCGCCCGGTGAGACAATCCAGAGCGTTCCTAAGGGCGTGGCGCCGCCGACATAGAGTGGCACCAAAAGACACTCAGGCAGCGCGATACCCGCCTCGACCAGCCACGTATAAAATCGCTCCGGATGCGCGGCGAGCACCGGCGTTCGTAGGTCTAAGGTGACGCCGCAGGGGCTGAAATTGCGCGGCGTTGTGCCGCCGGTAAACTTTTCGAGGTCGCCGCGCAGATAGTGCCACCGGAATACGCCCGGAGGTGGGTTCTCTTCGTAAAGACTGATGCCGCCGGAAGTACCCCCACAAATATCGATAGCGAGATCGACCAAGTGCGGCAGAACGTCTGCGGGACTATCAACCATCTGCCGCGCCAAATCCTGCAGGGCCAGTTTCTCCTGCAGATAGTCCGTTTTCTTCGGCGCCCGGCGAAGCAATTCGTCCGTTATGAAAATATCGGACTCCGCCACAATTTCGCGAAGCAAGATCATTGGTGGCTGGAGAGAAAGCTCCGCAACTGGTTCCATGTGATGAGCATGGACCATCGGTCGACTGCGGGCTGAGCAATTGAGCTCACTCTTCAGTGCGCAGTGACGCGCTTATCCGAAAGTATAAACAGCTCCGTAACCGTAAAATTTTCCATTGCAACCGGGAAAGATGCAACCGCCTCAACGGCGGTGAGGTGCTTGCCATCGCGAAGATGTTCATCAAGGCCTAGCCCCCGTTGGCCTTGTTGCGAAAGCTGGTCAGCGTCCCCCAACGTCGATCAGATTTCGATTTTCGCATTACCGCGCGAGCATTGGCTCATACAGGATTGCGATTTAGTGCAGCTCGATTTTCGCCGCGGCCGCCGCGCGTTTCATGCGCGCAAGCTCGCGCTCAATCTCAGCCTTGAAAGCCTCCGGCGAATTGCCGACGACAATGGCCTGTTGGGCTGCGAACTTTTCCCGTATATCGGGCATCGCAAGCACGCGCACCAGCGCCGCGTTGAGGCGGTTAACGATCGGAGCGGGCGTGCCCTTCGGCGCAATCAGTCCGAAAAACGCCAACCAGTTGATGTCGTTTAGGCCCAACTCGCCGAACGTTGGCACATCAGGAAGCTCATCGACGCGCTTCGTGCCAGAGATCCCAAGTGCTCGAAGCTTGCCTGACTTCACCAGTTCCAGCGAGGTGGGCAAATTATCGAAGATCACCTGAACTTGACCTCCAATAGCGTCATTAAGCGCAGGTCCCATCCCGCGATAAGGCACGTGTAGAATATCTGTCTTGGTCGCTTCCTTGAATTGCTCGCCAAGCAAGTGCGCCACCGAGCCGTAGCCCGGCGATGCGTAGCTGAGTTTGCCGGGCTCCGCCCGCGCCAGCTTGATAAACTCAGCCATGCTGCCGGCTTTCACCATGGGATTGACGGACATGATGTTCGGCACAGCCGCGATATTGCCGATCGGAACAAGGTCGCTCAGCACATCGAAGGGTAGGGTTTTGTAAGTTGCAGGATTGATCGCGAGCGTCGAGGCGGTGCCCATACCTATTGTGTAACCGTCGGGGGCCGCCTTGGCGATTGCCGCGGTACCGAGCGACCCGCCAGCGCCGGCGCGATTGTCGACCACCACCGACTGGCCGAGCACCGCTCCCAGCCTTTCCGCGACGATGCGCCCGATGACATCGGTCGAGCCGCCCGCCGCGAAGGGAACGATCATGGTGATGGTTCTGTTGGGGTAGATGTCTTGCGCGAGTGCCGGGCCTCCCGAGACCATGAACAGCGCCAGTCCGAGCCTGACAAGAGATCCGGGTCTCAGCAGATCCATACGTTCACCCTTTCTCAGCCTCACGTCGGCGCTCTTGGCCCTTCCGCCTCGCGGGCGCGTTGCAGGCCGAGTTGGCGTTCGCGCCAAATGACATAAAGCCCGGCGCCAGCAACAATCACCGCACCGACATAGACCAGCGCGGTCGGCAATTCGCCGAACACCCAGTAGCCCAGCAGCAGCGCCCACAGCATCGACGAGTAGTCGAACGGCGCCACCACCGAGGCCGGCGCGTAACGGTAGCTTTCGGTCAGAAAAATATGGCCGACGCCGCCGAAAACGCCCATCGCGACCAGCATGATGAGTTCGGAGCTGGTCGGCGTATGCCAGGCGAACGGCAGCGTCACCAGACCGGCCAGCGCCGTGACAAGCGAGAAATAAAACACAATCGACGACGTCGTCTCGCTTTGCGTCAGCCGCCTCGTCTGGATCACCGTGCCGGCGTTGCAGAAGGCGGAGAACAGAGCGAATAGCGAACCGATGGTCGCTACGCTCATCGCGCCGGCCATGGCGTAGTGGCTGAAGTCGAGATGCGGGATCAGCATGACGATCACCCCGGCGAAGCCGACCAGCACCGCGGTCCAGCGATGGATGCGCACGCGTTCCTTCAGGATGAGGGCGGCCAGCGCCACCGTGATCAGCGGCGACGCGAATGAAATCGCGGTGGCGTCCGCCAACGGCAGCCGCTGCAACGCGGAGAAGTTGGAGTACATGCCGCCGACGCTGAGCGCGCCGCGGCCGAGCTGGCCGAACAGCCGGGTGGTGCGTAGCGCGCCCATCAACTCGCCGCGAAACGCGTAGATCAGCAGCACCGGCGGAATCGCGCAGGCGCTGCGGAAAAACACCAGTTGCCCTACCGGCGTCACGTCGCCCAACTGGCGTACCAAAGCCGACAAAGCGGCAAACAAAAGCGCGGAGATCAACTTGAAGCCGATGGCCTTGAACAGATTCATTCCAACAATCCCGGCGCGACTACTCTACATAGCCGCGATAGCTGGGAAAATGAAAGCGCGAAGCCGCTATTTTTTCTTCGCCGCGCGGCCTTCGATCGCCGGCAGCGACTTGATGTAGACCGCCATCGCGTCGCGGTCGGCCTTGCTCAGTTGCGCGGTATTGCGCACGACATCCACCATGCTGCCGCCGACGCTGTCGCCTTCCGGCGTCATGCCGGTATCGAGCACGTCGGCGATGTCGGCCACCGACCAGTCCTTGAGCTTGAACTGGGTGATGTTGGGAACGAAGCCTTCGCCATCCGGCGCCGGCCCGCCGGTGAAACGCAGCCCCGGCACAATCCCGCCGAGCAAATTGCGCGGGGAGTGACATTCCGCGCAATGACCGGGGCCGTTCACCAGATAGGCGCCGCGGTTCCATTGCGCCGAATGCGCGGGATCGGGCTTGAACGGCGAGCCATGCAGGAACAGCAGTTTCCAGCCGCCCAGCGTGCGGCGGATGTTGAGCGGGAACGGCAGATCGTGATCGCGCACCACGCCCGGCACCGGCTGCAGCGTCTTGAGATAGGCGAACAAATCGCGCAGGTCGGTGAGAGCCATGCGCTGATAGGACGCGTAGGGAAACGCCGGGTAATAATGATCGCCCGACGGCGAGGTGCCGTAGTGAAGCGCGTTGACGAACTGCAGTTCGGTCCAGGCGCCAATGCCGTCCTTCGGATCGGGCGAAATATTCGGGCTGTAGAAAGTTCCGAATGGCGACCCCAGCGCCAGTCCGCCGCCGAGCCTGGTGCGATCCGGTTGTTTCGGCACCGCGTGGCAGGACGCGCAGCCGCCGTTGGCGAACAGCGTCTTGCCGTTGGCGAGATCGGGCGTGCGGGCGCCAAGCGCGCTCGACGGCACGGTCTGTGGAACGGTGAGGAACCAGAAAACGGCGAGCCCGGCGACCGCGGCGGCTAATGCCAGCAGAAAAAATCTGCGCAATGAATCGCCTCCGCAAGCGCTACATTATTGCGGTTTGCGGAAAGTCTCGTGGCAATCGCCGCAATCCCTGCCGACGACGGCCATCGCCGCCTTCAGGCCGTCGAGGTCTTTTACCGCGCCAACACGATTGTCGGCAATATCTTTGGCAAACTTTGCGATCATTGCATTGAACTTGGGACGCTCGGTCCACACCGCTGGGGTCGCGCGTGTGTCGCCGTCCTTGGTGTTGTCGGGAAATAAAGACGGGAATTTTTGCGCCGTCTCCGCCCATTGATCGAAGGCCGCGTTGACCTTGGCGGCGTCGAAGGGTGCGGTGCCGCGAACCAAGCCGGTCATGGTGCGGGCGTTATCGTTGTTGGCCTTCATCAGCGCCTTACGCGTGGCGATTGGATCCTGCTGCGCGACAACCGCGGTCGCACCCAGCGCAAAAAGGGCGGTAGCCGCTAGCGTCAGTCTCGTAAGGCTCATGACATTCTCCTGTAGTTCCGGTTTCGCAGGTCATCAGCCAACACCAGTTTTGTGAGCTTATTCCGGGGCAGCCTGCGTGACGTCATGCCGCGCCCGGTCACGAACCCGTGATCTCCGTCAAATCTCAGGCCGCGCTGGATTTGCGGGACTTCTCGATGGCCTGCCAGACCTTCTGCGGCGTCACCGGCATGTCGATGTGGCGGATGCCGTAGGTGCGGAAGAGAGCATCGACGACCGCATTCATGACTGCCGGACATGAACCGATGGCGCCTGCCTCTCCGGCCCCTTTAACGCCAAGGGGATTGGTCTTGCACGGCGTGTTACGGGTTTCGAACACGAAATCCGGCGCATCGTTGGCGCGCGGCATCGCGTAGTCCATGAAGCTGGCGCTGAGCAGTTGCCCGGACGCCACGTCGTAGACCGTGTCTTCCATCAGCGCCTGGCCGATGCCCTGCACCGCGCCGCCATGCACTTGGCCAGCGAGCATCAGCGGATTGAGCGTCGCGCCGAAGTCATCGACGATCACGTATTTCACGATGGTGGTCACGCCAGTGTTGGGGTCGATCTCGACCTCGGCGATGTGGGTGCCGTTGGGATAAGTCGGCGGTTCGTTGGCGAATTCGTTGGCGGCTTTCAGTTTCTCCGGCGTCGCCTTCGGATGCGCGGCGATGTCGGCGAACGAAATCGCGCGGTCGGTGCCGGCAATCCGCACCGTGCCGGCGGCGATTTCCATGTCGCTGGCCGATGCCTCAAGCGCGTCGGCGGCGATATCCTTGAGCTGGCTCGCCAGCGTCTTGCTGGCGCGGTCGACCGAAACGCCGCCGATCGGGATCGAACTCGATCCGCCGGTGCCGGCGCCGGTGGCGATGCGGTCGGTGTCGCCCTGCACCACGCGCACGAGTTCCGGCGGTAGATCGAGATGATCGGCGACGAGTTGCGCGTATGAGGTGGCGTGGCCCTGCCCGGTCGATTGCGAACCGATCAGCACGGTGACGCCACCGTCTTTGTCGAGATTGATGGTCGCGGTTTCCGGCCCGTTATTGCCGCACGCCTCGATGTAGGTCGCAAGCCCGATGCCGCGCAACTTGCCGGCTCGCTTAGCGGCCGTTGCGCGCTTGTTGAATCCATCCCACTCGATGAGTTCCTGCGCGCGGCCCATGCCGCCGGCGAAATCGCCGGAGTCGTAGATTTTGCCGGTCGGCGTTTTGTAGGGCAGTGCTTTCGGCTTGATGAGGTTCTTGCGGCGCAACGCGTCGGGCGCCATGCCGATCTCGTGCGCCGCCGCGTCGACAGCGCGCTCGATCAGATAAGACGCTTCCGGCCGGCCCGCCCCGCGATAGGCGTCGACCGGAACGGTATTGGTGAAAGTCGCGCGCAGCCGCGCGTGAGCCGCCGAAATATCGTAAGAGCCGGTCGCCATGCCGAGACCAAGCCACGGAATGTACGGGCCGTAGCAAGATAGATAAGCCCCCATGTCGGCAATGATATCGAGATCGAGCGCGAGGAACTTGCCTTTGTCGTCGAGCGCCAGCTTCGCCGTCGAGATGTTGTCGCGGCCATGGCTGTCGCCAAGAAAATGTTCGCTTCGGTCGGCGACCCATTTCACCGGCTTGCCGGTCCGCTGCGCCGCCACCGCCGCCAGTGCGTATTCGCGATAGGGAAACAGCTTGGTTCCGAAGCCGCCGCCGACATCCGGGGTGATGACGCGCATTTTCTCCGGCGGCAGCTTCATCACCGCGCCGCCGATGATGTCGCGGATGAGATGGCTGCCCTGGCTGCCGAGCGTCAGCGTGTAGCGGTCGCCATCGTATTCGGCGATGACGCCGCGGGTATCCATGTAGTTGGTGACCAGCCGCTGATTGACGATGGTCAGCGACACCGTGCGTGCGGCCTGGGCGAAGGCTTGCTCGGTCGCAGATTTGTCGCCAACCGACGTTTCGAACGCCAGATTGCCCGGCTGGTCTTTCCACACCGAGGGCGCACCCGATTTCAGCGCGGCGACCGCGCCAATTATATGCGGCAGCGGCTGCCAGTCGACCGTGATCGCCTCGGCGGCGTCCTTGGCGGTGTTGAGCGTATCGGCAACGACAAATGCCACGGCATCTCCGACATGGCGCACAGTGTCGGTCGCGAGAATGGGATAATCCGGTACTTTAATATCTACACCAGGGAGAACGCCCGGCGTCGGCAGCGGGCCGAGTTCGGCGATATCGGCGGCGGTCAGCACCAGCCGCACGCCTTTCATGGCGCGAACGCGGGCGAGATCGACGATCGTGAACCGGGCATGCGCGTGCGGCGAGCGCAGCACCATTGCGTGCAGCGTCGCGTCGGGTGAAACATCGGCGACGTAACGGCCTGCGCCGCGCAGCAACACGTCATCTTCCTTGCGCGTCAGCGCCTTGCCAAAGCCGAATTTCATCGCCGCCATGCTGCGCCTACTCCGCGGGTTGCGGGTGTTGCTGGACTGGCTTGTTTCGGACCGCGAGCCAGCGCGCCACCACGTAGAAGACCGGCGTGAAGATCAGGCCGAAGATCGTGACGCCGATCATACCGGAGAACACCGCCGTGCCCAGCGACTGGCGCAATTCCGCGCCGGCGCCGATCGCGAAGGCCAGCGGCGTCACACCCAGGATGAACGCGAAGGAGGTCATGAGAATGGGCCGCAATCGCAGATGCGCGGCTTCGACCGCAGCGGCGTAGCGGTCGCGGCCGGCGTCCTCGAGCTGCTTGGCAAACTCGACGATCAGAATCGCGTTCTTGGCGGCAAGCCCGATCAACACGATGAATCCGACTTGCGTCAGAATATTGTTGTCCTGCCCGCGTATCACGACGCCGACGATGGACGCGATCAGGCTCATCGGAACAATGAGAATCACGGCAAGAGGCAGCGTCAAGCTTTCAAATTGCGCGGCGAGCACCAGAAACACGAACACCACCGCCAGCACGAAGGCGAACACCGCGGTACTGCCGGCGCGCAATTGCTGGAACGCCAACGTCGTCCACTCGAAGGAGAAGCCTTCCGGCAGCGTCTCCACCGCAAGTTTTTCCATGATCTGGATTGCCTGGCCCTGACTGTAGCCGGGCGCCGCGCTGCCATCGAGTTCGGCGGCGGGATAAAGATTGTAGCGCGGCACGCGGTAGGGTCCGGTGACGCTGCGCACGGTGGTGAATGCGCCGAGCGGCACGGTCTCGCCGCTGCTGTTGCGTACGCGGATATTCAGCACATCCTTGGTGTCGGCGCGAAAATCGCTCAATGCCTGCGCCACCACACGGTAAGTGCGGCCGAACAAATTGAAGTCGTTGACGTAAGCCGAACCGAGATAAATCTGCAGCGCGGAGAAAACGTCCGGCACATTGATGCCAAGCAACTGCGCCTTGGTGCGGTCGATATCGAGATAGAGCTTCGGTGTCGTGTTCTCGAACAGCGAGTAGACCTGAACCAGCCCCGGGGTCTGCGACGCCCGCCCCATCATCGCAAAGACCGCGCCCTGGAGAGCCTCCGGCCCACGGCCGGCGCGGTCTTCGACCATCATGCGGAAGCCGCCGGCATTGCCAATGCCTGACACCGGGGGCGGCGCGGCAACGAAAATCATCGCTTCCTGAATCGCCGCCAACTGTCCAAACAATTTGCCCTGGATCGCAGCGGCCGATTGACCGGGATCGGACGCGCGCTTCTCGAACGGATCGAGCGTCACGAAAATCGCGCCGGCGTTCGGCGAATTGGTGAAGGTCGCGCCGGAGAAGCCGACGATATTCACGGCATGAGCGACGCCCGGCACCTTCAAGGCGATGTCGACGGCGCGCCGGTTGACCTCGTCGGTACGCGACAGTGACGCCGCCGGCGGAAGCTGGGTGACGATGATCAGGTAACCGCGATCGAGCTGCGGGATGAAGCCGACCGGCGTCTTGCGAAACTCGTTCAGGCCGAACACGACGACGCCGGCATAGAGCACCAGCATCAGCACGGAGAAGCGCACCGTTTTAGCCGCCAACCAGCCATAGCCGCGCGTCAGTTTGTCGAAATAGCGATTGAACAAGCCGAAAAAGCCGTGGATCGGCCTGCTCCACCAATACTGCTTCTTTGCCTCGTGCGGCGGCTTGAGCAGCAGACTGCACAACGCCGGCGACAGCGTCAGCGACACGATCAGTGAAATGACGGTCGCGCCGGCAATGGTGAGTGCGAATTGACGATAGAACTGACCGGTAATGCCGGTGATGAAGGCCGACGGCACGAACACCGAAATCAGCACTAGCGTGATCGCGATCAGCGCGGCGCCGACCTCGTCCATGCTCTTGATGGCCGCGTCGTGCGGGGTCAGCCCCGCTTCGATATTGCGCTGCACGTTCTCGACCACGACGATGGCATCGTCCACCACGATGCCGATCGCGAGGACGAGGCCGAACAGCGACAGGTTGTTCAACGTAAACCCGAAGATCGACATGAAAAAGAAAGTGCCGATCAGCGACACCGGAATGGCGATCAGGGGGATGATCGCGGCGCGCCAGGTTTGCAGGAACAGTATGACCACCAGCACGACCAGCAGAATCGCCTCCAGGATGGTTTCCTGGACGGCGTCGACGGACTCCTGGATAAACTGCGTCGGATTATAGACGATGGTGTATTTCAGACCGGCCGGAAAACGCTTCGCCAATTCGTCCATCGTGGCGATGATGGCCTTGGCGGTCGACAGTGCGTTGGAGCCGGGGCGCTGGAAAATGCCGAGCGCAATTGCCGGGTCGCGATCGAGATAGGAATTGGTCGAATAGTCCTGCGCGGCAAGCTCCGCCCGCGCCACATCCCTCATCCGCACCACGGCGTTGGCGGTCTGCTTGACCACGATATTGCCGAACTCGTCCGGATTGGCGAGCCGGCCTTGCGTCTGCACATTGATCTGGAATGCGCCCGGCTTGTCGACCGGCGGCTGGTTGAGCACACCGGAGGCGACCTGCACGTTCTGGCCCTGCAAGGCCAGGACGACGTCGCTCGCGGTCAAGCCGACAGATTGCAGTCGGTCCGGATCGAGCCAGATCCGCATTGCGTAATCGCGGCTGCCGAACACGATCAGCGAACCGACGCCGTCTACGCGCGTGATGGCATCGGTGATTTCGAGCGTGGCGTAATTGGAAATAAACAACGTGTCGCGCGTCTTGTCCGGCGAATAGAGATGCACGACCATCATCAGATCGGACGAACTCTTGTTGACCGTGACGCCGATGTTGCGCACGTCGGCCGGCAGACGCGGCTGCGCGATCGCAACCCGGTTTTGCACCTGCACCTGTGCGATATCGAGGTTGGTGCCGATATCGAAGGTCACCGAAATCGAGAAACGCCCGTCCGCCGTCGAGTTCGACGACAGATAAATCATGTTCTCGACGCCGTTGATCTGCTGCTCGATCGGCGCCACGACCGTCGAGGCCACGATGTCGGCGCCGGCGCCCGGATATTGCCCGGTGACGGTGATCGTCGGCGGCGCGATCTCCGGATACTGCGCAATCGGCAGCCGCGCGAAGGCGACTGCGCCCAGGATCACGATGACAATCGAGAGCACCGAGGCGAAAATAGGCCGGTCGATAAAGAAATGCGAAATACGCATGGGTTGATGCCGCTATTTAGGCGCTTGCGGCGGCCCGCCGGCTGGCGCTGCCGGGACAGCACCCTGCTCCTGCGGCGTGACTTTTTGTCCGGGCCGCGCCCGCAGCAGGCCGTTGACGACCACGCGGTCGTCAGCGTTCAAGCCTTCCTTGATCACACGCATGCCGTCCGGCAACACTTGCGCCAGTGTTACGTATTTTGGCCCGACAACATTCTCGGCATTAATCACGGTCACGAATTTGCGCGCCTGTTCGGTGCCGACCGCCGCGTCCGGCACCAGCAGCGCCTCGTAGGGCGGCGAGGCCGGCACGCGCAGGCGTGCGAACATGCCGGGCGTGAACACGCCGTTTGAATTGGCAAACACCGCGCGGCCACGGATCGTGCCGGTGGCGCGGTCGATCACATTGTCGACGAAATCCATGCTGCCTTCGTGCGCGAACTCGGGCTCGTCGATCAGCTTGAGCGAAACCTTGGTGCCCGCGCCGCGGCTCGCGATATCGTTTTTACCGCTACCTTTTGCGAGCCGCTCGTAGCGAAGATACGATGTCTCGTCGAACGTAAACTCGAAACGAACCGGATCGGTCGACACGATGGTGGCCAGCAGCGTGGTGTTGCCGCTGGTGCCGCCGGTCACCAGATTGCCCGGCGACACGCGGCGGTCGCCGATGCGACCGTTGATCGGGGCGCGCAACTCGGTGAATTCGAGATCAAGCTCGGAGGTGCGCTGCGCGGCTTCCGAGTTGGAAACCGCGGCTTGCGAGTTGCGGAAAGCTTGCGACCGTTGCTCGAAGGTCTGATCGGTGATGGTCTTGTCGCGCACCAGTTGCTGGCCGCGCGTGAAGTCGGCTTCGGTGAAAGCGAGATTCGATTTAGCCTGCGTCACGTTCGCGCGCGCCTGGTCGGCCGCGTTCTGGAACGGCCGCTTGTCGATGGTAAACAGCAGATCGCTCTGCTTGACCGTCTGGCCGTCCTTGAAGTGGACACCTTCGAGATAGCCGGAGACGCGCGCGCGCACCTCGACCGAGTTCACCGCGACAAAGCGCCCGACATATTCGTCGAAATCGAACACCTCGCGCTTGATCGGCTTGGCCACCGTCACTGTGGGCGGCGGTGGCGCGGCTGCT
>JANMSH010000452.1:0-15022 GCA_031389105.1 Hyphomicrobiales bacterium
ATAAGTCGCTGCCGCGCGGTTGCCCGGTGGGGTAAACTTCCCCATCTTCCGAGTCGGTCAGCGGATGATCCCGAAAAGCATGTCCTTGAACTTGATCCGAGGGTGGAAACCGGTTTTCGGATAAGATCATACGTAAATAAATAGAGCCTCGCGCGATGCGCCAATACCTCGATCTGATGGAACTCATTCTCCAACACGGCGTGGAGAAGCGTGACCGTACCGGTACCGGTACGCTGTCGGTGTTCGGCCATCAGATTCGGTTCGATCTCGCCGACGGTTTCCCGATGCTCACGACCAAGAAGCTGCACCTGAAATCGATCGTCCACGAACTGCTGTGGTTTCTGGCGGGCGACACCAACATCAAGTATCTCAACGACAATGGCGTGCGCATCTGGGACGAGTGGGCCGACGAGCGCGGCGATCTCGGACCGGTTTACGGCCACCAGTGGCGCTCATGGCCGGCCAAGGACGGCCAGACAATCGACCAGATCGCCAACGTCATCGCGATGATTAAGCGCAATCCGGATTCGCGACGGCTGATCGTCACCGCCTGGAATCCGGCCGACGTCGACAAGATGGCGCTGCCGCCGTGCCACTGTCTGTTCCAATTCTATGTCGCGGACGGCAAACTGTCCTGCCAGCTTTACCAGCGCTCGGCCGACGTGTTCCTCGGCGTGCCGTTCAACATCGCGTCCTATGCGCTGCTGACGCTGATGGTGGCGCAGGTGATTGGCTACAAGCCGGGTGAGTTCATTCACACCTTCGGCGACGCACATCTATATATGAATCACCTCGAGCAGGCGCGGTTGCAGCTATCGCGCGCGCCGAAGGCGCTGCCGGCGATGCGGCTCAATCCGGACGTGAAAGATATCTTCGGATTCCGCTACGAGGATTTCACGTTGGAAAATTACGACGCCCATCCGCACATCAAGGCCGCGGTGGCGGTGTGAGCCTCACAATTCGCCCTGCGGTGGCGGCCGACAGCGCGCTAATCTTTGCTTTAGTGTGCGAACTTGCCGACTACGAGAATTTGCAAGGCGAGGTCGATGCCACGTCGGAGGAAATCGCGTCCGCGCTGTTTTCACCGCAACCGCCTTTGTTCTGCGATATCGCAGAGTGGAAGGGCGAGCCGGCCGGCTTTGCGATCTGGTTTCTGAATTTTTCGACCTTTCGCGGACGCCACGGGCTTTATCTTGAGGACCTGTTCGTGCGGACCGAGCATCGAAACAAAGGTATCGGCAAGGCGTTGATGGTGCGGCTGGCGCAACGGTGTGTCGAGGACAAGCTCGCGCGCTTTGAATGGGCCGCCCTCGATTGGAATACGCCTTCCATTGGCTTCTACACATCGATCGGCGCGCAGGTGATGGATCAATGGAAAATCTGCCGGCTGACGGGCAAGGCGCTGCATGAGTTCGCGCGGAGCGGGACGCAGTCATGAACATCGTGCTGGTCGCCGCCATCGGCGAAAACAATGTGATCGGACGCGAAGGCCAGTTGCCGTGGCGGCTGAAGTCCGATTTGCAGCATTTCCGCCGGGTTACGCTCAACCGCCCCGTCATCATGGGGCGCAAAACATATGTGTCTATTGGCAAGCCTTTGAAGAATCGCACCAACATCGTGCTGACCAGCGACCTTTCACTGGCTGCCCCGGGCGCGGTGTTGGCCACCAGCCTGGACGCGGCTTTGGCATTTGCGCGGCAGGACGCCCAGAAGCGCGGCGTCGACGAAATCATGGTGATCGGCGGCAGCGACGTCTTCGCCGCCATGATGCCGAGCGCGGCACGGCTGGAGATCACCCACGTCCACGCCAGCCCTGAGGGCGATGTGCTGTTTCCGCCGATCGATCCCAATGTCTGGCGTGAGGTCTCGCGGCAGGAAATTACGCCGGGTCCCGACGACAGCGCGGCTTTCGCCGTTGCCGAATATGTCAGGCGGTAGCGGCAGTTGCCTGACAATTGGCAGTCCCGGGCGCGGCATGACAGCGCGTTGTGCCCCGGCCTTGCGTCCCCTATAACCCCCTCCAATATAGGCAAAGACTTAGACTTGTCGGGCAGTCCAAGACCCGGCGCCGGGAGAGATTTCAATGCCATGGAGCAATCAGGGCGGCGGCGGTGGCGGCGGCCCGTGGGGATCAGGTTCGGGCGGCGGCGGTGGGGGCGGTAAGGGCCCGTGGGGCGGCGGTCCGCAATCGTCCGGCCCGACACCTCCCGATCTCGAGGAAATGCTGCGCCGTGGCCAGGACAAATTGCGGCGCGTGCTGCCGGGCGGCAATCTCGGCGGTAAGGGCTTTGCGATCCTAGGCCTTGCGGCGGTCCTGCTGTGGGGCTTCTCCGGCATATTCCAGGTCGGACCCGACGAACTCGGCGTGGTGTTGCGCTTCGGCAAGGATGTGCGCGAAGTCCAGCCCGGCCTGAATTATCACCTGCCGTATCCGATCGAGACCGTGCTCACGCCCAAGGCGCTGCGCGTCAACAAGATCGACATCGGAATGCGCGTTGTCGATGACGTTCGCCGTGGTTCCGCGACCCGCGACGTGCCCGAGGAAAGTTTGATGCTGACCGGCGACGAAAACATCGTCGACGTCGACTTCTCGGTGCTTTGGAAGGTCAAGCCGACCGGCGTCGGCGAATATCTGTTCAACATCCAGAACCCCGAAGGCACCGTGAAGGCTATTGCCGAAAGCGCCATGCGCGAAGTCATCGGCCGTTCGGAAATCCAGCCGATCCTTACCGGCGCGCGGCAGACCATCGAAACCGCCGTACAGGATCTGATGCAGAAGACGCTCGACCATTACGGCGCCGGCATTCTGGTCCAGCAGGTGCAGATGCAGAAGGTCGATCCGCCGACACAGGTCATCGACTCCAACCGCGACGTGCAGGCGGCGCGCGCCGATCTCGAGCGTGCGGTCAATGAGTCGCAGACTTATTCCAACCGCGTTTTGCCGGAAGCGCGCGGCCGTGTTGCGCAGATCACGCAAGCTGCCGAAGCTTACAAATCGCAGACCGTGGCGGAAGCCACCGGCCAGACCTCGCGCTTCCTGAAGATCTATGAGCAATATCTCAAGGCGCCCGAAGTGACCCGCGAACGCATGTATCTGGAAACCATGGAGCGCGTGCTCGGCGGTGCCGACAAAATCATCCTGGATTCCGGCGGCCGCGACGGCGGTTCCAGCGTCGTGCCTTATCTGCCGCTCAATGAACTCAGCCGTCCCGCGCCACCGCGCACGCAACAGCCGGGAGCACGGCCATGAGGCTTAATTTCATCGGTGGCGTCATCGCCGTTCTCATTGTCGCCGCGCTGTTCGTTATCTACGGCTCGATTTTCACCGTCTATCAGACCCAGCAGGCACTGGTGTTGCGGCTGGGCAATCCGCAAGCGCCGATCACCACTCCGGGACTGCATTGGAAGGCGCCGTTGATCGATACGGTGGTCTACATCGACCGCCGCATTCTCGATCTGGAATCGCCAGCGCAGGAAGTGATCGCGTCCGATCAGAAGCGGTTGGTGGTCGATGCTTTCGCCCGCTACCGCATCAAGGATGCGCTGCGCTTCTACCAGACGCTCGGCTCGATCCAGGGCGCCAATTCGCAGCTCGCCATTCTCTTGAACTCGGCGCTGCGCCGCGTGCTGGGCGAAGCGACCTTCATTCACGTCGTGCGCGACCGTCGCGACGAATTGATGTCGCGCATTCGCGAATCGGTCGACCGCGAAGCCAGCGGCTACGGCATCGAGGTCGTCGACGTGCGTATTCGGCGCGCCGATCTGCCCGAGCAGAACAGCCAGGCGGTCTATCAGCGCATGCAGACCGAGCGGCAACGCGAGGCGGCGGAATTCCGTGCGCAAGGCGCGCAGCGCGCCCAGGAAATCCGCTCGCGGGCCGACCGCGAAGTGACCGTGCTGATCGCCGAAGCGACCTCGCAGTCAGAGCAGCTTCGCGGTGAGGGCGACGCCATCCGAAACCAGATCTTTGCCGATGCTTTCAACAAGGACGCGGATTTCTTCGTCTTCTACCGCTCGATGCAGGCTTACGAGGCCAGCATGAAAAGTGGTGATACGCGGCTGGTGCTTAAGCCGGACACCAACTTCTTCCGCTTCTTCAACGACCCGTCGGGCAAGATGAGGAACAGCAGTGCACCGCCGGCGGCGGCTCAGGCGGCCCCGGCTCGGTAATCGATAGATAGAGAGCCGGTCCGGCATGTTGGATTTTCTGGCCGCTCTCGGGTTGGTCTTCATGATCGAGGGTCTGGTGTTCGCGGCGTTCCCGGGGCCCGCCAAACGGGCGATTGCGAGCGTGCTGGAAACGCCGGAGCAGACTTTGCGGATTATCGGTATCGGCTCCGCCGTTATCGGTCTGGCGGTAGTCTGGTTGGTCCGAAGTTAGACCGGCCCGCCAATAGGCATCGCTTTTACGGGCGAATCGGCCTCTCATGATGTTGATGGCCGGTGCCCTTGATTAGCCGCGAAACCGGCGGCACTGTCGGCGCCGACACTCTTTTTCAGGAGACAGGACGCCCATGGGCGCACTCTTCATCGCGACGACACCGGTAGCCCGTGCGGGATTGGCGATTTTCGCCGCTGCCGCTATCGCTTGGCCGTTCATGACCGGAGGGCAGGCTTTGGCCCGCGGGCCGGAAAACATCGCCGACACCGCCGAACAGGTGATCGACGCCGTCGTCAACATCTCGACCAAGCAGACGGTGGACATCGCCAAGGGTGGCGCCATGCCGCAACTGCCGCCGGGCTCGCCGTTCGAGGAATTCTTCGAGGAATTTTTCAAGAACCGGCGCGGCGGTCAGGAAGGCGGCCCAGGCGCGCCGGGCGGCCGGGAAGGTGGACCGGGCGGCCGGGGCGGGCAGAACAGCCCAACGCCATCGCCGCGGCGGGTCAACTCGCTGGGCTCCGGCTTTATCATCGATCCGACCGGGCTGGTGGTGACCAACAATCACGTCATCGCCGATGCCGACGAAGTCAGCGTCATCATGAATGACGGCACCACGCTGAAAGCAGAGGTGCTGGGCCGCGACACCAAGACCGATCTCGCGCTGCTCAAGGTCAACGCGGCCGGCCCGCTCAAGTCGGTGAAATTCGGCGACAGCGACAAGGTGCGTCTCGGCGAATGGGTGGTTGCGGTCGGCAATCCGTTCAGCCTCGGCGGCACGGTCACCGCCGGCATCGTGTCGGCGCGCAACCGCGACATCAACTCCGGACCTTACGACAACTACATCCAGACTGACGCCGCCATCAATCGCGGCAACTCGGGCGGCCCGCTGTTCAACCTCGCCGGCGAAGTGATCGGCGTGAACACCGCGATCATCTCGCCGTCGGGCGGCTCGATCGGCATCGGCTTTGCGGTGCCGTCGAAGACCGCGCTGGCGGTGATCGATCAGTTGCGCGAGTTCAAGGAAGTGCGGCGCGGCTGGCTCGGTGTGCGCATCCAGCAGGTCACCGACGAAATCGCCGAGAGTCTCAGCATCAAGCCGACGCGCGGCGCATTGATCGCCGGCATCGACGACAAGGGTCCGGCCAAGCCCGCCGGTATCGAACCGGGCGACGTCGTCATCAAGTTTGACGGCAAGGACATCAAGGAGATGCGCGATCTGCCCAAGATCGTCGCCGAGACGGCAGTCGGCAAGGATGTCGAAGTGCTGATCGTGCGCAAGGGCAAAGAAGAAAAGAAGACTGTCAGGCTTGGCCGTCTCGAGGAAACCGAGAAGCAGGCCGCGCTGACGCCGAAGAAAGACACGCCCGAAGAAAAGCCGGCGATCAAGAAGGCGCTCGGCCTCGATCTGGCCAATCTCACTGACGATCTGCGCAAGAAGCACAAGATCAAGGACAAGGTGAAGGGTGTGCTGATCACCGGCGTGGATGCCAATTCGCCGGCATCCGAAAAGCGCCTGGCGCCTGGCATGGTGATCGCCGAAGTGCAGCAGCAGCCGGTGGCCAACGCCGCCGATCTACAGAAGCGCGTCGATCAATTGAAAAAAGAAGGCAAGAAGGCGGTGGTGCTGCTGGTGGTGTCGCCGGACGGCGACCCGAGCTTCGTCGCGCTGAGTTTGCAGTAGGCTAAGCCTCTACAAACTCTTCTCGCGTGTATCCCTGCGCATAAAGCAGCGCCGTGAGGTCGCCGTGGTCGATGCGCGCGGCGGCCGCTTCCGCGACTTTCGGCTTGGCGTGAAAGGCGACGCCCAAGCCCGCTTCCGCGATCATGTCCAGGTCGTTGGCGCCGTCGCCGGTCGCCATCGTGCCGCTTTTGCTCAAGCCCAGCCGCGTGCGCAGTTCGATCAAGGTGGCGCGTTTGGTTTCGCGGCCGAAAATCGGCTCGTCGACCAACCCTGCGAGCTTCCCACTATCGAGTGTGAGCGTGTTGGCGCGCGTCTCGTCAAAGCCGACCATCGCGGCGATGCGGGTGGTGAACAGCGTGAAACCGCCGGACACCATGCAGGTGAAGGCACCGTTGGCACGCATGGTCGCGACCAGCGTGCGGCCGCCGGGCGTCAGCGTAATGTGCTTTTGGATCACTTCGTCGACGGTGGTGACCGGCAAGCCCTTGAGCAGCGCGACGCGCTCGCGCAACGCGGGCTCGAAGGCGATTTCGCCGCGCATGGCGCGTTCGGTGATCGCGGCGACGTGATCCTTCAGTCCGACAAAGGCAGCGAGTTCGTCGATGCATTCCTGGCCGATCATGGTGGAATCCATATCGGCCAGAAACAGCTTCTTGCGCCGGTTGGCGGTCTTTTGCACCACCACGTCGACGGCCGCGTTAAGGATGCCGCGCAGTTGTAAAGCTATGCCGCGTTGGTCAACGCCCGCACTTCCGCTAAAGGGAATGTCGATGGCGCCGGGGCCGAGCCGTTGCGGTTCGCCTGCGCCGGGCAAGTCGGCGCGGACGCGCGCCAGCATTGACGCGTCGAGCGCGTTCGAAGGGCCGATCAAGGTTGCGACATGAGTCATGCGATGCGAGCCAATAAGGCGGTGCTTATTGCAGGGCCGACCGCCAGCGGCAAGTCGGCGCTGGCTTTAGCGCTAGCCGACAAGCTCGGCGGCACCGTGATCAATGCCGATTCTATGCAGGTCTATTCGCACCTGCGCGTCATCACCGCGCGGCCAAGCGTAGAGGAAGAGTCCCGCGCGCCGCACCGGCTCTACGGCCATGTCGATGAAGCCGAGAACTATTCTGTCGGGCGCTGGAGCCGCGATGCCGGCGAGGTACTGGCGGAGATCGCGGCGCAAGGGCGCGTGCCGATCATGGTTGGCGGCACCGGGCTCTATTTCAAGGCGCTGATGTCGGGACTGGCGGCAGTGCCTCCGGTGCCGGCCGAAATCCGCGCCCAGGTGCGCGCGCGGCTGCAGAACGAAGGCGTCGCGCCGCTTTATGCCGAGTTGATCGAGCGCGATCCGGTGACCGCGCACCGGCTGATGCCGCTCGACCGGGTGCGCATCGCGCGCGCGCTCGAGGTGGTCCTGGCAACCGGGCGTTCGCTGTCGGATTGGCATCAGGAAGGCATGGCGCCGCTGATCGATCCGGCGAAGACGGTGAAAGTCTTTCTCACCGTCGAGCGCACCGAACTGGTCGCCCGCATCGACAGGCGCTTCGCCGCCATGCTCGAGGCCGGCGCGCTCGACGAGGTGCGGTCGCTTGCCGAACGTAATCTTGACCCGCTGTTGCCGGCCCTGAAGGCGCACGGCGTGCCGTGGCTGGTCCGCCACCTCCACGGCGAGATATCGCTAGCCGAAGCCGCCGAAGGTGCCGTTATGGACACCCGCCGCTACGCAAAGCGGCAGCACACCTGGTTTCGCGGTCAGATGGCGGACTGGCCTTCGGCGCCGCCTGACCGGGCACTTGAGGCACTGGAAAGCCAGCTTGCGGTGGTTTAACGTCTTTCCAACCCCTCAATACGCTTGACGGGCCAGGAGCCGGACCTTATAAACCGCGCAATGAAAGTACGAGCGGGTAGGTCAATGCGCAATATTATTACTCTCGTAGTAGAGGTTCGGACGCCACGGTGGCGCCTTTAAAGGGCTCCGCAGGAGTGGTGTCCGGACATGGCCCCCTAGCGGGCCTTTTTTATTGCGCTTCTTGAAATGAACGAAAGCTAAGGATGACGAGCATGGAACGGGAAATGACCGGCGCCGAAATGGTGATCCAGGCGATGGCCGATCAGGGCGTGAAGCATCTGTTCGGTTATCCGGGCGGCGCGGTGCTGCCGATCTACGACGCCATCTTTGCCCAAAACCAGGTGCAGCACATCCTGGTGCGGCACGAACAGGGCGCGGTGCACGCGGCGGAGGGCTATGCCCGCTCGACCGGTAAAGTCGGCTGCGTGCTGGTGACCTCCGGCCCCGGCGCCACCAATGCGGTGACGGGCCTGACCGACGCGCTGATGGATTCGATCCCGATCGTCTGCATCACCGGGCAGGTGCCGACGCATCTGATTGGCAACGACGCGTTCCAGGAATGCGATACCGTCGGCATTACCCGGCCGTGCACCAAGCATAATTATCTCGTCAAGCGCATCGAGGATCTGCCGCGCGTGCTGCATGAGGCGTTCCACATCGCCGCCAGCGGCCGGCCCGGTCCCGTGGTCGTCGACGTGCCGAAGGACATCCAGTTCGCCAAGGGCATGTACTCGGTGCCGACCGAATTTCCGCACAGCGGCTACAAGCCCAAGGTCAAAGGCGACATGGCGCAGATCAAGCGCGCGGTCGACCTGATGGCGAGCGCCAAGCGCCCGCTGTTTTACACCGGCGGCGGCGTCATTAATTCCGGAACCGAGGCCAGCAAATTGTTGCGCGAACTGGTCAAGCAGACCGGCTTCCCGATCACCTCGACGCTGATGGGCTTAGGCGCGTTCCCGGCGGCCGATCCGCAATGGATGGGTATGCTCGGCATGCACGGCACCCTCGAAGCCAACATGGCGATGCACGACTGCGACGTCATGATCTGCATCGGCGCGCGCTTCGACGACCGCATCACCGGCCGCATCGACGCGTTCTCGCCGGGCTCGAAGAAAATCCATGTCGACATTGACGCGTCCTCGATCAACAAGAACGTCAAGGTCGACGTGCCGATCGTCGGCGACTGCGCCAACGTGCTGGCGGACATGCTGAAGCTGTGGCGCGAGCATACGGCAAAGCCCGACAAGCGCGCGCATACCGACTGGTGGAAACAGATCGAAAAGTGGCGGGGCCGCAAGTCTCTCGCCTATCGCGCCTCCAAGGACGTTATCAAGCCGCAATACGCCATTCAGCGGCTCTACGAACTGACCAAGGATCGCGACACCTACATCACGACCGAAGTCGGTCAGCATCAGATGTGGGCGGCGCAGTTCTACGGCTTCCAGGAGCCAAACCGCTGGATGACCTCCGGCGGCCTCGGCACCATGGGTTACGGCCTGCCGGCCTCGGTTGGCGTGCAGCTCGCGCATCCGGGTTCGCTGGTGATCGACATCGCCGGCGAGGCCAGCGTGCAGATGACCATGCAGGAGATTTCGACGGCGGTGCAGTACCGGCTGCCGATCAAGATCTTCATTCTGAACAACAGCTACATGGGCATGGTGCGGCAGTGGCAGGAATTGCTGCACGGCGGGCGTTATTCGTCGAGCTATTCCGAAGCGCTGCCGGACTTCGTCAAGCTGGCCGAGGCCATGCACGCGGTCGGCATCCGCTGCGAAAAGCCGGACCAGCTCGACGCCGCCATCCAGGAGATGATCGACGTCGACAAGCCGGTGCTGTTCGACTGTGTGGTCGATCAGAAGGAAAACTGCTTCCCGATGATCCCGTCGGGGCGCGCGCACAATGAAATGATCCTCGGCGATGCCGCTGAAAGTCTCGACAGCGCGATCACCGAAGAAGGAAAGATGTTGGTCTGATGAACGCCCCCACAACGAGCCACTATCCGGCGGCGCCGACCTTGCAAAAGTCGGAGAGCCATACCCTTTCGGTGCTGGTCGACAACGAACCCGGCGTGCTGGCGCGCGTCATCGGTCTGTTCGCCGGCCGTGGCTACAATATCGAGTCCCTGACGGTGTCGGAGACCGAACACGCCAAGCACCTGTCGCTTATTACCGTCGTCACCACCGGCACGCCGATGGTGATCGAGCAGATCAAGAACCAGCTTGACCGCCTCGTTCCGGTTCACCGCGTGGTGGACATGACGCTGAGCGGGCGCTCGATCGAGCGCGAACTGGCGATGGTCAAGGTCAAGGGCAAGGGCGACGACCGGGTCGAGGCGCTGCGGCTGGCCGACGCCTTCCGCGCCCGTGTGATCGACGCCTCCACCGAGAGCTTCGTGTTCGAGATCACCGGCAAGAGTGACAAGATCGAGCAATTCATAGCGCTGATGCTGCCGCTCGGTCTGGTCGAGGTGTCGCGCACCGGGATCGCTGCGATCTCGCGCGGCCCGGAGGGGATGTAAGGATGTTTCTGACAGTTCTCGCGATCCCATTCATCTTCTTCGGGGCTTTCGTCAAGCCTTACGATAAGCAACCCCAACGCTGCTTCAGTGTCAGCCAGCATCCGTTCTGCTTCGAGCACGGCTCCAACATGCCCGAGATCATTAAATTTGGCAGTGTGGCGGTCGGCTTCGGGCTGCTCTATGCCGGGCGGCGGCAGATCAAGCGCCGGCGCGGCGAGAGCTGAAGGGCGGGATGCCGCTCGATCTGTTTCTCGCGCTCTCGGTGTTCGCGACGGTGACGTCGTTCACGCCGGGGCCGAACAACATCATGGTGACGGCATCCGGGGTGAATTTCGGCTTCACGCGCACGATCCCGCATATGGCCGGCATCACCATCGGCTTCATGACGCTGCTGGCGGCCTGCGCCGCCGGACTTGGGTTAGTGTTTACCGCCGTGCCGGCATTGCAGACGGCGCTGAAAGTTGCCGGCGCCGCCTACATGCTCTGGCTGGCCTGGAAAGTGGCGAACGCAACAAGCGCAAAAGCCGACGTCAACGCGCCGGCGCAACCGATGACTTTCCTGCAGGCCGCGGCCTTCCAGTGGGTCAATCCGAAGGCCGTGGTGATCGGGCTGAGCGCGATTTCGATCTATGTCCGGCCCGGCCATCAGGTCGTGGACTTTCTCGTCCTGCTGTCGGTTTTCACGCTGACCACGGTGTTGACGGTCGCGGTCTGGACCGGTTTTGGCGTCGCGCTGCGGGGGCTTCTGAGCAACCCCCGGCATGCGCGAAACTTCAATATCGTCATGGCGCTTTTGCTGGTCGCCAGCATCGTGCCCATGGTGCTGTAAGGCGGAACAATTGGCGCCTGGGCTTGTCGGCAGTGTCTGGGCGTCTTAGAAGCTAGGCCGAAACTTAGGGGTAGTGAGGAAATCATGCGTGTTTATTACGATCGCGACGCCGACCTGAACCTGATCAAGGGCAAGAAAGTCGCCGTCATCGGCTATGGCAGCCAGGGCCACGCCCATGCGCTCAACATGCGCGATAGCGGCGTCAAGGACGTGGCGGTCGCGCTGCGCAAGGGCTCGCAGGGCGTCAAGAAAGCCGAAGGTGAGAAGTTCAAGGTGATGGAAGTCGCCGAGGCCGCCAAATGGGCCGACGTCATGATGATGCTCACGCCCGATGAATTGCAGGGCGACATCTATCGCGAGAGTCTGGCTGCCAACATGAAGCAGGGCGCCGCGCTGATGTTCGCGCACGGCCTCAACGTGCATTTCAACCTGATCGATCCGCGTCCTGACCTCGACGTGCTGATGATCGCGCCGAAAGGTCCGGGCCACACCGTGCGCTCGGAATATCAGCGCGGCGCCGGCGTGCCGTGCCTCGTCGCTATCCACAAAGACGCCTCGGGCAATGCGCACGACCTCGGCCTGAGCTATGCCTCGGCGATCGGCGGCGGCCGTGCGGGCATCATCGAGACCACGTTCAAGGAAGAATGCGAGACCGATTTGTTCGGCGAGCAGGCCGTGCTGTGCGGCGGCCTCGTCGAGCTGATCAAGGCCGGCTACGAGACGCTGTGCGAAGCCGGCTACGCGCCGGAGATGGCCTATTTCGAATGCCTGCACGAAGTGAAGCTGATCGTGGACCTGATCTACGAAGGTGGCATCGCCAACATGAACTACTCGATCTCGAACACCGCCGAATACGGCGAGTATGTCACTGGCCCGCGCATCATCACGGCGGAGACCAAGGCCGAGATGAAGCGCGTGCTCCACGATATCCAGTCCGGCAAGTTCACCCGCGACTGGATGCTCGAGAACAAGGTCAACCAGACCTCGTTCAAGGCGACCCGCGCCAAGCTCGCCGAGCATTCGATCGAACAGGTCGGCGCAAAGCTTCGTGAAATGATGCCCTGGATCAAGCAGCGTGCGATGGTGGATAAGACGAAGAACTAAGCGCACGCACTGTCGTCATTGAGCGGCCGCCCGGTTTGGGCGGCCGTTTTGCCTTAGGGTGCGGTGACCAGAATTGCGCGACTTATCTCTCCCCTTTCGGGGAAGGGATAAAGAAGCAGCGTCGCTATCTCATCTTGCCAGTCTCTCCCGATAACCATTTTGCCACTTCCTCCGCCGACGTGTTGCCGCCCGACGCCTTTGCATTGGCGGCACGCATGGCGTCGACCGGAATGGCATCGATCAAGGATTTAAGCGCGGCGATCAGTTTGTCGTCGTTGGCGCGGCGCGGGGAGAGCAGCAGGATGGCGTCGTACGGCGGGATCGCCTGGCGCGGATCGTCCAGCACCAGGAGATCGAGCGTCGCGATCTGGCCGTCGCTGGTATAGGCCGAGATCACATCGACCTCAGCCCCGGCCACTGCCTGATACATGAACTCCGGCTGCATCTGGCGTTGCGTGCGGAAGGCCAGGCCATAGGTTTTTTGTAGCGCCGCCCATTCGGGCCTCGCAAAGAACTCGTAATCGCCGGCGATGGTCAGTTGGCCGGCGTGGCGCGACAAGTCCGCGATCGATTTGATGCCGAGCGCCTCGGCCTTCTTGCGCGACATCGCCAGCGCGTAGGCGTTTTCAAATCCCAGCCCGCCGAGCATGCGGACGCCGTGCGTCGTCTCCAGCCAGCGCGACAGTTCGCTCAGCACTTCGGCGCGCGGCTTGACGTCGCTGCGCTGCATACGATTGGCCCACAGCGTGCCGGAGTAGTCGACCGCGATATCGACCTCGTTCGACGCCAATGCGTCGAACAGCACATTGGAGCCAAGCCCCGGCCGCCGCGACGACGTGAGGCCGCTTGCGTTCAATCGCTGCTCGATCAGCGCCGCCAGCACATATTGTTCGGTGAAGGTCTTGGCGCCGATCACGTAAGCCGCCGTCGCACGCATCTGGCCGGGGATCAGCGCGCCAAGCGTCACCGCCACGAGGCCGACCGCGCCGAGCACGACGCGGACGCGGCTATGCCGGCCGACACCGGACTGGATCAGCGCCAGCAATTGATCGACCGCGAGCGCCAGCACCGCGGCGGCGACGCAGCCGAACGCCACCAGCACCCAGTTCTGGGTTTGCAACCCGGTGAAAATGTAATTGCCGAGGCTCGTCTGGCCGATAGGCGTCGCCAGCGTCGCCGTGCCGATGACCCAGACCGCGGATGTGCGGATGCCGGCCATGATGATTGGCAGCGCCAGCGGCAGTTCGATGTCGATCAACATGCGCCAAGGTGTTACGCCGAAAATGCGCGCGGCCTCGCGCAAGCGGTTGTCGATGCCGTCGAGCCCGGTGACGGTGTTGCGGATCACCGGCAGCATCGAATAGAGCGCAAGCGCCAGCACCGAAGGCAGGAAGCCGAGCGCGGAGAAGCCCTTGCCGAAAACGCGCTCCGACACGGCGGCCAGCGCCAGCAGCAGCGGATAGAACAGCGCCAGGAGCGCCAGGCCGGGGATGGTCTGGACGACGCTGGCTGCGCCTAAGAGCGCGCTGCGCAGCACTGGGCGTCGGATGCACATGATCGCCAAAGGCAGGCTGATGCCGAGGCCCAGCGCCAGCGCCGTGAGGCTCACCAGCACGTGGCTGCCGAGATAATCGGGCAGCCGGACGAAGGCTTCCGCGAGGCGCGTGTCGATGGTCATTGCCGCGATGATGGCAGCGGCCCACGGGTTTGCAATGGCCGGACAAGCGGTTAGCTTGTGGCCGCAAACCGGGGGATCCAGCCAAATGGCGGCCAGCGCGACCAATACCGCGCCGAAAAACGAGGCTGGACAGGCCGCCGTTGTGCTCGACGGCGTCTCGGTCGCGTTCCGGCTGGCCGATGGCGGCGTCTATACGGCGGTCGAGCAGGCCACGCTGAATGTTGCCGACGGCGAATTCGTCGCCATTGTCGGGCCGACCGGCTGCGGCAAGTCGACGCTTCTCAATGTCACAGCCGGGCTGCAGGCGCCGGCTTCGGGCCGCGCAGAGATTTTCGGTGCGCCGTTGTCCGGCCTCAACCGGCAGGCCGGCTACCTGTTTCAGGCTGACGCGCTGTTTCCCTGGAAGACGGCGCTGGAGAACGTCGCCATCGGACTGGAGACGGCAGGCACGCCGACCGAAGAGGCGAGGGCGCGCGCCAAAACTTGGCTGACGCGCGTCGGCCTCGGCTCGTTCGGCGACCGTTATCCGCACATGCTGTCCGGTGGCCAGCGCAAGCGCGTCGGTCTTGCGCAGGTGCTGATCCGCGATCCGAAAATTCTATTGATGGACGAGCCGTTCGGTCCGCTCGATGCGCAGACCCGCCAGATCATGGGCAACCTGCTGCTCGATCTGTGGAGCGCCGACCGCAAGGCGGTGCTGTTCGTCACCCACGATCTGGAAGAGGCGATCGCTTTGTCCGACCGCGTCGTCATCATGTCGGCGGGGCCGGCGGCGCGCATCATCGGCGACTGGAGCGTGAAGCTCGAGCGGCCGCGCGACATCGCCGAGGTCAAGCTCGATCAGGCCTTCCACATATTGCACCGCGAAATATGGCAGACGCTCAAGAGCGAGGTGATCAAAGGCTATGAGCAGGCCGAAGGAGCCTGATGCGGGCGGAATAAATCTGCGCTAGAACTGTTCGTGATAACGACTGCAAAAACAACCGGAGGAAATGCA
>JANMSH010000460.1:0-8299 GCA_031389105.1 Hyphomicrobiales bacterium
AGGCCGGCCGTGCGCTGCTCTTCCTCAAGCCGGTGATGGAAATCGACGTTGAGCGGGCGTCCCTCACTCAAGCCTTCGATCTCGCGAATATCGCCGGCCGCGATCGCCGGCGCGTAGGCTTCCTGGAAGCCTATGGAAAATGCCCCGCGGTACCGGTTGAACAACTCGTGGGCTTTGGCCGGCGCGTTGACCAGCATCAACTCAGCGAGCAGTCCGTCGGACCAGTTCCGTACGATGTCGGCGACTTCGCTCTCGAGCGTGGCGCGCTCGATCTGCGGCGTCGGACCGCCAGACCGGCCGATGATGAAGTGCACCCGCACCAGCGGGCCTTCCGGGAAAAACGGATAATAGGCCGAGACGCGGCCGGAGAAGGCGCTCGCCAGATATTCTCCGATCTTCACACGGATGTGGCTGTCGTAACGCTCGCGCGGAACGAACACCAGCACCGATACAAACCGATCGAAGCGGTCGTGGCGCGCCAGGACGCGCACACGCGGGCGTTCGTCGAGCTGCAGGATCGCGAGCGCGAAGCGGTGAAGCGTTTCCTCGTCGATCTGAAACAGTTCGTCGCGCGGAAAATTCTCCAGCACGCTGGCTAGCGCCTTGCCCGAATGACTGTTGGGATCGAAACCGGCGCGCGCTTCGACGTGCGCGATCTTTCGGCGCAGATAAGGAATGCTGTGGGCGGTTCGCGTGTAGGCCGTCGAGGTGAACAGGCCGACGATGCGGAATTCGCCGATCAGCGTGCCGGCGGCGTCGAAACGCTTGACGCCGATGTAATCGAGATAAACCCGCCGGTGCACCTTGGCGTGAATATTGGCTTTGGCGACGATCAACGGCCGCGGCTCTTGCAGAAACGCCATGATTTCCGGGGTTACTTCGAGCAGTTCGCTGCCGCGCTTGAGAACGCGGAGTTCGCGCTCGCGCATGATGCCGAGCGATGAG
The DNA here is from genome assembly GCA_031389105.1 of Hyphomicrobiales bacterium. GTDB lineage: Bacteria > Pseudomonadota > Alphaproteobacteria > Rhizobiales > Xanthobacteraceae > Pseudolabrys. Next base: position 946 of record JANMSH010000460.1, read on the forward strand.
TCAAAATCGGGCTCCAGCGAGTGGCCGTCGATGGCATAGTCGCGCACGCCGATGAAGGTGAAATTATCGGCCAGCAGCCATTGCATGAACTGGATCGCTTCGGCGATCTCGTCGACCGGCAGTGGCGGTGGATTGGTCTTGAGTTCGGCAACGACGGCATTGACACGCTCGAGCATCGGCCGCCAGTCCTGCACCGCCAGCCGCACCTCACCGAGCACGGCTTCGAGCGCGCGAACCAGTTCGACGCGCGCTGCCACGTCCTCGATCGGCTCGAGATGAATGGTGATGAAGCTCTCGCGCGCCTCGGCGGCGTCGGGCGCCGCAAGCGCGGTCATTCTGTCGCCGTCGCGGTTGACGCCCAACACCGGATGCGACACCAGCCGGACATCCAGACGGCGGTCGCCGATTTCGCCCATCACCGAGTCGACCAGAAAGGACATGTCGTCGTTGACGATCTCGACCACGGTGATCGCCTTGCGCGCGCCGGAGTCGCTCAGCGTCACGGTCTCGCAGCGGAGCTTGGGGACCGATGGCTGCCGTTCAACCAGGAAATCGTAGGCACGCTCGGCGAGCATCGCGAGATCGCTGGCGCCATAGCGCACCACATCCTCGGGCACCGCGTGTCCATACATCAGCGCGACAAAATTGGCGGAGATGTCGCTGCGCCGACCGGTGAGCGCGGCACCCGCCTGCTCGATCAAGGCGCGCGCGTCCGCTTCATCGTTGCCGGGGAGTTGTACGGCCAGTTTGTCGAGCACCGGAACCTCGCGCTTTTAGAGGGAATCATCGAGGCGGGACGGAAGTGTTCACAATCCGAGGACGCCCGTCGAGAGCAACTCATCATTTGGTGACGAAGCCATGACGCGGCGATGAAGCGCGGCGATCACCTTCTCACAAGCTACTGACATTAAAGACAAAAACCTGGCTGCGCGGTCGTATCGCAGCACGCCGCAACCATGTAGTCTCGGGTGCTGGGGCATGACATTCAGGGGCGGTTGGAAATGGCGAAGGCCAATAAAGCAGTCAAAATCACCAGCAAGGTAGTTGCTATCAAGACGGCGGCGGCGAAATCGGCCTTGAAAACCGCAGCGGCCAAACCTGCGTCGGCAGCAGCCGACGACCTGCCGGTGATCGCCCTCAATCTGGTGCGCGGCAAGCTGTCGCCGGCAATGACCGCCTACTTCAAGAAGTGCCAGGACAGACTTGGCTTCGTGCCGAACGTCCTGCTGGCTTACGCCTTCGACAACACCAAGCTGGAAACTTTCGTCGCGCTCTATAACGACCTGATGCTGGGCGAGAGTGGGCTGTCGAAGCTCGAACGCGAGATGATCGCGATCGCGGTATCGTCGCAGAACCGCTGCTACTACTGCCTGACCGCGCATGGCGCGGCGGTGCGGCAGTATTCCGGCAATCCGCTGCTCGGCGAACAGATCGTGATGAATTATCGCGTCGCGCGGCTGAGCAAGCGCCAGCGCGCCATGCTCGACTTCGCCGTCAAGCTCACCGCTTCGCCGGGGAGTGTGGAAGAAACTGATCGCGAACGGCTGCGCCGCGCCGGATTCACCGATCGCGATATCTGGGATATTTCCGCGGTGGTCGGCTTCTTCAACATGTCGAACCGCGTCGCCAGTGCGACCGACATGCGGCCGAACACGGTTTATCATAAACAAGCGCGCTAACTATTCTTTGAAAACTTCCTCGCGCTTGGCCCTTATCGACGGCAGCACGAGGATGACGAGCAGCACGACCGCCAGCACAAGCAGCCCCGCGCTGATCGGGCGCTGCACGAACACCAGCGGATCGCCGCGCGAAATATACATGGCGCGGCGGAAGTTCTCCTCCATCATCGGCCCAAGAATAAAGCCGAGGATGAACGGCGCGGGCTCGGCACCGACTTTGTAGAAGAACACGCCGAGCGCGCCGAACGCCAGCATGACCCAGATATCGAACACGGTGTTGCCGGCCGAATAAGTGCCGATGCAGCAGAACAGTACGATGGCTGGAAACATCAGCCGGAACGGCACGCGCAGTAGCGTCACCCACAATCCGATCATGGGCAAGTTGAGCACCACCAGCATCGCATTGCCGAGCCACATCGACGTGATGACGCCCCAGAACAGATCGGGCTGATTGATCATCACTTGCGGCCCGGGCTGGATGCCCTGGATCATCATCGCGCCGATCATCAGCGCCATGATGGCGTTGCCGGGAATTCCCAGCGTGAGCAGCGGGATGAAGCTGGTCTGCGCGCCGGCATTGTTGGCGGCCTCCGGCGCCGCCACGCCTTCGATGGCGCCGCGGCCGAACCGCTCCGGATGACGCGACGATTTTTTCTCCAAGCCGTAGGCAGCGAATGACGACAGCGCGGCGCCGCCGCCCGGCAGCACGCCGAGAACGGAGCCGAGCGCGGTACCGCGCAGGATCGCCGGGATGCATTGGCGAATCTCGGCGAGGCTTGGCCACAGGTCGCGAAATTTGACCGACAGCAGGCTGCGGTCCTGCGGCCGCCCGAGCGTGACCGCAAGCTCGGCAATGCCGAACATGCCGATGGCAATCGGCACGAAGCCGATGCCGTCGCCCAGATCAGCAAGGTCCATGGTCATGCGCGGCGAGCCGCTGTTGACGTCGATGCCGACCAGCCCGAGCAGCAGCCCGACCAGCACCATCGCAATCGCCTTCTCCGGCGCGCCATGCGCGAGCACGACCGAACCGGTGAGGCCGAGCACCATCAGGCTGAAATATTCCGCGGCATTGAACTTGAGCGCCAGCCAAGTGAGCGGCTCGCTCGCGGTGGCGATCACGATGGTGGCTATGGTGCCGGCGATAAAGGACGCAATCGCGGCGATAGCCAGCGCCGGACCGGCGCGGCCCTGCTTGGCCATCTGGTGGCCGTCCAAGCAAGTGACGATGGATGACGATTCGCCCGGCACGTTGACCAGAATGGCCGTGGTCGAGCCGCCATATTGCGCGCCGTAGAAAATGCCCGCCAGCATGATGAGCGACGAACTCGGCGGCAGCGAAAACGTGAACGGCAGCAGAATCGCAATGGTCGTGATCGGCGCGATGCCAGGCAAAACGCCGACCAAGGTGCCGATCAACGCGCCAAGAAAACAGAAACCCAGATTGGCCGGCGTCAGCGACACCGCAAAGCCGGTGGCCAGATTGGCGATCAGGTCCATGCGGCGGTCCCGTGCTTCACCACGGCCACACTTTTATCGGCAAGCCGAGCGCCACAACGAACAGCACCACCGCAAACGCCGCCAGCGTCACCGCGGCGATGGCGTTCTCGCGCACGCGAACGTCGTAGGCGGCAAAGCCGGCGCAGATCACCAGCGCGAAACTGGTCAGCGCCAGCCCGGCCACCGGCAACACGACCGCGAACAAAACGACCGAACCCAGGATCAGGAACAGCGGGCGCCACGCAACCGCCGGAAACGCCACGGCACCGGCGAACATGGCGCGGCCGCCGAGCACAAACCCATAGATCATGATGATGACCGCGAGCCCGCGCGGCACATAGCCCGGCCCCATCGCGGCGGCGGTGCCGACGCTCAGCGGGCTGGCCAATCCGAAGGCCAGCGCGCCGAGCGCGACAAGAAACACCGCGAACGCAAGATCGGGAACGTTGATGCGAAGCCGCATATGGCTGCGCATCAATCGAGCGAGATGTTTTCCGCCTTCACCACTTCGCCCCACTCGCCGATCGCCTTGGTCAGCCAGCTTGCGAATTCATTTGGCGTGCTCGTTTTGACGTTGCCGCCAAGGTCGGCAAGCTTCTTGGTAATTTCCGGCGAGTCGAGAATCTTGCGCAGCTCGGCGTTCAACCGCGCCGTCATCGCCGGCGGCGTGCCTTTGCTGGTGAGGAAGCCCTGCCACGAGCCGGTCTCGACGATCGGCATGTTCAATTCCTTGAACGTCGGCAGGTTCGGCAGACCCGGCAGGCGCTTGTCGCCGGAGACGGCGATGCCCTTGAGCTGGTTCTGCGCGACGAACGGCATGGTCGCCAGCGCACCGTTGAAGATGACGTTGCTTTCATTGGTCACCACCGCGCGCACTGCCGCGGCGCCGCCACGATACGGCACGATGCCCCATTTGAGGCCGTACTTCTTGGCGATGACGATGGCGGTGAGATGCTGGATCGAACCGACGCCGCTGGTGCCGACATTGAGCTTGCCGGGATTGGCTTTGTCATAGGCGATCAGTTCGGCGAGTGTCGCGACCGGCACGCTCGGATGCACGGCGAACAGATAGGGCGAGAACATCACCAGCGTGACTGGCACCAGATCCTTCTGCACGTCGAACGACAGCTTCTTTACGAGGTTCGGCTGGGTCGCCAGCGTGCCGGCGTCTGTGATCAAGAGCGTATGCCCGTCGGGCGCCGCCTTGGCGACGAAGTCCGCGCCAATATTGCCGGACGAACTCGGCTTGTTCTCGACGATGACCGGCTGGCCGATGGCTTCGGACAGCTTCGGCCCGATGATGCGCGCGATGATGTCCGACGTGCCGCCCGGCGCGTAGGGCACGATGATGTGAACCTGTTTGGTAAAATTCTGGCTCCAAGCCGGCGAAGCGCCGGCGAGAGCAAGAGCGGCGACGGACATAGCGAAGCAAAGCGCGGTGCGACGCGTCAGCATGATATTCCTCCCTAAAGCTTTTTTTATGCAGCCCGCAAAAGGTACCACCCCGCTTGGGCTTCCGATAGGCTGACGCGATGCTCTCGTTGCCCTTCCGGACCAGCCTTCGCGCCTTGTTCGCTGCCTCGCTGCTGCTGAGTGTTGCAGCGCACGCGCAACAACTCGAGTCGACCCGGCTCACCATCCCGCCTGCGCGCGGCGTCGTCGCGCAAAACGGCATGGTGGTGGCGCAAGAAAGCCGCGCCGCGCGTATTGGCGTCGAAATTCTGGATCGCGGCGGCAACGCGATCGATGCGGCGGTCGCGGTCGGCTTTGCGCTCGCCGTCACCTATCCGCGCGCCGGCAATATCGGCGGCGGCGGCTTCATGGTGATCCATCTCGATAAAGAAAAGCGTGATATCGCCATCGACTATCGCGAGACCGCGCCGGCCGCCGCCACCACTGGCATGTTCCTCGACGCCAAGGGCGAGCCCGATCCTGCGAAGTCGCGCGATTCGGCGCTGGCGGTCGGTGTGCCCGGCACCGTCGCGGGTCTGGCGCTGGCGCATCGCAAATACGGCTCCGGCAAACTGTCGCTGGCCGATTTGATCGCACCGGCCATCGAACTCGCCGCCAAAGGTTTTGCCGTCGAGGACGACACGGCGGATTCACTGCCGCGTGCGCGCAAACGCATCGCGCGCTGGGGCACGTCGTCGGTCTTGCTGAAGGACGGCGGCCAGCCATTGCAGGAAGGCGACCGGCTGATCCAGCCCGATCTCGCCAATACATTGCGCGCCATCGCGCAGGAAGGCCCGCGCGGATTCTACGAAGGCCCGACAGCCGCGCGGATCGCCGACGCGGTGCGCAACGCCGGCGGTATCATGGCCAGTGACGATCTGAAAAATTACCAGGCGCTTGAGCGCCCCGTCGTGCGCGGCACGTATCGCGGCTATGACATCGTCTCGATGCCGCCACCCTCGTCCGGCGGCGTGCATCTGATCGAGATGCTCAATATTTTGGAAAGTGACGACCTCAACAAACTCGGCCGCGGCGAAAGATCGTTGCACCTGATGATCGAGGCGATGAAGCGCGCCTATGCCGACCGCGCCGTTTACATGGGCGATCCCGACGCGGTGACGATGCCGATAGCCGGTCTCACCTCGAAACAATACGCGGCGACACTGCGTGCGAGCATTGGCGACAGGGCGACGCCAGCGGCCAACATCCGGCCCGGCAAGCCGCCCGACAACGAAGGCCGCAACACCACGCACTTCTCCGTCATAGACCGTGACGGCAACGCGGTGTCGAACACCTACACCCTGAATTTTTCCTACGGCCTCGGCCTGATCGCCGATGGCACCGGCGTACTGCTCAACAACGAGCTCGACGATTTCACCGCCAAGCCCGGCGCGTCGAACGCGTTCGGGCTGGTCGGCTTTACCGCCAATCTGCCGGGGCCGAACAAGCGTCCGTTGTCGTCGATGACGCCGACCATCGTGCTGAAAGACGGCAAGCCGTTTCTGGTCACCGGCTCGCCCGGCGGCAGCCGCATCATCACCGCGGTGCTGCAGGTGATCGTCAACGTGATCGACTTCAAAATGCCGATTGCCGACGCCGTCAGCGCGCCGCGCCTGCACAATCAGTGGCAGCCCGATCAGGTCTTGGCCGAACCGGGCTTCGATCCCGCCGTGCTCGATGCGCTCGCGGCGCGCGGCCACAAAATCGTGCCGACGCGCCCGGCCACGTCGGCGAATTCGATTGAGGTGACGCCGAACGGCTATGTCGGCGCGGCGGACACGCGCACACGCGGAAGCCTCGCGGCGGGGTATTGAGCTGATTGTGAAAAATAACGGCTTGCCAATCGAAGCGCTTAAAGGCGCGAAGACTGGAGCGGGCGAAGGGATTCGAACCCTCGACCCCGACCTTGGCAAGGTCGTGCTCTACCCCTGAGCTACACCCGCATCCGTTAGCTAATTGACCGATAAAGCGATATCGGCCGCCAAGCCGTTCCTATAGCCAATAGAGTGGGGCAATTGCAACCTTGACCCGCCGGGGGCCGTTAATGCCGGTGCGACACGCGCTTGCCGTGGCGCTTTCGCGGTTCCACGGCCGTATAGCCGCCGGTCCAGCCCGGATTGTGGTTACAAAAGCCGCGATTTCCCGAGATTACGTTGGGCCGGCATTCCTCGATGGAGCGATACTGACAGTCCCAGACGATACTGCCGTTGCCGATATTGAAGACCGCGCACCAGGGGCCGTCGTGATAGCCCGCCGTGGCCGGCCCAATATTGAAAGACAAGGCGGCCAAAACGATCGCCGCAGCCAGATATGCCCGCATAGTCAGCCTCCTTGTTCGATTCTGTGGATCGGCAATGATACTAACACCGGCCAGCCCGGATGTTTCCCTTTATGCCCAAAACTCCCGAACAACTGTTCTCCACGCTCGACGCCCTCGGCATCGCTCACACCACCGTGAAGCATCCGCCGGTCTTTACCGTCGAACAGGCCGCCAGTTTGCGCGGCGAGATTGCCGGCGGCCACACCAAGAACCTGTTTCTGCGCGACAAGAAGAACGCGCTTTATCTGGTGGTGGCGGAGGAAGACGCCGCGATTGATTTGAAGGGCCTGCACCGGCGGCTGGGCGCCAGCGGGCGCTTCTCATTTGGGTCCGCTGACTTGCTGCTCGAAGTCTGGGGTGTGACGCCAGGCTCGGTGACGCCGTTTGGCGCCATCAATGACAC
>JANMSH010000001.1:0-1626 GCA_031389105.1 Hyphomicrobiales bacterium
ATCGCGGTATCGGCTGGTTGTGGCAGGTCGATGCGGACAATCGTGTCGCCTATATTTCGTCCCGGATGACAAGCCTGCTCGGCCGTTCGACCAGCCAGCTGATCGGCCATTCGCTGCCGGCATCGCTCGGCGGCAACAGCATACTCGGCAGCGCGCTGCTGGAGCGCCAGCCCTTCACCAATCTGGAAATGGAGCTGCGCACCAATCGCGGTACCCGCTGGATCAGTCTGGCCGGCGATCCGATCATCGACATGGCGGGCCAGTTCCAGGGCTTCCGCGGCGTCGGCTCGGATGTCACCGAAGTGCGCAAGACCCAGGAACGGCTGACCAACCTGGCCAATATGGACGTGCTCTCCGGTCTGCCGAACCGTGGTCGGGTGCGCCAGCTGCTCGGCGAGGCGCTGTCGAACGCGCAGGCGACCAGTGTCCCATGCGCGATCATGTTCCTCGATCTCGACGGCTTCAAGCCGGTCAACGACACATTCGGCCACCCGAAGGGCGACGCGGTGCTGAAGAGTGTCGCCCAGCGGCTGGTGAAGGAAGTCGGCGATTCCGGCCATGTCGGCCGCATGGGCGGCGACGAATTCGCCATCGTGATCCGCGACGGCCAGGGCCGCAAGACCATCGAGGAGCTTGCCGCCCGGCTGATCGGCTCGGTCGCCGAGCCTTACCATATCGACAAGGTCGAGATCCGCATCGGCGTCTCGATCGGCTGCGCCTTCGGTCCGATCGACGGGCAGAGCGTCGACGATTTGATCCAGAAGGCCGATCTGGCGCTGTACGAGGCCAAGGCGCAGGGCCGCGGCACCTGCTGCTATTTCAGCGCCGATATGCAGAGCGAGGCGGAGGATCGGCTCAAGCTCGAGCAGGATCTGCGCCACGCGCTGGCACTCAAGCAGTTCCGGCTCGACTACCAGCCGTTGATCAATGCCACCGACCAACAGCTGATGGGTTTCGAGGCGCTGATCCGCTGGCACCATCCAACCCGCGGCATCGTCTCGCCGCTCGAGTTCATCCCGATCGCCGAGGAAACCGGCCTGATCATGGAAATGGGCGCCTGGGTGATCGAGGAGGCGTGCCGCGCCGCGTCGCACTGGCCCGATCATATCAGCGTCGCGATCAACCTTTCCGCCAAGCAGCTCGTGCTCCCGGCGCTGCCGCAGCAGGTCAGCGAGGTGATGACCCGCTACAAGGTGCAGGCGAACCGGATCGAGCTGGAAGTGACCGAAAGCGTCTTCCTGGGCGACAGCGCAGGTTCACTGGACGTGCTCAAGCGGCTGCGCGCACTCGGCGTCGGCATCGCGCTCGACGATTTCGGCACCGGCTATTCCTCGCTCGGCTATCTGAACAAGGCGGTGTTCCACAAGCTGAAGATCGACGGCAGCTTCGTGCGCGACGCCGCCGGCAACCGCGAAACGGTGGCGATCATCCAGTCGATCGTCAGCCTCGCTAAAAGCTTCCGCATGACCGTGACCGCCGAGGGCGTCGAAACCGCCGACGATTTCACCCGCATGCGCGATCTGGGCGTCAACCAGATCCAGGGCTTTTTGTTCGGCCGCCCGATGAGCTTCGATCGCGCCAACGAACTGGTCCACGGCACCCAGGCCAAACTGAGCGCTTAACCCT
>JANMSH010000023.1:0-1588 GCA_031389105.1 Hyphomicrobiales bacterium
GTTCTCGCGGACTCCCGGCGGATAGCCTTTAATATATCCAGGCTCAAGTGTGGTTTTGTCGAAGGGTGGCGTGAACAGTAGAGCCAGTCTGTCATCGCGCAAGATGAGTTTTTCGTCGACCGCCTCCATAGCGCGTGCGGCACGTGCCGGATCTGCGGCGCCAGAGATCACACTCCAAGATTGAGCTATTGAGTCAATGCGGCATTCGGTGCTTGATGCGGACCCGAACGGTGTCCCATCGTCAAAATAGCCGCGACGGTACCATTCGCCATCCCAACCATCTCGCTCAAGCGCCGCCTTCAGCAACGTCGCGTGCGCTCGCCAGGATGCCACTCGCTCGTGCTGATCTCGCTGCTCCGCGTACGCAATGAAGTTGCCTATAGTGGCGTGAAGAAACCAACCCAGCCATATACTTTCCCCCTGCCCGCCCGCACCGACTAGGTTCATTCCGTCGTTCCAGTCACCCCCACCGATTAGCGGCAGGCCATGCTGTCCGACCGCAAGGCTTCGATCGAGACCTCGCGCGCAATGCTCGAACAGCGCGGCCTTCTCTTCCGAGGGCATGGGCTGGAAAAATGCATCGTGCTCATTCGGGGCGAGAGTCATTCCATCGAGGAACGGTATTTCCTCGTCAAGAACCGTGGTGTCGCCGGTCACCGTTACATATTGCGCAGCAGCGAATGGCAACCAAAGCAGGTCATCGGAAACGCGCGTTCGAATGCCCTTGCCCGAGGACGGCAACCACCAATGTTGAACGTCGCCCTCGGTGAATTGTCGCGCCGCCGCGCGCAAAAGATGCTCCCGCGTCAAGCCCGGTTGCGACAGGCAGAGAGCCATCCCATCTTGCAACTGATCGCGGAAACCATAAGCACCGCTCGCCTGATAAAACCCCGATCGGGCCCATAGTCGGCAAGCAAGCGTTTGATATAGCAGCCAGCCGTTTAGCATAATATCCATCGCACGATCGGGCGTATGCACCTGAACCGTGCCTAGCGTGTTGTTCCAGTAGCCGGTGACTTTTGCCAGGACTTCATCGAGGTTGGCTGCGCGATAACGCTCAACCAGCGACAGGCTTTCGGCCACCGTAGCTGCCTCGCCCAACAAAAAAACAATTTCGACTTCAGCGGTAGGCGGAATTTCGATAGTGGTTTGCAGCGCGCCGCATGGGTCTAGGCCCGCACCGACGCGGTTAGACAGTGGCGTGCGACTGGTGAGCGCGGCCGGCAAAACGACGCTTCCATTGCGGCCGATGAACTCCGTTCGATCGCCCGACCACGACTGTTGACGGCCGGCCAAATCGGCAAAGGCTACACGCGTGCCAAATTCCATGCGCCATGGGTTTCGCGCAAGCAAAACATTAGTTTTGGGATCGATCTCGGTGACGAGATAAGGCAAGCAAGCGGCGCGCGAAGTTCCGAGCACCCATTCCACATATGCCGTTATCGATAGCCGTCGGCGGCGGCCTGAAACGTTCTTAACCTTCAGTCTTGAAATTTTGATAGGATCGTCGAGTGGCACGAACTGCAGGAGGTCGAGCGCTACCCCATTCGATACATTCTCGAATCGACTATAGCCTTGGCCATGCCGG
>JANMSH010000054.1:0-10431 GCA_031389105.1 Hyphomicrobiales bacterium
GATGGTGTGCAGCGACAGCGTGGTCTTGCCAGAGGATTCCGGCCCGTAAATCTCGACCACCCGGCCGCGCGGCAGGCCGCCGACGCCGAGGGCGATATCCAGGCCGAGCGAGCCGGTGGACACGGTCTCGATATCCATCGATTTGTCGTTCTTGCCCAGCTTCATGACCGAGCCCTTGCCGAACTGACGCTCGATCTGGGACAGCGCGGCGGCAAGAGCCTTCGACTTATCCATGGACGATCCTTCGACGATACGCAGGGCAGGCTGGCTCATGTGTCGCGCTCCTTATGGCCGGGATTCGACCCGAATGACACTGCGGCCCCTGCCGCGGCGCCGGAATCGACCGGTAAAAGCAATGTACACCATTTGTTCTATGTTCGCAATATGTTCTTTTTGGAATCCGGGTACTGGCCTGTTTCGACCCCTAGTGGCCTGATTTTAATATTGAAGTGGCCTGGTTTGAACCTTTAGCCGCCGCCGCCCGACTACCTGTTCGAGCGTAATTTGATACGCTCGAGTTCCACAAAGGGAGACGACAGGTGAAAATTTCTTTCGGCTTATTCGCTGCTTGCTTGGGTCTGTTTATGGCGATGACTCAAGTCGATTTCGCGTCCGCCCAGACCACCACGAAGCGTTCCACCACGGCCGGTACGACCAACAAGGGGTCGGGTGAAAGCGGCAGGCTAAAGCAATTCGAGGACCTGGCAACGAGGAGCGAAAAAAGAGCGACCACCGTCAAGAGCAGCAAGTCGAATACGAGTGACCGCATGGGCGGTGGCGGCGCCGGAAAAGGCTCGACCGGCCACAAGAGCAGCAAGTCGGAAGGCGCCCCAACAAAACAAAAGGGCCATGGGACAATCGACCCTTTAACTGATGGCTTGCTTATGCGGAGGTAAGCGGAGGCCGCCTCAGTTGGCGGCCTCTCTCGTTACAGGCCTTTACCGTCATCAGCCGTGTCTGGCTCGTAATCAAACGGCAATGGGATCTGACCATACTTAGGGCGGAAGCGATCTAGTTTTGTCCTTGAAATCAAAGTAATCCCTACTGAGCGTCATATACGCGATCACAGCGCCAAGATGCTCGCGAAGCTTCGGATACCCGATGTTGCGCGTCAGTGCTTGTGAAAGTGCAGCAATTCGGCGACCGGTTTTTCCGGTACTGGCCTGTTTCGAGCCTTAGTGGCCTGATTTGAGAACGAGAGTGGCCCGTTTTGATCGATTTGTTTATGCAAATACTACCCATTATTGGGCATAACGTTCATTGATCGCTAATCCCGCGATCCTAGCTTTGTAGCTCTTCTGGATCGTTGTCTGAGCCCGGGACGGGATGGATTCCCTGGCTGCCGCAATCGCCCCAAGCTACTGCGCCCAGCCGGGGGCCATCTTCCTTTTCCCGCACCTTTTACGATCAAAAATCGGAAATAACTTTGACCAGAGCTATCCTATGACTGACGGCCAGAAACGATCTGCCCCGCGCCAGCGCGTTCTTAAATCCGGCACGATCTCATTTCACGGCGCGGCAGGAATTGATTGCACGGTGCGCAACGTCTCAGAAACTGGCGCCCTGCTCGAAATCGAGAGTCCTGTCGGCATTCCGAACAATTTTGTGCTCGTTGTTCCCAAGGACAACTTGAAGCGGAGTTGCCGCGTCGCATGGCGATCCGCTCGGCGCATTGGCGTTAGATTCGATTAGTCGAAAGAGGCCGCCTCAGTTGGCGGCCTCTTTCATTTCGGCTTATCGCTGTCTTTCTTATTCTTACGGTTGAACCGACCCGCGTTCGGGTACCAGTCGGTCTGGAGCCGCGCCCCAACCGGGGCCAGCATCCTAGCGCGACCAGTGGCTTAGTTTGAATTTTGGGGTGGCCTATTTCGGCCAGTACCGTAATCCGGGTACTGGCCTGTTTCGAGCCCTCGTGGCCTGATTTGAAATAATGAGTGAAAGTGAGCAATTGTGAACAGACTCGGAAAGCGCGATGGTGAAAGTTTACCTTATCACCGGCGGCCACTGGCATACCGATGACTGAGAGACGCTTAAGCGCTCCCGCCTCTACAGGTGCGGAGCCATGCGCGAGTACCGTTTTTATTTAATCAAGAAAGACGGCCATATCGACGGCCCGCCCTCGGACCACGCCCTTCTAGATGACAAAGCGGCGATCAAGGAAGCAAAGCAGCTCGTGGACGGCCACGACATTGAGATTTGGCAAGAGGCCCGGCTGGTGGCCTACGTCACGCCAGACACGAAGTAGGCCGCCTCAGTTGGCGGCCTCTTTCGTTTGGTCTGCGCCCACGGCATACCGTCCGTCGGTGCTGGCCTGTTTTGACCCCTAGTGGCCCGATTTGAAATTGGCAGTGGCCTGATTTGAACCTTTTGCCACACCCCCGCGACCTATCGTTGTTGCCGCTTATTGCTACATTCACTCATCAGGGGGAAACGATAATGAAAATCCGTATCGCAATTCTTGCTGCAGTGGCGTTCACCGGCACCGCACTCACCTTTGCAACTCCCGCGGCGGCGGCGATCGACCTCGGCATGACGACCGCGAACTCAGGAGCGACACCCGAACCTCGCGCCGTTCTGCTGCACCTTGCCGAAGTAAAGCCCGTGGCGGGTGGGGTCGTGGTGGTTCGTGGCAATAACGGGTCGACGGTGGTGAGAGGTGGGCTAAATAAGGGGACGAACTCCAACGGAGTGAACGCTCCCAAGCAAAAAGCCGACAAGGATGCCGTAAACACATCCCGTTCGAATAAAAAAGCCGGCTTGGCCGCCGGCTCGTCAAACACAGGCGGCAAACAGAACGCACCCATCAGCACGTCCCGCTCGAACAAAAAACACGGCATTGTTGTTGGCGCAGGTCCCGGTGCCGGGCCGAAAGCAGCAATCGAACAATCCTATTCCGGGCGTTGACGTGACCTCGGTGCCGAAAAAGAAGCCGAAGTAAAAAAGCGCGAGGACTAGTCTAAGCGGAGGCCACCCTAACCGGCGGCCTCTTTCGTTTTTACTCTCGCGGGTGGCATATTCGGCCAGTACCTGGGGGTGGGTACTGGCCTGTTTCGACCCGAGTGGCCGGTTTTGAAATCGGCTATGATTTTAGGATTCGCTATCTGTTCGCGATCCGCGCAACGATACATCCCTGCCGTTTAGGCGCTTCTCAAAGAAGGAACCATCATGACCATCCGCATCGCGATCCTCGCCGTATGCGCGAGCACGCTGGCTTTCGCCGCGACGACGGGCGCCTTCGCCGCCTCGAAGGGAAAAGGCAGGACGCCCGGATTGCACATCACCGACAACGAATCCCCGCGCCCTCAAGATCGAAAAACGTATAAAGCGGGTTCTGGAAAGGCGCAGCCATTCAATAGTGGTCAACTCCGAAGCCGGATGTCGGCGAATGAGGCATCGGCCTCGGGCGCCTTGAAAAACCGCGCGCAAAAACCAACCAACACGTATCAAAGCAAAACGACGAAACAGGGAACCGGCACTATCCGTCTGGAGACGGTTGGCAGTCCGCTCAAAAGGAACTGACGACATTTTTGCCCAAGAGGCCGCTCAATTGGCGGCCTCTTTCATTCCAGACCCTTGCCGGTGTCCACTTCATCTTCGGCGGCATAATCGCGCTGGTGGTCTGATTTGAATGTGGGAGTGGCCTACTTTGATAAATGGCTATTAACACGACTTGGGCGCACGGTGCGCCAGCGATGACCATAGAATGAGCGCCAGGAACTACGGGCTCTTGCCCTGCAGCCGATCAGGCATTTGCCGGCCTATTTCGCCGATTACACCGCTGCCTGTCGCGTCGGGACCATAATGACGGCGCATACCATGGGACTGGTCAATCCAGCTTACTCGTGGGCCTTGGACCGGGTTCTGAGCGACACGACTTTGCGCTCAAAATTTCCGACGTGAGCCGTTTAGCTCAGAAGCAAATAAAGACGCATGCTATCGTCGCGAATGTCAGAGGCAGTTTGGTACCGAAACAAAGCCGCCGAATGTGGTCACAAGGCTGAATCGGCCGGCGATACGGCAGAGCGCACCAAACATCGGCGCGAACAAGATAACTGGAACGCGATCGCAAAGAGCATTGAGACCGCGGAAACCGCTGTAAAACTAAGGAACGCTAGTTCGGCCCATTAGGCCGTATCAGTGCTGCCGCAGGTCCGGCGGCAGTTCGTGCGGGCCTTCATGATCCAGGCATTGCATGGCATTGCGCGTGTCGATCCACGCGCCGCACTTCTCACACTTCACATAGTGCTTGGCGTCGTCGGCCGGTATTTCAGGCGGCGGAGTTCCGCTTGGTTTCTCTGCCATCCATTACAAATCCCTCTTTGCGGTCAGTTCCGGCCGCCTCAGCTGGTGGCATCTTTCATTTCCATGCATTGAGAGCTTCTTCTTCGCTCTGCTCAGCCAGAATTTCCGGTGCCGGCCTATGTCGACCGCCGGGTGGCCTGATTGAAATCCCCGCTGGCCTCGTTTGTCTGTAAAGTCAGCCGATCGGCACTCCTGCTGTGCCGAGTGTCCCCAAGGAAACCAATGAAAATCCGTTCTATCGGCGCGCTGTTTTGCAGCGTGGCCTTCGCGCTCGTCATGACAACAGGTGCGTTCGCCCAAAATAACAACAGAGGAATAGGAGACGGAAAGCCGGGCGCTTTGGGGGTCGGAGACAGAAAGCCGGGCGTGATTTCTCGCTATTCCGGGCCGGGAGATAGCAACATGTATCAAAGTAAAACGAAGAAAAAGGGAACCGGCACGATCCGAATGGAGCCGGTTGGCACTTCGCTCAAAAAGAACTGACAACATTTTTGCCAGTGAGGCCGCCTCAGTTGGCGGCCGGCTACTGGCCTGTTTCGACCCTAGTGGCCTGATTTTATCACAGGGAGTCGCCGGTTGAGTCGATGGCGACTTTGTGAGAACAAATCACAGGCGGACTGAGCTAACATTCCCGGGATCAACGGAGGAATCGACTATGCGCGCATCCCTAGTTATCGGAGCTTTTGCTCTGTTTAGCCTTGCTGCACCAGCTAACGCCCAGATGTGCGGTGGCCAGCAAGCCCAAGCGTCCACCCCCGCCCAGGGCGGCATGATGTGCGGCGCGGCGCAACCCGCCACCGACGATCCGATGGCGGACAAACCTGCTCAGAAACCACAAACGGCCAGCGGTATGTGCGCTTGCTGCAAAAACATGGCGATGATGGGTAGTGGCGGCGGGTCGATGCAGCACATGCCGGGCATGGACATGAAGTAATAATGGAAGCCTGTTTCGACCTCTAGTGGCCTGATATCCGCTCAGGATACAAACGCCGCAGTATCCGGTGACGGGCTGCGGCGTTTTCACTTTTCTCGCTTTCGCCTTTAGGCTTCTCTCAATGGGAGCCAGCGAAGAGCTTATTCCTTACGCTGCGTTTAAAGCAGGAGGCGGCGATGGATCAGGAGATTCGGAAGTTTGTCATTAAATGCGCGATAGCCGGGGTGTCTTTTTTTGTAACGATCATCTTCACAGCCCATTTTGTGGGGTTGATCATTATGTTTCGCGCCATGGACATTACGGACATGACAACTGCCCAAATCATTTCAACAATCAAGTTCAGGTCAACGGACATGGGAAGTCGGATCATCGACAGCATGGACATCTTTCTTACAGAGCAAGCTGATCCTAATAACAACAATTTGCCGCCAGAGAAAAAAGAACGGATGCAGAAAAATCTTAAAATCGTATGGGAGAAGTGGCGGCCCCTTGTTCAGCAGATTTCGCTTCCCTGACTACGAGAACTATCGCGCTAAAAAACAGCGCACCAAGGCTAGGAACGATGTCAGCCAAAGGCAGGTAGGCCGCCAACTGAGGCGGTCTTTCATTCTTTTTCATTACCTCGGCTTCGTCCTGCTCGGCCAAGATTTCCTTGTCGAGTTCTAGCTCAAAGAGCGCTCAATTTTCTAGATTTGACCACATTATTAGCAGGCTCAAGGCACCCGCTGGCGCGGCCTCTTTTTCATGAGCCCGCATCGTTTTGCCGCTGCCTTGCCAATTTCACCGAAAACGTGGAACTTTCCGCCACGATGGAACTTGTCTCCGCGATCTCGCAAAGCATTCCCACACGTCACGACAACTGGAGTCGACAATGAAGAAGCTCGCAATCATGACGCTTGCTGCCGCGGCGCTGTTTGCCGCCACCGGCGCGGCGACGGCGCAGTATTATGGCCCGGGACCCGGTGTCGGCATCTATGTCGGCCCGCGCTACGACGACCGGCCGCGCTACCGCAGTTACGACGAACGGCCGCGCTACCGCACTTACGACGAACGCCGCTGGCGCGACAGCCGGGAGTACCGCCGCGAGTATCGCAGCGAACGCCGTGGCCGCTCCGCCAATGGCTGCCGCCAAGGCTACACGGTGCAGGACGGCGTCTGTAAGCCGTACCGCGGCTACTAAGTCACAGGTTTATCGACCAACTGCCAAAGAGGCCGAAAGAGGCCGCCTGGGAAGGCGGCCTCTTTGTATGCGGGGGTGCGGCCTGAGTTGCCGAAAAGCGCGGCAGAATAAATCTCGCGCCGCGTTGATCTCGATCAAGGACGCGACGCGCTTTGTCGCGCAGACAGCCTGCATGCTACAGGCTCAAACACCGCATCCGGCCAAGAGCGACGTCGAACTGCTTTTGGAGAATGCACGGAAGTCCTTCGGTTTGGCCGGCCAAGCTTCGACCCAAACCGACGTCGCGCGCTACGCCGCGTGGGGCGACGATTATCTTGCCCGGGCCGAGGTGGCCGCCAAGCCCGATGTGGCGCTGCCGGTGCCGAGCATCTGGACGTTCCCCTGATGACGGCCTCTATCCGTTTCCAGCCGTGGAACTTGAGCGCAGCAGCCATTTTACTGGCATTTTTTGAGGAGGGTGCGCGTAAATAGCGCGGAATCCAGCGGAATCCGGCTATATACATTTACGTGATGTTTATTAGTTCAAACCAGTATGGCCTTGCAAACGACCACCTGGGAGTAATGTGTGATGTGGAGAAAGCTTACCGCTTTCGCTAAGTGCCAGTCCGGCGCGACGGCGATTGAGTACGGCCTGATCGCAGCCGGTATTTCGGTGGCCATCATCGCAGTCGTCAACGGCCTTGGCACCAGCCTGAACGCCAAATTCAAAAGCATCTCGACGCAGTTGAAATAGGCGACGCAGCCGCTGCTTCGGCAGCGGCTGGATCCCGGTTCGCGCGGCGTGCCGGATTTTGATTTTTTCCAGAACAAATTCTAAACAGCCACGCAAGCGGTCCCGCGCGGACGCTATCGCGTGGCGCCATGCGTTTTACCGATCGATGCGGTTTGAAGATCGCGGCTTTGCGTGATCAGTTCTGGTATTCGCTCAGCATCTGCCGCAACGCGGCCTTGCCGGCGCGATTGGCCTCGGTCATGGACTCGAAATAGACCTCGGAATGATCGATCGGACTGGTCCGGCCGGCGCGATAGATTTCCCAACGCCACGGCTTGGGCGGACGGGCGCGGTTCTTGACGACAACGGAGAAATCGGCGTGCTCGATCATGACCCTGTGATACTGCAAAAAGCCCGCCTCGCACAGCTAATTCGCAAACAAAGCAAAGGCTGCGGCGCCAGGTGGTTAGTTTTTCGCCACGACGCCGGACCGCGCCAGGATCCTCAGTGCAGCGATTTTAGTCTGCGCACAGTCCGCGTTACTGGAATTAACCGAGATACCAATGCCGGCATTCAACAACCTGGAGTTTAACATGCTATAATTGCTATCTAATGAAGGCGCGAAGTCATCTCGCGCAGGCGCCATATCGAGCGCACCGCCGGCATCTGGCCGAGCACGCGTTCTAGGCCGCACTGCACCACTCCATTCACCGTATTTGCAAGCCGCGCTCGCCGGCCTCGATGCGCGTCTCTAGGGTTGCAGCGGGGCAACCGATTGGGGGGCGGACATGGCGGATCAGTGGGTGCGGCTCGGTATGGCGCTCGTCATCATCGCGTTGATTTCGGTCAGTCTCTACCAATTCAGCGGACGCGCCGGCGCGAGCGAGCCGCACGTCAATGGACTGAGCTTCAGGCGCTGACGTCCGCTTGCCATTTTCGCCAATGCGTCGGGCGCACGTCCACGCGTTCTTTGGTTTCGCTGTGTATCCAGCCGCCGACGACACGCCGGCACGCAAACACCAAGGCGTGCGTTCCCTCTTCATCGAGCACGGCGAGTTCGAGGTCGCAGCCGAACGGCGCATCGGCGATGACATGCCACATGCGCCCTGGTTACGCGTCCGGCACGCCGGCGCATTGACCTAGATCAGGCCGCGCGAGCCGCGTAACGCCGCGCCGCTACCAGGACACCATTGAATTAATTACCTATTTTTTGATTTCGCTCAAAACTTTTCCCGTCATGGCGCGTTATGTGTTCGGGCAATTCGACGCAAAATACCGCCAGTCATTGGCCGTAGCGTCGATGAGGAGATGACGATGAAATCGGCGATCGCAAAACGCTCCGTCGTTCTGGGTCAGCATAAGACCAGTATTTCGCTGGAAGACGATTTCTGGAATTCGTTGCGCGCGATTGCCGAACAAAAAAAGATGAAGCTGACCGTGCTGCTGCAGCAGATCGACAGCGGGCGAAACAACGCCAATCTGTCGTCGGCCATTCGGGTGTTCGTGTTCAACGAATTGCGCGCCCAAGCCACCGTTCGGCAAGCGCCGGTTGAAGACGTGTTGGTCTGGAGCGGCTCGCCCAATCCGGCGAATTGAGACTTTGAAAGCGGCTTGATCGCGCGCTAGTCGCGCTCGATGAACATCCAGACGCCGCCGCGGCGCGCCGACTGCACCCGGATGCGGACTTCGCGCAGCGGATCGCCGTGGTCGCCGACCCAGGCCAGTTCGATATCGACCGGACCGCTTTCCATCGCGGCCATGATGCGCTCACGCAGGACGTGGCAATTGGCGCATCGTGAATCATCGAACAGGTTCAATCCGAGCGGGCGCACGCCGGACAATTTCGCTTCGGTGGCGCTGTAGAACAACACGATGCCGTGGCGGTCGAGTTCGATGGCGCCGAACGGCAAATCGTCGATGTCCGATTGGCTGGCGAGCTCCGCCCGCGCGGCGATATCCGGCGCATTGAAATCAATGCTGGCTTTCGCCATGGACCCGTTTCCTCCCCCTGAAGTTTATCACGCAATTTTTTTGTAGATTGCCGTCGTTCTTGCCACAAATGCTCGCACGCTCACGCCTGAGTCGACAAGCAGACTCTGGGAAGTTTGCGTGAATTTTCAATCGCTTGCACACAAACCAATTTTGCAATCAGACCTTACGGCTTTTCGAGCACCGCAAGATTGTCGCGCGCGAGGACATTGTTGGGATCGAGTGCGAGCGCCGCCTTATAATCCGCGACCGCGCGTTCACGGTCGCGCAGGCCGTGATGCGCGTTTCCGCGCCACGCCAGCACGCTGCTCGAGCGCGGCACATCGTTCGGCAATGCTTTGAGGACGACGTCGAAATCGTCTTTGGCGCGCGCGTATTGCTCGCGCTGCAGCGAGGCATAGCCGCGGCCCATGTAAGCGCGGATCGCCGGCTCCGACAGCGGCGCGTGATAGACAATGCGGATCGCCGCGTCGAAATCGGCGAAGGCTTTGTCGGGCATGTTGAGATAATTGTATTCGCTGCCGCGCAGCGCGTGCAGATCCTGCGAGATCACGTTTGGACCCGGCTCGATGGCGAGCGCGCGCGTGTAGAGTTCGACGGCCTTCTGGTGATCGTCGGCGCGCGAGGCCGTGCGCGCATCCGCCATCAGCCGCGACATCTCGCTGCCCGGCTCGATCGGCTTGACGATGACCGGAAGCGCCGGCATGTCCCACAGCCGCATCACGGTACCGCCGCCGGCCGCCAGCAGCATGGCGATGGCGACAATCGCGAAGATCAGACGACGCGCCAGCATGGCCGCTCCATTGCCGCCCAAGCGTAGCGGCGCGCGGTAAACGCGACGTTTAGGGCCTCAGCCTAAATTCAATTCCTTGAAGAAATCGTTGCCCTTGTCGTCGATGACGATGAAAGCCGGGAAGTCGACGACTTCAATGCGCCAGATCGCTTCCATGCCGAGTTCGGGATATTCCTGCACCTCGACCTTTTTGATGCAGTGTTCGGCGACATTTGCCGCCGAGCCGCCGATGGTGGCGAGATAGAAGCCGCCGTGCTTCTTGCAAGCGTCGCGCACCTGCGCCGAGCGGTTGCCCTTCGCCAATGAAATGAGCGAGCCGCCCGCCGCCTGGAATTGTTCGATGTAGCTGTCCATGCGGCCCGCGGTGGTCGGCCCGAAGGCGCCCGACGCGTAACCCACCGGAGTCTTGGCCGGCCCCGCGTAATACACTGGATGATCCTTGAAATAATCTGGCAGGCCCTGCCCGGCCTCCAGCCGCTCGCGCAATTTCGCATGCGCGATGTCGCGCGCGACGATCAAGG
>JANMSH010000063.1:0-11276 GCA_031389105.1 Hyphomicrobiales bacterium
CCTCGCTCGATGGCGAGCGCACGCGCATGACCGCGCTGGTCGAGGCCCGCCAGGTCCAGCAAGCCGACCGTGAGAAGGCGCTCGAGACCGAACGCTCGCGCGCCGCCGATTTGGGCCGCCAGGTCGACAATCTCAAAGATTTGATCGCCAAGCTCGAAGCGGCTCTCGACCCCGCGATCCGCGACGCCCGCGAGGCCGCGCGCACCGACAGCCGCCCGGCTTTGTCGGCTTTTCGCGATCCCGGCCGCCTAGCGCCGGCAATTGCCTTCGTTTCGCTGCGCGGTCATGTTCCAACCCCGGTTAACGGGGTCAAATTGAAGGAATTCGGCGCTCCCGATGGTATCGGGGGGGTGGAGAAGGGCCTTTCGATCGCCACCCGCGCCGCCGCCCAGGTCACTGCGCCGGCCGACGGCTGGGTGGTCTATGCCGGTTCCTTCCGCTCCTACGGTCAACTCTTGATCCTCAACGTCGGTGGCGGGTATCATGTCTTGCTCGCTGGGATGGATCGGATATCAGTTGATCTCGGACAGTTCGTGCTGGCCGGAGAACCCGTTGCGGTGATGGGGACTAGCTCCCATATCGCGGCTATCCTCGCGACAGGTTCCAGCCAGCCGGTGCTTTATATCGAGTTTCGTAAGGACGGGATTCCCGTTGATCCAGGCCCATGGTGGGCGGCTGGCGAAGGCGAAAAGGTTCGCGGATAATGCGCAAGACCTCACTCATTCTTCTCGGCGCGGCGGCGGGAGCGGCGATGACGCTGGTCGCGGTGCAGCCACGCATCATGCTGGGCGCGACCGCCAAGGCGGCGGTGGCCGACACTTACAAACAGCTCAATCTATTCGGCGACGTGTTCGAGCGCGTGCGCGCCGACTACGTCGAGAAGCCGGATGACGGCAAGCTGATCGAAACCGCGATCAACGGCATGCTGGCCGGCCTCGATCCGCATTCCAGCTACATGGATACCAAAAGCTTCCGCGACATGCAGGTGCAGACCCGCGGCGAATTCGGCGGGCTTGGCATCGAAGTCACGATGGAAGACGGCCTCATCAAGGTGGTGGCGCCGATCGACGAGACGCCCGCCGCCAAGGCCGGCGTTCTGGCCAACGACATCATCACCAAGCTCGATGACGAACAGGTGCAGGGCCTCACGCTCAATCAAGCGGTCGAGAAAATGCGCGGCCCGACCAACACCAAGATCAAGATCACGATCATGCGCAAGGGCGCCGACAAGCCGCTCGAACTGTCGATCACGCGCGACGTCATTCGCGTGCGCGCGGTGCGCTCGACCGTCGAAGGCGACGACATCGGCTATATCCGCATGACGCAGTTCAACGAGCAGACCACCGACGGTCTTAAGAAGGCGATCAGCGACATCGGTGCCAAGCTGAGCAACGACAAGCTCAAGGGCTACGTGCTCGATATGCGCAACAATCCGGGCGGCCTGCTCGATCAGGCGATCTCGGTGTCGGATGCGTTCCTGCAGAAGGGCGAGATCGTCTCTACCCGCGGCCGCAATGCCGAGGAGACGCAGCGCTTCAACGCGCGGCCTGGCGATCTCACCAATGGCAAGCCGATGATCGTGTTGATCAACGGCGGTTCGGCCTCGGCGTCGGAAATCGTCGCCGGCGCGTTGCAGGACCACCGCCGCGTCACCGTGATCGGCACCCGCTCGTTCGGCAAAGGCTCGGTGCAGACCATCATCCCGCTCGGCTCCGGCAATGGCGCGCTGCGGCTGACCACGGCGCGCTACTTCACGCCGTCGGGCCGCTCGATCCAGGCCAAGGGCATCACGCCCGATATCGAGGTGCTCCAGGATCTGCCGGACGACATCAAGGCCAAGACCGACACCAACACCAAGGGCGAGGCCTCGCTGCGCGGCCATCTCAAGGGCGACGAAGGCAAAGAGCAGACCGGGTCGCAGTCTTATATTCCGCCGGATCGGAAGGACGATAAGGCGCTGAATATGGCGATGGATCTCTTGCGCGGCACCCAGGTCAATTCGGCCTTCCCGCCGAACAGCAAGACCGCCGTTCCGAACTAGGGCGGAAGGCCACGGAAATACCCCGACGGGGCGGCCGAAAGGCTGCCCCGTCGGCTTTTAGGCCAGCCGGGAATCCCCGCGTGATAGACTCCCCCGATGATTCGGAGAGGTCGCGACCGTGGCACCGGATGACCTGAACGCCCCGCTCGGCCAGGACAAAAAACGCAAGCTGCCGAAGCTCCCGGTCTCCGGCCCGCAAGCGCTGGCCGGCGTGCTGGGCTTGTTCGGCCTCGTGGTCGTGTCCTGGGCGCTGTTCGTCAACGACCCGCTCGGCGGCGAACCGACCGCGGTGGTCGCGGCTAAGCTGCCCGGCGAAAGGGCGGCCGTGCCGGCTAACGGCGACGGCAAGCAACACTCGCGCTATGACGGCCCCAAGGTTACGACGCCTGATGCAGCGGCTGCGGAAAAAGCCGCGCCACCGCCCGGCAGCAAAACCATCACCATCATCGACGGCTCCAGCGGCAAGAGCCAGGACATCATCATTCCCGGCAATACTGGCGGCGGCACCGCACCGCGGTCGTCGATCGATCAGAAGCTTCTGGAAATGACGCGCCACGGCGCGATCCCGCAGATCGGGGCCGACGGCACGCGGCCCTCGGTCGCCTACGCCAAGCCGCGCGATCTGCCGCCGAACCGGAAAGATTCGCCGCGCATCGCCGTCGTCATCGGCGGCATGGGCATCAGCGCATCGGGCACGGCCGAGGCCTTCAAGCTGCCGGCACCGGTGACCTTTGCCATTGCACCCTACGGCGCCGACCTCGACAAATTGGCCGAGCGCGCGCGCGGCGATAATCACGAAGTGCTGCTGCAAGCGCCGATGGAGCCGTTCGATTATCCCGACAACGATCCCGGCCCGCAGACGCTGCTCACCACGCTGACCGGCGGACAGAACGTCGATCGTCTGCAATGGTTGATGAGCCGCTTCCCGGGCTATGTCGGCATCGCGAGTTTCATGGGCGCGCGTTTCACTGCGTCGGAGCCGGCGCTGGCGCCGGTGCTGCGCGAGATCGGCAAGCGCGGCCTGATCTACGTCGACGACGGCTCCTCGCCGCGCAGCGTCGCGGGCCAGGCCGCTGGCAGCCAAAATTTGCCGTTTGCCAAGACCGATCTGGTAATCGATGCGACGCCGACCACGGCCGAGATCGACCGCGCGCTGGCGCGGCTTGAGATGCTGGCGCGCGATAACGGCACCGCCGTCGGCTTTGCCAGCGCGCAGCCTGCCATCATCGCGCGCATCGCCGAATGGGCCAAGAAAGTGGAAAGCCGCGGCTTCGTGCTGGTGCCGATCACCACGGTGGCGATCAAGGCGAAGTCATCGTAACGTCATTTTTCGGCGCGACACACGCGCTGCATTACAAATGACGGAATGCCGATGCCCCCCTTCGAGTCCCTGCCCTACCGCCCTTGCGCCGGGATCACCGTGCTCAATCGCGACGGTCTCGTGTTTGTCGGCCGCCGCACCGACGGCCCCGAGCACACCGACGACACCCACGTCTGGCAAATGCCGCAGGGTGGCATCGACGACAATGAGGATCCCTACAAGGCGGCGTTGCGCGAACTCTACGAAGAGACGAACATTCGTTCGGTCGAAAAACTGGGCGAAATCGCAGAGTGGCTGACCTACGACATTCCGCGCGACATCGGCGGCGGCGCGTGGAAGGGAAAATATCGCGGTCAGAAACAGAAATGGTATGCGCTGCGTTTCACCGGCGACGAGAGCGAGATCAACGTCGCGCAGCCGGGCGGCGGCAAGCACAAAGCCGAATTTCTCGACTGGCGCTGGGTCGCAGTGAAAGAACTGCCGGCACTGGTGGTGCCGTTCAAGCAGCAGACCTACGAGCGGGTGGTGAAGGAATTCGAGAAGTTCGCGGGCACTTGAAGTGCATGATCCCGAAAAGTGGATATCGGTTTTCGGATAAGATCATGCACCAGTAAGCTAGTGCATCGCCGTCCCGGTCAGATGACGATCGACGGTCTTGAAGTGGTCGAGCCGCGTGATCAATCTGTCGAGTGCGGAGCCAGGCTCGGTCTTGGCGATACTCTGCTCCAGTTCGCCGATACGGGTCGCGATCATGGCGCGGTCGATGTCCGCGACGCTCTCAGCAACGTCGGCGAGAATGGTGAGACCGGCCGCCGACACTTCAGCAAAGCCGCCGAGTACGACGATCTTCTGTTCGCCGCCCGCGCCGTAAACGGTCAGGATGCCCGGCCGCAGCGTCGTTACCAGCGGCGCGTGGTCGGCCAGCACGCCGAAGTCGCCCTCCGCGCCGGGAACGTCAACCTGTTCGACCTCGCCCGTAAACAAAAGCTTTTCCGGCGAAACCAGTTCGAAGTGGAAAGTGGCCATCGTCTTCTCAGCCTCTTCTTCTACCCATCGCGAACCCGAGCCCCAGGCCGATCGCCCCGCCGATCACCGTGATGATGGCGATGTGCTGCACCTGGCTGCTGGTCAGCGGACCGTTGCCGCTCGCGACCTGATTGCCTTTAACTTCAATGCTCAGCGGACCCAGTTTTATTTCCGCCGATTGTGGCCGCGTCAGGTAACCCGACAGAGCCCCGATCAGTAGCCCGACAACCAGGAAGGCGACGAGGTTTGAGCGGGGCTGCATCCGCGTTACGCCGCTTCCGCCGCGAGCTTCTTGCCCTTCTCGACGGCTTCTTCGATGTTGCCGACCATGTAGAAGGCGGCTTCCGGCAGGTGATCGTACTTGCCTTCGACGAGGCCCTTGAAGCCCTTGATGGTGTCGGCGAGATCGACGAGCTTGCCCGGCGAGCCGGTGAACACTTCGGCGACGATGAACGGCTGCGACAGGAAGCGTTCGATCTTGCGCGCGCGCGATACGGCGAGCTTATCTTCTTCGGACAGTTCATCCATGCCCAGAATGGCGATGATGTCCTGCAGCGCCTTGTAGCGCTGCAGCACCTGCTGCACCTGGCGCGCGACCCCGTAGTGCTCTTCGCCGACGATCAGCGGCGACAGCATGCGCGAGGTCGAGTCGAGCGGATCCACCGCCGGATAGATGCCCTTGGCGGCGATGTCGCGCGACAGCACGGTGGTCGCGTCCAAGTGCGCGAACGAGGTCGCTGGCGCCGGATCGGTCAAGTCGTCGGCCGGCACGTAAATGGCCTGCACCGAGGTGATCGAACCCTTGGTAGTGGTGGTGATGCGTTCCTGCAGCGCGCCCATGTCGGTGGCGAGCGTCGGCTGATAACCCACCGCCGAAGGAATGCGCCCGAGCAGCGCCGACACTTCGGAGCCGGCTTGTGTGAAGCGGAAGATGTTGTCGACGAAGAACAACACGTCCTGGCCCTGGTCGCGGAAGTATTCCGACAGCGTCAGACCGGTGAGGCCGACGCGGGCGCGTGCGCCCGGCGGCTCGTTCATCTGGCCGAACACCAGGGCGCACTTCGAACCTTCGCCGCCGCCCTTCTTATTGACGCCGGATTCGATGAACTCGTGATAAAGATCGTTACCTTCGCGGGTACGCTCGCCGACGCCGGCGAACACCGAATAACCGCCGTGGGCCTTGGCGACGTTGTTGATCAATTCCTGAATGAGCACGGTCTTGCCGACGCCGGCGCCGCCGAACAGGCCAATCTTGCCGCCCTTGGCATAAGGCGCAAGCAGGTCGACGACCTTGATGCCGGTCACCAGAATCTGCGCTTCGGTGGACTGCTCGGTATAGGCAGGCGCTTCGGCGTGGATCGGACGGCGCTCGTCGGACTTCACCGGACCTTCTTCGTCGATCGGCTCGCCGATGACGTTGATGATGCGGCCCAACAGACCCGGACCGACCGGCACCGCGATCGGCTTGCCGGTGTCGGTGACGGCCTGGCCGCGCACCAGACCTTCGGTGATGTCCATCGAGATGGTGCGAACCGTCGACTCGCCGAGATGCTGGGCGACTTCGAGCACCAGCCGGTTGTCGCCGTTCTTGGTCTCGAGCGCGTTCAAGATCGCCGGCAGATCGCCTTCGAACTGCACGTCGACGACGGCGCCGATGACCTGGGTGATCTTGCCGGTTGCGTTCTGCGGTGTGGCCATATCGTCCTCGTTACCTGAATTTAAAGCGCTTCGGCGCCGGAGATGATCTCGATCAGTTCCTTGGTGATCATCGCCTGGCGGGTACGGTTATACGTAAGCGTCTGCTTGCGGATCATTTCGCCCGCGTTGCGGGTGGCGTTGTCCATCGCGCTCATGCGCGCGCCCTGTTCGGACGCAGCGTTTTCCAAAAGCGCGCGGAACACCTGGATCGACAGATTGCGCGGCAGCAGGTCGCCGAGGATTTCTTCTTCCTCCGGCTCGTAGTCATAGGTCGCCGACGCACCAGCTTCCTTGCCGGCCTCTTTCGCGACCGGCTCGAACACCGGCGGAATGATCTGCAGCGCAGTCGGGACTTGCTGGATCACCGACTTGAAGCGCGAGAAGAACAGCGTGCAGACATCGAACTCGTTGTTGTCGAAGCGCGCGATGATCTTGTCGGCAACCATCTGCGCCTGCGCGAATCCGATCTGCTTGACGCCGCGCAACTCGACGACTTCGATGATGTACTTGCCATAGACCCGGCGAAGCTGGTCGGCGCCCTTGCGCCCCACGCACATGATCTTGAGTTCTTTGCCTTGCGCGATCAGCGCATTGGCGTGCTCGCGCGCCAGCCGCACGATCGAGGAATTGAACGGGCCACAAAGGCCGCGCTCGGCGGTGCAAACCACCAGCAGATGCACCTTGTCGGCGCCGGTACCGGCGAGCAGACGGGGCGCGGAATCGCTGCCCGCGACGCCGGCTGCGATATTGCCGAGCACGCGGTCCATGCGTTCGGCAAACGGGCGCGCGGCTTCCGCCGCCACCTGCGCCCGGCGCAGCTTGGAGGCCGCGACCATCTGCATGGCCTTGGTGATCTTCTGCGTTGCCTTGGTAGAGGCCAGACGAACGCGCATGTCCTTAAGAGAGGCCATGGTCTATCCAATTGCTCCGTCGGCGGCGATCATCACGTAAAGCTCTTGGCGTAGCCGTCGACCACATCCTTGAGCTTGACTTCGTCGTCCTTGGACAGGTCGCCGCTCTTGCGGATGCTGTCGAGCAGGTCGGCATGCTTGGTGCGCAGCAGGCTCAGCAGGCCGTTTTCGAAGGCGCGCACGCGCGAGACTTCGAACTTGTCGAGATAGCCGTTGACGCCGGCGTAGATCACACCGACTTGCTCTTCCATCTTCAGCGGCGAGAACTGCGGCTGCTTCAAAAGCTCGGTCAGACGGGCGCCACGCGCCAGCATGCGCTGGGTGGTGGCGTCCAAGTCCGAACCGAACTGTGCGAAGGCGGCCATCTCGCGATACTGCGCGAGTTCGCCTTTGATCTTGCCGGCGACTTTCTTCATCGCCTTGGTCTGCGCGGCCGAGCCGACACGCGACACCGACAGACCGACGTTCACCGCCGGGCGGATGCCCTGATAGAACAGATCGGTTTCCAAAAAGATCTGACCGTCGGTGATCGAAATCACGTTGGTCGGAATGTAAGCCGACACGTCGTTAGCCTGCGTCTCGATGATCGGCAGCGCGGTCAGCGAACCGCCGCCTTTGCTGTCGTTCATCTTGGCGGCGCGCTCAAGCAGACGCGAGTGGAGATAGAACACGTCGCCGGGATAAGCTTCGCGGCCCGGCGGGCGGCGCAGCAACAGCGACATCTGGCGATAGGCGACGGCCTGCTTGGACAGATCGTCATAGATGATGACGGCATGCATGCCGTTGTCGCGGAAATACTCGCCCATGGTGCAGCCGGCGAACGGCGCCAGGAACTGCATCGGCGCCGGATCGGAAGCGGTGGCGGCGACGATGATCGAATATTCCAGCGCGCCCTGCTCTTCGAGCACCTTCACGAACTGCGCGACGGTGGAACGCTTCTGACCGACCGCGACGTAAACGCAGTAAAGCTTGATCTTCTCGTCGGTCGACTGGTTGAGCGGCTTCTGATTGAGGATAGTGTCGAGGGCGATCGCGGTCTTGCCGGTCTGGCGGTCGCCGATGATCAGTTCGCGCTGGCCACGGCCGATCGGGATAAGAGCATCGATCGACTTGAGGCCGGTCGCCATCGGCTCGTTCACCGACTTGCGCGGGATAATGCCAGGCGCCTTGACGTCGACGCGCATGCGCGTGTCGGACTTGATCGGGCCCTTGCCGTCGATCGGATTGCCGAGCGCGTCGACGACGCGGCCGAGCAGACCCTTGCCGACCGGAACGTCGACGATCGAGCCGGTCCGCTTGACGGTCTGGCCTTCCATGATCTCGCGGTCGTTGCCGAAGATCACGATGCCGACATTGTCGGTTTCGAGGTTGAGCGCCATGCCGCGCACGCCGTTCTCGAACTCGACCATTTCGCCCGCCTGGACGTTGTCGAGACCGTAAACACGGGCGATGCCGTCACCGACGGACAACACCTGGCCGACTTCGGAGACTTCGGCTTCCTGGCCGAAGTTCTTGATCTGCTCTTTGAGGATGTTGGAAATTTCTGCGGCGCGGATGTCCATCAGCGTGCCTCTTTCATCGCGAACTTGATTGCATTGAGTTTGGTGCGGAGCGAGCTATCGACCATGCGGCTTCCGACCTTGACGATCAGCCCGCCGATAATGGCCGGGTCGATCTTGACGTCGAGGTCCATGTCCTTGCCGCCGGTAACCGATTTGAGTGCGCTTTTGAGCGCGTCGAGATTGGCGTCGCTGAGCTTCTCGGCGACGGTGACCTGGGCACTGACTTCGCCCTTGTGCTTGGCGACCAACGCGCGATAGCCGCGGATGATCTCGCGCAGCGCGAACAGCCGCCGGTTGGTGGCGATGACGCGCAGGAAGTTCGCGGCGATGCCGCTGATGCCGGCCTTATCGAGAATCGCCGACAGCGCCTTGAGCTGCTCGTCGGCACTGAATACCGGGCTGCGCACCATACGGTTGAGGTCGGGATTGGCCGCGATCAGCGCGTCGAACTGCTCAAGGTCGGCCTTGACCTTGTCGACGGCCTTTTCCTCGCGCGCGAGTTCAAAAAGGGCGCCGGCGTACCGGCCAGCCATTCCAGAAATGATCGGGTCTTCGCCTGCCACTTTTGACGCTCGTTTCGTTACTTCATCACAAGCCGGAAGCCGCCGCGGATGGCAGCGCAACCTGTTGGAATCCTTAATGGAATTCCGGTTTGCGGAGGCGTCCCGAAAGCCCTCGAAAACCCCCGCAAAATCGAGGGCTAGCTAACACGATGGCAATCGCGGTGCAACAAGGCGCGGTGTCGCTGACCTAGCTCAAAAAGCATGCCTCGCGAAGCGTATAAGAGAACCGGAACCTGAGTCGCCCATGAACACGCCGCAACGCCCTCTGGTCGACACAGCGCCCACCTTCGCCGAGCTGTTCACGCCCAAGCTGGTCACGGTGTTCCGTGAAGGCTATGGCGCGAGCGACCTGCGCAGCGATGCCATCGCCGGCCTGACGGTCGCCATCGTCGCGCTGCCGCTGTCGATGGCGATTGCCATCGCGTCCGGCGTTTCGCCCGACCGCGGCATCTATACGGCCATTGTCGGCGGCTTCTTCGTCTCGATGCTCGGCGGCAGCCGCTACCAGATCGGAGGGCCAGCCGGTGCCTTCATCGGACTTGTTGCCGTTATTGTTGAACGCCACGGCTATGACGGGCTGGCGCTGGCGACGATGATCGCCGGGCTCATTTTATTGGCGATAGGCCTGCTGCGGGTCGGGACTTACATCAAATACATCCCCTTCCCGGTCACCGTCGGCTTCACCGCCGGCATCGCGGCGATTATCGCCGCCAGCCAGATCAAGGATCTGTTCGGGCTGACGCTGGCGCACGAGCCATCCGAACTACTGCCCAGACTGATCGCGCTGTGGGGCGCCATCGGCACGCTGCATGGCCCCACCGTCGCGATTGCACTTTTCTCGATCGGCGTGATGTGGGCGGTGCGCAAACTGTCGCCGACCGCACCGGCCTTTCTGATCGCGGTGACGCTGGCGGCGGTCGTCACGTATTTTCTTCATTTCGACATCGCTACCGTCGGGTCGCGCTTCGGCGCGCTGCCGAACGGACTGCCGTCGCCATCGCTGCCGACGTTCAGCCTGGAAAAGATCCGGGCTGTGCTGCCCGACGCCATCGCCATCGCGATCCTCGGCGCCATCGAGTCGCTGCTGTCCGCCGTCGTTGCCGACGGCATGACCGGCGCGCGTCATCGCTCGAATTGCGAACTGGCCGCTCAAGGCGTTGCCAATATTGGCTCGGTGATATTCGGCGGCATGTGTGTCACCGGCACCATCGCGCGCACCGCGACCAATGTCCGGGCCGGCGCACGCGGCCCGATCGCCGGGATATTCCATTGCGGCTATCTGCTGGCGTTCATGATGATCGCGGCACCGCTGGTGTCCTACATCCCGCTGGCCGCGCTGAGCGCCTTGCTGATCACCGTGGCCTGGCGCATGGCGGAAAAGGAAGAATTCTGGTCGCTGCTGCGCGGCTCGCGCGGCGATGCGGTGGTGCTGCTCGCGACTTTCCTGCTCACGATCTTCGTCGATCTGATCACCGGCATCGGTGTCGGCGTAGTGTTCGGGGCGTTGCTGTTCCTGCATCGCATGGCCGAGGCGGTCGAAGTCGAAGGCGGAACGAGCATGGTCGCTGAGGACAGCGCCGATAGCAAAGGCGATAAAGCCGAGATCGACGCCGCGCGAAACGTCGGCCATAACGTAATGATATATCGCATCAGCGGCGCTTTCTTTTTCGGCGCCACAGCGCGCGTATCCTTGATCCTGGAACGGCTCGCGGTTCATCCCAAAGTATTCGTGCTCGATTTTCGCGATGTGCCATTGATCGATTCCACCGCGGCACATTCACTGGCCGGTTTTACGGCGCGGCTGCGGCGTTCCGGTACAATTGTCTATTTCGCGGCAGCGCGGCCGAGCGTGCGCGACGTTCTAATTCGTGCCGGCCTCAAAGAACCGGACGTGCATTACGTCGCGAGCACCGCGGACGTGAAGCCGCCGGCCTGACGCTGCTCCACGCCAAATTGCAATGCTGCGTTGCCTCGCCAGACCGTAACGCGTGCGATAGCGTGCGCGCGATTTGAAAGTCCTGCCGGGGCCGATTGAATGCCGAATGCTGAAGGCCAGGCCGGCGTGGCCGGCAAAGCCAAGCTGCTCGTGTTGCTGTTGGCCCTTGCCTGGGGCCTCAACTGGGTCGCCGCCGCGATTGCGCTGCGCGAGTTGTC
>JANMSH010000081.1:0-3000 GCA_031389105.1 Hyphomicrobiales bacterium
CGCGACCTCGTCGAGAAGCGGCCCGATCTGGTGCAGCGCTTCGTCGACGCTTCGGCGATCGGCTGGTACCACTATCTCTATGGTGACAGCCGGCCGGGAAACGCTCTGATCAAGAAACAAAATCCGGAAATGACCGACGCGCTGCTGGTCTATTCGGTCGCCAGGATGAAGGACCACGGCATTGTCGATTCCGGCGACTCGGTGATGCTCGGCATCGGTGCCATGACCGACGCGCTCATGAAAAATTTCTTCGACAAGATGGTGCGTGCCGGCGTGGTAAAGCCCGGCATCGACCTCAAGCGCGCCTACACGCTGCAATTCGTCAACAAGGGCGTCGGCGTCGAGCTGCGGCCGAAATGAATCCGGCAAGCCCGGCCATCGTTTCTTTGCGCAACGTCGGCAAGACGTTCGACAGCGGCACGGTGGCGCTCGACGGGTTCAATTTCGATGTGCGTGAAGGCGAATTCGTCTCGCTGCTCGGTCCGTCCGGCTGCGGCAAGTCGAGTGCGCTCCGCATTATTGCCGGCTTGAGTGACGCCTCCGCAGGCAATGTCGAATGGCCAGGCAAGGCGGCCAAAATCGGCTTCGTGTTCCAGGAGCCGACGTTGATGCCGTGGGCGAGCGTCGCCGCCAATGTCCGGCTACCGCTCAAGCTGGCGCACGTCGATGAAGCGCAGTCGCTCGTGGCCGTTTCGCAGGCGCTGGCCCGCGTCGAGCTCGCCGGATTCGCCGAGGCTTATCCGCGCGAATTGTCCGGCGGCATGAAGATGCGCGCCTCGATCGCCCGCGCGCTGGTGACCGAGCCGCAATTGCTGCTGATGGACGAGCCGTTCGCCGCGCTCGACGAGATTACAAGATTCAAGCTCAACAACGATCTGCTGCGGGTTTGGCAGGAGTTGCGGCGCACGGTGGTCTTCGTCACGCATTCGGTATTCGAGTCGGTCTATCTGTCGCAGCGCATCGTGGTGATGACGCCGCGGCCGGGCCGGGTCTTTGCCGAAATCCCGATCGACGTGCGCTATCCGCGCGACGAGCGCTTCCGCACCTCTGCCGAATATGCCGGCTACTGCCGCAAGGTCGCCGAAACGTTGAGCGAAGCGATGGGAGGCGCGTCATGAGCGCGCGCCTTCTGCGCGTCGTTTTGCCGTTGTTGATGCTGGCGCTGTCGGTCCTTGTCTGGGATCTGGCGGTGCGCGCCTTCGACATTCCGCCTTACGTGCTGCCGGGGCCGGGTCTGGTGCTGGCGACGCTGATCGCCGACGCCGAACTGCTCTGGCAGTCGCTGCTGGTCACGCTGACCATTACTGTCCAGGGCTTCCTGCTGGCGGCGTTCGGCGGTATCGCGCTGGCCGTTGCCTTCAACCAATGGCGATTGATCGAATATTCGTTCTACCCTTACGCGGTGATCTTGCAGGTGACACCGGTCGTCGCCATCGCGCCGCTGCTGCTGATCTATCTGCCGCAACCGCTGGCGGTACTGACCTGCGCCTGGATCGTGGCGTTCTTTCCGGTATTGGCCAACACCACGCTCGGTCTCAATTCGGTCGATCACAATCTCATCGCGCTGTTCGACCTGTACAAAGCGTCGCGCTGGCAGGTGCTGTGGAATTTGAAACTGCCGGCTGCGTTGCCGCAAATGCTGGCTGGTCTTCGCATCGCCGGCGGACTGTCGCTGATCGGCGCGGTGGTTGCGGAGATCGCCGCGGGCTCCGCCGGCGCCGGTTCGGGGCTGGCCTATCGCATCGCAGAGTCGGGCTATCGCCTCAACATCCCGCGCATGTTCGCGGCGCTGTTGCTGCTGTCGCTTGCAGGCGTTGTTATCTTCTTTGTGCTGTCGGCGCTGTCTCATCTCGCGCTGCGCCATTGGCACGAGAGCGCGGTGACGCGCGAACGCTAGAACGTCAGACGGGTCACGACCCCCAATAGCGCCATGACGACGATGACCTCGATCAGGCTGCGGTGAAAGCGGAACGTCAGGATCGCGGCAGTCACTGCCAATATCGCGACCTGCTTGTCGAGCGCGGCCGGATCGAAGGAGTACCAGCGCAGCGGCCCGGCATGCATCTCGGTGACCTTGCCGAATAGCACATGCAGCGCGAACCAGACCGACAGGTTGAGGATGATGCCGACGACGGCGGCGGTGATTGCCGCCAGCGCGCCGGATAGTTGCCGGTTGGCGCGCAGCCGTTCGATGAAAGGCGCACCGGCGAATATCCACAGCATCGAGGGTACGAACGTCACCCAGGTCGTCATCGCGGCGCCGAGAATGCCGGCGGTCACCGGCGAGAACGGCGCGGCGTCGCGGAACGCGGCGAGGAAGCCGACGAACTGCGTCACCAAAATCAATGGCCCCGGCGTGGTTTCGGCGAGGCCAAGACCATCGACCATTTCCGGCGCCGACATCCAGCCGTAGGTCTCCACCGCCTGCTGCGCCATGTAGGCGAGCAGCGCGTAGGCGCCGCCGAAACTCACCACCGCGAGCTTGGAGAAGAACACGCCAATGCTCACCAGTACATGCTGCGGCCCGAGGATCAGCGCGGCGAGTGCGACTGGCGTCGCCCACACCAGCACGCCGATCAACGACGCAATGGTGAACTGGCGCCAGCGGTTTTTGTCCGGTGGTGGCACGGCAATGACTTCAGCGGCGATGCCGAGCTGCCCTGGCGCTTTGCGCGATACGAGATAGCCGGTCAGCGCCGCCGCGGCGACGATCAGCGGAAATGGCAGCGCCAGAAAAAAGATGCCGACAAAGCCCGCCGCCGCGATGCCGAGTAGCAACGAAGTTTTCAACGCGCGCTTTCCGATACGGATCAACGCCTCGATCACGATCACCAGCACGGCGGCCTTGATGCCGAACAGCGCGCCCTCGATAAACGAGATGCCGCGCCCGAGCGCGTAGAGCAGGCTCAGGCCCAGCATGACGATGGCGCCGGGAATGACGAACAGGATGCCGGCGGTCAGGCCGCCGCGCACGCCATGCAGCAGCCAGCCGAGATAAGT
>JANMSH010000094.1:0-1831 GCA_031389105.1 Hyphomicrobiales bacterium
CCGCCGGCGCGCCGTTCCGGCTGGCCATCCTCGACATGCACATGCCGGTGATGGATGGCCTGGAGCTGGCGCGGGCGATCAAGGCCCAGCCCGAATTCGACGGCCTGCGCTCGATGGTCCTGACCTCCACCTGCGGCCAGCCCGAACAGCGCGATTTGCGCGAGGCCGGCATCCTGCGTTTCATCAACAAGCCGATCCGCCGCGCCGACCTGCGCCGCGTCGTCAGCGCGATGCTGGTGAGGACCGACGCCGACAAGTCCGAAACGGCGCCGATGCCGATCGAGCCGGACGCGGTCAAGCTGCAGGGCTCGGTGCTGCTGGTCGAGGACAACCCGATCAACCAGGGCGTGGCGCGGGCGATGCTGGCCAAGCTCGGCCTGCGCGTGATGCTGGCCAACGACGGTCAGCAGGCGCTCGACCATGTGCGCGAACGCGATTTCGACCTGATC
Organism: Hyphomicrobiales bacterium; assembly: GCA_031389105.1. Lineage (GTDB taxonomy): Bacteria > Pseudomonadota > Alphaproteobacteria > Rhizobiales > Xanthobacteraceae > Pseudolabrys. Next base: position 450 of record JANMSH010000094.1, read on the forward strand.
CTGATGGACTGCCAGATGCCGGTGATGGACGGTTTTGCCGCCACCGAAGCGATCCGGCGCCTGCCGGGCCAGCGCGGCCGGCGCGTGCCGATCGTGGCCCTGACGGCCAACACGATGCAAGGCGATGAAGCCCGTTGCCTGCGCGCCGGCATGGACGACTTTCTGGCCAAGCCCTACACGCTGGCTCAACTGCGCGCCACCTTGCAGCGCTGGCTACCCGCTTCGGGCACCGAGCCGGTGGTGGATGCACCGGTGACGACGAGCTCGATGGCGCTCGACGACGCACCGCAGGCCATCAACCGGGCCACGCTCGAGGCCTTGCGCGAACTCGATCCGAACGGTGGCACAGACTTGGTCAAGGAGGTACTCGGCCTCTTCCTGGGCACGACGCCCAAGACGCTCGCCGAGTTGCGCAGGGCCATCGCCGAAGGCAACGGCAAGGCGATGGGGCAGGCGGCCCACGCCCTCAAGTCGAGCGCAGCCAACGTCGGCGCCGAAAACCTCTCGCTCGGCTACCGCAAGCTCGAAAAGCTCGGTCGTGAGAACCGCATCAATGACGCCCGCATGTTGTCCGACGTGGTCGCTGCCGAGCACGATCGCGCCATGGCGGCGCTGCGCGAGATTCTCGCGGAGGTCGCATGACGGCGCGGGCGATGACTGTCCTCGTCGTCGACGACGATGCCACAGCGCGCGTGCTGATGCGCGCGGCCTTGGTCAAGGCCGGATTCGAGGTCCGCCTGGCCGCTGGCGGCGAGGAGGCCCTGCAATCCTTCCGCGCGGAGCCGACCGACATGGTGATGCTCGATGTTGACATGCCCGATCTCGACGGCCACGCGGTCTGCGAGCGGCTGCGTGCCGAGGCCGGCGAACTGCTGCCGATCGTGATGGTCACCGGCATGGACGACCTGAAGTCGGTCGAGCGCGCCTACCACACGGGCGCCACCGATTTCATCGCCAAGCCGATCCACTGGGCGCTGATCGGCTACCGCGTGCGCTATCTGCTGCGGGCGTCGCAGGCCATGCTCGACCTGCAAACCGCCGAGGCCCGCAACGCCGCGATCCTCAACGCCATTCCCGACCTGCTGTTCGAAATCGACAGCGATGGTCGCTATGTCGACTACCACACGCCGCGATTGGACTTGCTGGCCGCGCCGCCGGAGGTCTTCATCGGCAAGACGATCGACGAAGTATTGCCGCCCGACGCCGCCGCGGTGTGCCGGGCGGCATTGCTGGCGGCCCACGAGCATGGCTCGTCCACGGGCATGCAGTTCTCGTTGCAGCTCGCCAAAGGCAGTTGCTGGTTCGAGTTGTCCGTGGCGCGCAAACTCACGGCGGCCGGGCACAAGCCGCGTTACATCGTCCTCTCGCGCGACATCACCGAA
>JANMSH010000101.1:0-10183 GCA_031389105.1 Hyphomicrobiales bacterium
GCAACGCGTGACGGAGGCCGCCTTCGGCCAGCGCCGCAAGATGCTGCGGCAGAGCCTGAAATCGCTCGGCGCGGACACGGGCGCGTTGCTCGAAGCGGCCCGGATCGAACCGACCGCGCGAGCCGAGGAAATTGATGTCGCAGGTTTTGTGCGGCTTGCCCGCGTTCTCGCGGCGCAGACAAAAAAATCCGGCTAAGACGCCATCTTTTTCAAATCGGCAAGCAGCCGGTCGACGAAATATTCGATGTCGGGCAGTTGCACCCGCTTGAGCCGTTCGGCGGTCAGAATCGAGCGCAACCGCGCAAAGCTCTTGTCGAGATCGCGGTTGACCAAGATGTAATCGTATTCGCGCCAGTGCGAGATTTCCGCAATGGCATTGCGCAGCCGTTCCGCGATGACGCTCGAACTATCCTCGGCGCGACGCTCCAGCCGCGCTTTGAGTTCGTCGGCGGAAGGCGGCAGCACGAATACGCTGACGACGTCGCTGCGCATTTTTTCGTAAAGCTGCTGGGTGCCCTGCCAGTCGATGTCGAACAGCACGTCGCTGCCGGCGACCAGCGCCTCTTCCACCGGCTCGCGCGGCGTGCCGTAATAATTGCCATGCACTTCCGCCCATTCGAGCAACTCGCCGGAATCGCGCATCACTTCGAACTGGCGCTTCGACATGAAGTGATAATGCACGCCGTCGATTTCGCTGGCGCGCCGCGCCCGCGTCGTGACCGAGATCGACAGCGCGACATTGTCTTCCTGCTCGAGCAGAGTACGAGTCAACGTGGTCTTGCCCGCGCCGGACGGCGACGACAGCACCAGCATGATGCCGCGGCGGGCGATTTCGCTATCTTCGATCATCGTTGGATCATTCGCCGGATCATCCGAAAATCATTCCAGGTTCTGCACCTGCTCGCGGAATTGTTCGACCGTGCTTTTGAGCGCAAGGCCGATATTGGTCAATTCGACATCGTTGGACTTGGCGGTCAGCGTATTCGATTCGCGGTTGAGTTCCTGCGACAGAAAATCCAGCCGCCGGCCGGCCGGCCCGCCCTCGCCCAGCATCTTGCGCGCCTGCTCGACATGCGACGCCAGCCGGTCCAATTCCTCGCGGATATCGGCCTTGCTGGCGATCAGAATTGCTTCCTGGTGCAGGCGGTCGGAATCGAAACGCGTTGAGGCCGCCAGCAAAGTGGCCACCTGCTCGGTCAGCCGCGCCTTGACCGCTTCGGCCTTGCGGCCCGGAGCGGCTTCGGCGCGCCCGGCCAGCGCCGCGATTTCGTCCAGCCGCGCCGACAGCAGATGCCCGAGCGTGGCGCCTTCCTCGCGCCGCATGGCGATGAGACCGGCAAGCAGTCTGTCGAAACCGGCGATGATCGCGGCTTCAGCGGCGCGGCGGTCCTCTTCGCGTTCGTCTTCCTCGGTGATCTCGATGACGCCCTTGAGCGCCAGGATGCCGTCCATCGACGGCGGCGTGGCGTCGACTCTGCCTTCGAGCGATTTGAGCGTCGCCAGCACGGCGTTGAGCACCGGCTCGTTGACCTTGACGGTCGGCTGCACGCCTTTGCGCTCAACGGTGAGGTTTGCGTAGACGGTGCCGCGCGACAATTTCTCGGTGGCGTTCTTGCGCGCCGGCCCTTCGACCGCGTCCCACCCGGGCGGCAGCCGGAGCCGCAGATCGAGCCCCTTGGCGTTGACCGATTTGATCTCCCAGCTCCAGGCATAGGAACCAGTGACGCCGTGGCCGCGCGCGAAACCGGTCATGCTCGAAAGTGCCATGACTAAATCCCGGCCATCGTTGCGGTCTCGTTTTGCTGAAATTGGAAAGTCGCGGCGACCTTAGCGGCGGCCTTTGTCGCTCACAAGGCCGACGCTGGCCTAGCGCCTGCCGCTCTTGGTGGCTGGCGGCGGCGGCGTCGGCTCCGCCGATGCGCCCTGCTCGATGACGCGCAGCCGCGCCACGTTCTTCTGGTGTTCGGGGTAATTGTCGGCGAAGGCATGGCCGCCCGTGCCGTCGGCGACGAAATACAGTTCCTTGGTGCGCGCCGGATTGGCGGCGGCTTCGAGCGACGCGCGGCCCGGATTGGCGATCGGTCCCGGCGGCAGTCCATCGATCACATAGGTATTGTACGGCGTCGCCTGATCTATCTCGCTGCGCAGGATTGGACGGCCGAGCGCGCCTTTGCCGCCGGTCAGACCGTAAATGATGGTCGGGTCGGACTGCAGCCGCATCCTCGTCTTGAGCCGGTTGAGGAAAACCGCCGAAACGCGCGTGCGCTCTTCCGGCTTGCCGGTTTCCTTCTCGATGATCGACGCCATGATGACGAGCTGCTCAGGCGTCTTGTATGGCAGATCCGGTATACGACGTTCCCAGACTTCCTGCAGCACGCGCTTGTGCGCCTGCTGCATGCGCTGGATGATCTGGTCGCGCGGCATGCCGAGCGTGAAGCGATATGTCTCCGGCAGCAGCGTGCCTTCGCGCGGGATTTCCTTGATCTGGCCTGACAGCGACGGGTTCTCCAACAGCCGGGCGACAATCTGCTCGGAGGTCAGGCCCTCGGCCACGGTGAAGGCGTGCTGCACCACCTTGTTCGCAATGATGGTGTCGACGACGTCGGACAGGCTGGCGTTCTTGGTGAACTGATATTCGCCGAATTTGAGTTCGCCGTGCGCCTTGAGCACGAACACGCCGCCCATGAACACCCAAGGCTGATCGATTACGCCTTCGCGCACCAGCACGTCGGAAATCTCCTTGATGCCGAGGCCGCGCGGGATATTGACGATCTTGTCTTCGGCCAAGGGACCGGGCGCTTCGAAGCGCTGCTTGCCGATGAACAACGCGCCGCCGACCGCGACTGAGATGATGACCAGCGCCATGAAGATCGCATTGCCGACCACCACCAGCGGATGGCGCACCTTCTTGGAGCGGCGGCGCGGCCCCGGCGGCACCCGCTGCGGCTCAAGCGCGGCGCGCGCGCTGCGCGGCAACTTGGCGCTGGGCGGCGGCGGAATCGGGCTCGGCCCGTTACTCAACGGGCGGCCGTTCCCATTGGGTGGCGGATTGGAATTCAAACGCAACACTCCGTCGTTTTGCCCACCACCGCGGCGCAGGGAGAATCGGAAAATATCAGATGTTTTCGCAGGTTAGGGAGAATTATGGCGAAAACGGGGGTGGCGGAAAGCCGCGCGGGCAGCCTGTCATTTTTCTCGCGCCTAGTCCGCGTAGCGGCGGAAGATCAGCGAGGCGTTGGTGCCGCCGAAGCCGAACGAATTCGACAGCGCGATGTCGATATCACGCTCGCGCGCCTTGTGCGGCACCAGGTCGATCGGCGTCTCCACCGAAGGATTGTCGAGATTGATGGTGGGCGGCGCGACCCGGTCGCGGATGGCCAGGATCGAGAAGATCGCCTCGACCGCCCCGGCGGCGCCAAGCAGATGGCCGACGCAGGATTTGGTCGATGACATCGAGATATGGGCAGCATCGTTGCCGACCAGGCGCTGCACGGCGCCGAGCTCGATCTCGTCGCCGAGAGGTGTCGAGGTGCCGTGAGCGTTGATGTAGTCGAGATCGCCCGGGGTGATACCCGCGCGCTTCATCGCCATCGCCATGCAGCGAAACGCCCCGTCACCATCCGGCGACGGCGCGGTGATGTGATAGGCGTCGCCCGATAGACCGTAACCGATCAGTTCGGCATGAATTTTTGCGCCGCGCGCCTTGGCGTGATCGAGGGATTCCAGCACCACGGCGCCGGCGCCCTCGCCCATCACGAAGCCATCGCGGGCCTTGTCATACGGCCGCGACGCGCGGGTCGGATCGTCGTTGAACGCGGTGGACAGCGCGCGCAATGCCGCAAAGCCGGCCAGCGCCATTCGGTTGACCGGCGATTCGGCGCCGCCCGCCACCATCACCTCGGCATCGCCGAGCGCCACCATGCGCGCCGCATCGCCGATGGCATGCGCGCCGGTCGAACACGCGGTGACCACCGCGCTGTTAGGCCCTTTCAGGCCAAAGGCGATCGAGACGAAGCCCGATGCCAGATTGATGATGCGGCCGGGAATGAAGAACGGCGATACGCGCCGCGGACCCTTCTCGTGCAACTCAACGGCGGTCTTGGCGATGCCCTCGATGCCGCCGATGCCGGAGCCGAGCATGACGCCGGTGGTGGTCTGGTCCTCGTAGCTTTCCGGATGCCAGTTGGAGTCGTCGAGCGCCTGCTTGGCCGCGCACATCGCATAGACGATGAACTCATCGACCTTGCGCTGCTCTTTGGGCTCCATCCACTGGTCGGGATTGAAGGTGGCATTGCTGCCGTCGCCGCGCGGAATGCTGCACGCGATCTTGCACGCGACATCGGAGACGTCGAAGCGGTCGATTTTCTTGGCGCCGCTCTCGCCCTTGAGCAGGCGCGCCCATGTCGGCTCGACGCCGCATCCGAGCGGCGTGAGCATTCCCATTCCGGTGACGACCACACGTCTCATAACCGGCTCCGAGCAAGATCATACGCCGGCGCAGTCAAGCTTGCGCAGACTGCGTAAACTTGTCTGCGCTTACACCGCGCATAGCTCATCAGCCAACGACGCGTGAAGCGATTGATCAGCCGCATTGGCGGCTGTTCAGCCCTTAGCGTTCTTTTCGAGAAATTTAACCGCATCGCCGACGGTCAGAATGGTCTCGGCGGCATCGTCGGGGATTTCGCAGTGGAATTCCTCTTCGAAGGCCATCACGAGCTCGACCGTGTCGAGACTGTCGGCGCCAAGGTCGTCGATGAAGCTCGCTGCTTCCGTCACCTTGTCGGGTTCCACCCCCAGGTGCTCCACGACGATCTTCTTCACTCGCTCGCCAATGTCACTCATCGTTCCGACCTCGTGCTTTTAGATTGGATTGCGACCCGGAGCAGATCGCAACCATCGCTGACGGCCTCGTCCTAATTCTTTGGTGTGGTAATACCCGATCGCGGAGCGCTTGTGCGCTGATCCGCCATCGGCCACCCCAGCCGGGCCGAATTTCGGTTAACATACTTCAAAAGCGTTGACTAGCGCGCGTCAGCGTAACCGGACAAACCCCAAAAAGCCAAGCTTTTCGGGACTTCCGCTTCCTGGCCGCATGATCTTGTCCGAAAACCGGTGCCCCAATTTTCGGGATCATGCGCTAGGCGCTAGAACATCGCCATCCCGCCGTTGATGTGCAAGGTCTGCCCTGTGATATAGGCGGCCTCGTCCGAGGCCAAAAACACGGTTGCCGACGCCACGTCGGCCGGGGTCCCAAGGCGGCCGGCCGGAACGCGCGCCAGAATGCCCTCGCGCTGTTTTTCATTGAGCTTGTCGGTCATCGGGGTCGCGATAAATCCGGGCGCGATGCAATTAGCGGTCACGTTACGCTTGGCGTATTCCGCCGCGACCGACTTCATCATGCCGATCATGCCCGCCTTCGAAGCGGTGTAGTTGCCCTGCCCCGGATTGCCGGTGACGCCGACCACCGACGAGATGCCGATCACCCGGCCGAAGCGGCGGCGCATCATGGTTTTGACCGCGGCGCGGGTCAGCCGGAACGTCGCCGTCAGATTGATGGCGAGAACCTGATCCCAGTCCTCGTCTTTCAGTTGCACAAATAGATTGTCTTTGGTGACGCCGGCATTGGCGACCAGGATGTCGAGCTTTTCCATCTTGGCTTCGGCATCCGGCACCAGTTTCTCGACGGCGTCCTTGTCGGACAGATCGCAGGGCAGCACGTGCACGCGCTGCCCGAGTTCGGCGGCCAGCGTGTCGAGCACCTCGCGCCGCGTCCCCGAGATCGCAACGGTCGCGCCTTGCCGGTGCAACGCGCGGGCCACTTCGGCGCCGAGGCCGCCGGTCGCACCCGTCACTAAGGCAGTTTTGCCTGTTAGTTCAAACATTGTGCGTTTCTCCACGCGTTATTGTTTTGCGGCTTTGAAAGCGGCGACATCTTCCGGTGTGCCGACCGCACCGGTCGTTGCGCCATCGGCGATGCGCTTGATCAGTCCGCTGAGCACTTTGCCGGCGCCGATTTCGTAGAACTTGTCGACACCTGATTGCGCCATAAAGGCCACCGACTCACGCCAGCGCACCGTGCCGGTGACCTGCGCCACCAGCGAGCGCACGATGTCGTCCGGCGCTTGAATGGATTTCGCCAGTACGTTGGCGACCACCGGCACCACCGGCGACTTCACTGCGACCTCACCCAGAGCCTGCGCCATCACGTCGGCGGCGGGCTGCATCAGCGCACAATGGAAGGGGGCGGACACAGACAAAATCATCGCGCGCTTGGCGCCTTTTCCTTTGGCGATTTCCACCGCGCGTTCGACCGCGGCCTTGTCGCCTGAGACGACGACCTGGCCGCCGCCATTGTCGTTGGCGGCCTGGCAGACCTGACCTTGCGCCGCCTCCGCAGCGACCGCCGCCGCCGCGTCGAATTCAAGCCCGATCAATGCCGCCATGGCGCCAACGCCGACCGGCACCGCCTTCTGCATCGCCTGACCGCGCGTGCGCAGCAGCCGCGCGGTGTCGGCGATGGTGAAAGCGCCGCTCGCGGCGAGCGCGGAATATTCGCCGAGCGAATGACCGGCGACGAATTGCGCGTCGCGCTTGAGATCGAGGCCGGCTTCGGCTTCCAGCACGCGGATGGTGGCGAGCGAGACCGCCATCAGCGCCGGCTGGGCGTTTTCGGTCAGTGTCAGGGTTTCGATCGGACCTTCGAAAATGAGGCCTGAGAGCTTCGAACCGAGCGCGCCGTCGACTTCGTCGAAAACCTGCTGCGCGGCCGGAAAGTTCGCGGCCAGCGCCTTACCCATGCCGACCGTTTGGCTGCCTTGGCCGGGGAATACGAAAGCGAGCGCCATAATCCTGCCCTGCCGTCATGAATCTGAATTCGGGCCGAAAGACACTGCGGTAAGGGGTTCTGTCAAGTTGCGCCCCAGGTGGTAACCAACCGATAGGACTCTCGGACTAGGGTCTTCCCCACACTATTCAAAGGCCGACAGATGAGCGACCTGGTCACCGAGGACGACATCGTGCGGGCGCGCACCGACCCCGAATTCCGCCAGCAATTGATGGCCCAAAACCTCGAACGGCTGCTGTCGGCGCTCAACGACATGCGCCGGTCCAGCGATATCAAGCCGGCGGCCGCCCGCCAGATCCGGGAAGGCGTCGATCTGGCGGTCAAATTGGCCGACCGGCTGCAGCAAAACGGCGGCCCTCGGGGGGCTTAACGGCCTTACTGCCCCTTACAGCGGCCTTGTGGCCCCTGCCGCGGGCTTGCAATCGCAGCGAATACCCCTATAAACCGGCCGTTCCGTCGATCCTGGTTGGGAGCTGAACGGACGGCCGTTTTCATGACCCTCGGTCATGAACCCGGTAGGGCCGCTGTGCCCGACGTCCCGTGTTCCCGCCTTCTGAGCGTTCGAGCCTTCCCAAAGGGCTCGAGGGGCTAGGCGCCAGGGTCGAGGTCATCAAGCCCAGCGATGGGCTAACAGGGAAGGCATTTCATGCCGTTGTACGAACACGTCTATCTTGCGCGCCAGGATTTGAGCACGCAACAGGTCGACGAACTGACCGCGAAGCTGTCCGCCGTCATCACCGACGCCGGCGGCAAGATCGCCAAGACCGAGTATTGGGGCCTCAAGTCCCTCACCTACCGCATTTCCAAGAACCGCAAGGCGCATCTGACGCTGCTCAACGTCGAAGCGCCGGCGGCGGCCTTGAACGAAATCGAGCGTCAGGAACGTCTTTCGGAAGACGTGCTGCGCTATCTCACCATTCGCGTCGAAGAGCACGAGGAAGGCCCCTCGGCCATGATGCGCAAATCGGATCGCGACGACCGTGGCGATCGCGGGGACCGTGGAGATCGCGGTGACCGGGGCGATCGCGGTGGAGATCGCGGTGGACGCGAACGCCGTCCGCGTGAAGATGACGCCGTAGCGGCGGAGGATTAAGACAATGGCATTCGGATCATCCCAAGGTGCAAGTGCTGGTGGCGGTGGCGGCGGAACGCGTCGTCCCTTTTTCCGCCGGCGGAAAACCTGCCCGTTCTCCGGCGTCGGCGCGCCGAAGATCGATTATAAGGACGTGAAGCTTCTGCAGCGCTACGTGTCGGAGCGCGGCAAGATCGTGCCGAGCCGCATCACGGCGGTGTCGGCCAAGAAGCAGCGCGAACTCGCGCAGGCGATCAAGCGCTCGCGCTTCCTCGGTTTGCTGCCTTACGTGATTAGATAAAATATCGAGGTCATTCCAGCCGGAATGACGAAGAGAAAGCGAAGCTTCCGGGATCGTCCCGGGAGCCGATGGTTGGGGCGGAAAAACTCCGTCTCTAACCGCTCGAAGAGCGGGACAGCTCGTGATGTTGCAGATCGGAATCATCGGGATCGGTGCGGGCGCCGCGGCAGCTTTGCTGTTCGCTTCGGTGACGTCCGGCTCGTGGCTGTCGATCATCCTGTTTTATCTCGCGCCGCTACCGATCATGATCGCCGGCCTGGGCTGGAGCCATTGGTCGGCGCTGGTCGCGGCACTGTCGGGCGCGCTCGCGGTCGGCGTAGTGTTCGGCGGCACGCTGTTCTTTGCATTTCTGGCGGGCGCCGGCATTCCGGCCTGGTGGCTCGCTTATCTGACGATGCTCGCGCGTCCGGCCGATACGCATAGCGGCAATGGCGCAGCGCCAGCGGCGCTCGAATGGTACCCGCCCGGCCGCCTGGTGGTATGGGCCGCGGCGCTCGCCGCGATAGTGGTCGTGGTCGCGATCCCGAATTTCGGCACCGACGCCGAGACCTTCCGCGCCACGCTGACCAAGGCGCTGACCCGCATGTTCCGGAACGAAGCCGGGGCCGCCGGGTCTATCAACGTCGACCGGCTGATCAATTTTCTGGTGACTGCCATTCCGCCGGCGGCGGCGGTGCTCGCGACCATCACCAATGTCTTCAACCTGTGGCTCGCCGGCCGCATCGTCAAATTCTCCGGCATGCTGAAGCGGCCGTGGCCGCAACTGTCGGCCATGACGTTTCCGCGCACCGCGCTCATCGCAATGGCCGCCGCGATGGCTGTCAGTTTTGCCGGCGGTCTGCTCGGCATCGTCGCCGGCGTGCTGTCGGCGAGCCTGTTGATGGCCTATTGCGTGCTCGGCTTTGCCGTCCTGCATGCGATCACGCGCGGCATCGGCAGCCGCCCGTTCCTGCTCGGCGGCGTCTATGCCTCCGTTTTCATTTTCGGCTGGCCCGCGCTGGTGCTCGGCCTGCTCGGCATTACCGAGACCGCTTTCGATCTTCGCGCACGCGCCGCCCGTAAGCGCGGGCAGCCACCCCTCACCTGATATTTCAACCAACCCGAACAACCGGAATAACCCGCAGTTCAATCAAGGAGTGACGACAATGGAAGTGATCTTGCTCGAGCGCATCGGCAAACTGGGCCAGATGGGCGACGTCGTGAAGGTCAAGGACGGCTATGCCCGCAATTTCCTGCTGGCACGCGGCAAGGCGTTGCGCGCGACCAAAGACAACAAGTCGAAGTTCGAAGGCATGAAGGCCGAACTGACAACCAAGAGCAACGAAGCCAAGGGCGTCGCCGGCCAGCTCGCCAACAAGGTCGACGGCAAGACCTTTATCGTCATCCGTCAGGCGAGCGAAACCGGACAGTTGTTCGGCTCGGTCTCGACTCGCGACATCGCGACGCTGATCTCCACCGAAGACGCCGAAGTCAATCGCGCGCATGTCGTGCTGAATGCGCCGATCAAGTCGATCGGCCAGTACAAGGTGCCGCTGGAATTGCACCCGGACGTCGAGGTTTCGGTCAACATCATCGTGGCACGCAGCGAGGCGGAAGCCGAGCGCATCGGGCGTGGCGAAGACGTAACCGTGCGCCGCGAAGATGCCGAAGAGGAAGCCGAAGCCGCGCTCGCTGCTGCCGAAGCCTTCTTCGATCCGGAAGCCAAGGCTGATGCCGAGGGCGAAGAAGCGGAAGTGGAAGCTGAGTCCGCCGAGGCGGATGCCGACAAAAAGCCGGCCAAGGCCAAGAAGGCCAAGAAGAAAGACGACGACGAAGCCTGAACGGGCACTAAGGCCTCATGCTGAGGAGCGCCCTCTTTGGGCGCGTCTCGAAGCATGGGGCCGCCTCATCCTTCGAGACAGGCGCTTGCGCGCCTTCCTCAGGATGAGGACGGAGCTTATTCCGCCTTCGGACTTTCGGCCGGTTT
>JANMSH010000112.1:0-7190 GCA_031389105.1 Hyphomicrobiales bacterium
GCGGTGCAAGCGCTCTACCAGATGGATATCGCCGGCACCGGCCTCAACGAAATACTCGCCGAGTTCGAAAGTCACTGGCTCGGCCGCGAGGTCGAAGGCGCACAGTATCTTCCAGCCGAAGCCGCGTTCTTTCGCGACATCGTGTCCGGCGTGGTGCGCGAGCAGATCAGGCTCGATCCGTTGATCGATGACGCGCTTGCTAAAAGCTGGCCGCTCAAGCGCATCGAGGCCGTGCTACGCGCGGCTCTGCGTGCCGGCGCCTACGAACTCGATCACCGTCGCGACGTGCCTGCGCGCGTCGTGGTGTCGGAATATGCCGACGTCGCCGCCGCCTTCGTCGAGCGCGACGAGACCGGCATGGTCAATGCCGTGCTCGACCAGCTGGCGCGCACCATGCGCGCGGCTGAATTCGGCCAGGCCGCGGGGTGATGTTTGATGGCGGACGATCACGCCTCGGCTGAAGATCGTCTGATCGCGCGGCATTTTGCGCCGATCGCGACGCATTCGGGCGCGTTGGGCCTGTCCGACGACGCCGCTTTCATCAAGCCGCCCACGGGCTGCGATCTTGTGCTCAAGACCGACGCCATCGTCGCCGGCGTGCATTTTTTTCCCGACGACGCCGCGCATACCGTCGCCGGCAAGGCGCTGCGTGTGAACCTGTCCGACTTGGCCGCTAAAGGCGCCAAGCCGCTTGGCTTCCTGTTGTCGCTGGCTTTGCCGAAGGACATTGGCGGGAAAGATTTTGGCGACGCCTGGCTGGCCGATTTCGCCAACGGTCTGCGCGGCGATGCGGTGCTCTACTCCTGTCCGTTGTTCGGCGGCGATACGACCGTAACGCCCGGCCCGGCGATGATCTCCATCGCGATGTTCGGCTCAGTGCCGGAAGGCACCATGGTGCGCCGCGCCGGCGCCAAGCCGGGCGACCTGGTGTTCGTGTCCGGCAGCATCGGCGACGGCGCGCTCGGGCTTGTGCTGCGCAAAGGAGAGGGCGCCGGCTGGAAACTCGACACCGCACAGCGCCAGCATCTTATTTCGCGCTATCTGTTGCCGCAGCCGCGCAACGCGCTGGCCGAAGCGGTGCGGATGCATGCCTCGGCGTCGATGGATGTGTCGGACGGTCTGGTGGGTGATCTCACCAAATTATGCCGCGTCTCGCAGATCGCGGCCGATATCGAAGCCGTGCGCGTGCCGCATTCCGATGCCGCAATGGCCGTGATCGCCCAGGACTCCGCGATGCGCGAGACCGCGCTGACCGGCGGCGACGATTACGAGATCCTCTGCACGGTGCCGCCCGCCAAGGCCGACAACTTCCGGGCCGCCGCGAAAGCCGCCAATGTCCCGGTCACTGAGATTGGCGTCATCGCGGCCGGCGAGGGCGCCCGCTTTCGCGACCGCCAAGGAACTCCGCTCACCTTCAAGCGCACTTCGTTCAGCCATTTCTGAAATCTGGACGGGACGCCGCGCTTTTGCCTGCGCTATAATGGACAAAACAAGTCACGAACAAAGTCGTTGCCCAAGGAAACACCATGCACGACATGACGGCAAAGCCGGCCAACGCCTCGTCCATTCGCAGCCTCGAGAACGAGAAGAACCACCGCCGCTTCCCGACCACCGCCTGGATGCGCCGCGAGGCGCCGCGTCACGTGCCGCGTTTTGCCTATGAATATTGCGACACCGGCGCCGGCAACGATATCGGCATCGTTGACAACTGGTCGGCTTTTGATGGCGTCAAGATCGTGCCGCGCTACGGCGTGATGCCGACGCTGCCGCCGGTCGATGTCGAATTGTTCGGGACGAAGTATGCAGCGCCAATCGGCATCGCCCCGATGGGCGGGCCATCGCTGGTCTGGCCCGGCGCCGATCTGTTGATGGCGAAAGCGGCGCAGCGCATGCGCGTGCCCTACACGCTCAGCGTCGCCGGCGGCGCCACCATCGAAGAAGCCGCCGCGGCGGCGCCCGATGTGTTCTGGCTTCAGCTTTATCGTTTTTGGCACGACGACCACAAAATCGGTTTCGATCTGGTGCGGCGTGCGCAGGCCGTCAACTGCAAGGTGCTGACGTTGACGCTCGACGTGCCGGTGCGCACCACGCGCTCGCGCGAAACTTACGCGGGCCTTGCCGGTGAATTCCGCCCGAACGCGCGCATGATCTACGAGATGATGATCCGGCCACGCTGGTTGCTGGCGCTGTTGCGCAACGGCTACCCGCGCTTCGCCACCATCAGCGATTACGCGCCCAAGGGCTCGTCGAGCAACGACATCATCAAGTACGCGCGCCAGCGCATGGGCGGCGCGTTTTCCTGGGACGAGGTCGAGCGCTATCGCGACGCCTGGAAAGGCCCGATGACGGTGAAAGGCATTCTGCATCCGGCTGACGCCGAGAAGGCGGTGTCGCTCGGCATCGAGGGTATCTGGATATCGAACCATGGCGGCCGTCAGATCGAGGCGCTGATGCCGTCGATCGATTGCCTGCCGGGCATCGTGTCCGCGGTCGGCAGCAAGGCGACCATCCTGCTCGACAGCGGCGTCCGCTCCGGCCAGGACGTGATGCGCGCTTTGGCGCTCGGCGCCGACGCGTGCTTTGCCGGCAAGTCGTTCCTCTGGGCGGTCGCGGCCTTGGGCGATGGCGGGCCGCACCAGTTGCTCGAGCTCTACATCGACGAGTTGCGGTCGTCGTTGGGCCAGATCGGCGCGCTGTCGCCAGCCGAGGCGCGCAAAGCCACCATCCGGCATCCCGGCGCGATCAAGTTCTGATCCCTCCCTGGCGAAGCGCGGGGGGACAACCCAGCCCTGCGCCTGCCGCAGTGGCTCTATTCTCCAAACGCCGATAGAGAGAGAATCCTTTTGCCGGGAATCGCCTCATGTCGGCCGTCGCCGAACCGCTCCAGCACGCCTTCGACGACAAACTCGCCAAGCGTAACGCGCTGGTGCTGGCGGTCGCGCAGGCGCTGGCCGGCGGCAACAACACTGTCATAGTCTCCACCTCCAGCATCATCGGTGCGGTGCTGGCGCCCGATAAGGGCCTGGCGACCTTGCCGATCACTTGCATGATCCTCGGCATGTGGGCCGGCACGCTGCCGGTCGGCTGGCTGGCGCGCCGCTACGGCCGCCGCTTTGCATTGCAAGCGGGTTCGTTCTTCGGCGTGGCCTCCGGGCTGATCTCATATTGGTCGGTGATGAGCGGGTCGTTCTGGCTGCTGCTGTTCGGCACCTTCTGCGGCGGGCTCTATGCCGCCGCGCATCAATCCTACCGCTTCGCCGCTGCCGATACCGCGAGCGACGCGTTCCGGCCCAAGGCGGTGTCCTGGGTGCTGGCCGGCGGCGTGTTCGCCGCCGTCATCGGCCCGCAACTGGTAATCGTCACCAAGGACATGCTGTCGCCGCATCTGTTCGCGGCGAGCTTCCTCGGCCAGTCGGCCTGCGCGGTGATCGCCGCCATCGTGCTGATCTTCGTGAAGGTGCCGCCGCTGCCCGCGGTGCGCGCCGCGCAAGGCCGGCCGATCGGCGTCATCGCGCGCAAGCCGCGCTTTCTCGTCGCGCTCGCCTGCGGCATCGCCAGCTTTGGCTTGATGAATATGCTGATGACCTCGGCGCCGCTCGCCATGGTCGGCTGCGGACATTCCGTTACAGACGCCGCCCTCGGTATCCAGTGGCACGTAATTGCGATGTACGGGCCGAGCTTCTTCACCGGCAGCCTGATCCTGCGCTTCGGCGTCGAGCGCATCGCCGGCCTCGGCCTGCTGCTGCTGATCGGGGCGGCGGTGGTCGGCATCTCCGGCCTCACGGTCGCGCATTTCTGGGGCAGCCTCGTGTTGCTCGGGCTCGGCTGGAATTTCGCCTTCATCGGAGCAACCACGATGGTGACGGAGTGTCACCAGCCGGAAGAGCGCAACAAGGTGCAGGCCTTCAACGACTTCCTGATTTTCGGAGCCATGGCGGTGACGTCGTTCCTGTCCGGCCAGATGCTGGCTTATCTGAGCTGGGAGGCGATCAACGCAATGATCTTCCCCATCGCCACGGCGGCCGGCGCGCTGTTGATCTGGCACACCTTGCGCCGGCGCTCGGCGGCGGCGTAATCGGCCTTACTGAGTAGCCCTGAGCCGCGAACGATATTGCCGCCGGCTGGGAATAAGAGGCGGCAACGAACTGGCACGATCCGCGACCGCTCGCGCATTGCCGACGGGCGCCGCCGCCAAATTCAGCCACTCGGCCGCCATTTCCCGAAACAAAAGCCGGGATCTGCGATCTGGGATACTTTTCACCGCTCTCAAACACTGTTCGGCGTAAGCGATGTATTCTCTGAGTTTGATTTCTTTGCGCTTATCCGTTTTCAAAATTGGCATCGCGTTTCCGTTACGGTCGTTCACCCGATGTTGCAAATGTGCGTAGGTATTGAGAAGCGGTCTGTGCAATTTTGACCACTGTTCAAAAAGACCCACAACAAGTCAGATCTGAGCGCGTCTAAGGCTGCGCCTCGTTCTGGATTTTGCTGTTGCCGCTGTTTGAAGCAGGCATGGCCGCGGCGGCGGTGAACTTGTCGCAGCTTTCGCAGTGGAACACATTCATCGGCTGTGCCCCGACGAGTTGCATGCTCTGCCACAGCATCGGCTGCTCACATTTAGAGCATTCCGGACCTGTAATTTCGGATGATTGCGTCATGGTCTCCACCGAGTTAATCAGGCGGGAGTACCGAACTCTCAGTCACCGGTATTGCCGACGGCCGCCCGGTGATGAGCCACTCTGCGCGCCAGGCGACTCAATAGCGAGTCGATTCGGAATGAAGGCGCCGGCTTCGTTTAAACGAGGATACCGGTCCTTAAATACAGATGGCGCTTTTTTTTACCTGTTGCGAACCTTGCGTTCAGAAGTGTGTCGCACAGGTACGACAGCACCTATCGCTCTTGCCCTGTGCTGTATTGACCAGACATGGCGATGAGACAGGTAGATTATAAATCATCATCGCAACCTGTTTATAGGCATCGGTGACAGAGAGACGCGGCAGCGCTCCCGCCTAGCGCGAGGTTTGTCATGCCGGAATACCGTTTCTACAGGAACAATCGGGCCGACCATATCGGCGAGCCGCCCAAAGACTATAAATTTCCGAACGACGCTGCCGCCGTCGAGCAAGCCAAAAAAATGCTCGATGGTGAGGCTATCGAGGTTTGGCGAGGCGCGCTCATTGTCGCCCATCTCGATCCCAAACACTGACAGGTCCGCGGGACGCCGCCGATGGAAGGCGCTCGTCGAGGCAGGGCTGCCGTAGTCTGTGTAGAAACTTTGTTCCGCATCGCGCGATAGTATGTTGAATAAGACCAAGGAGCTGCTGATGTCTGACAGCCCTCTATGCCCGAACTGCGGCCGCCCGATGAAGCTAAGCCGGACGTTGGAGCCGCAGCCTGGCGATACTGACGATGTGAACGTCTACAAATGTAGTGTTTGTAACGTCAGCTTCATCACTGAAGATGAGCTGCCGATCGCTGGCGTCCGCGTGCAAGGTTAAGCTCTCCGCGCTGACCGCGATGCCAGGGTCGGCCGAGCGGCGATTTAGTCGGCACATAGCCTTATATACGCGACGGTTTCGCCGCGTTTCTTTTGCGGGACGGTCTTGCAGTTCGCCGATTGGTTGCCCTTGTTCGAGTGGCGAGCCAAGCCGGACTTGTTCGATCCGCTTTGGCGGAAGTCTGCGCGGCCATCTTGATTAATATCGCCGGCTTGCACTCTAACGCCGTTCTTTTTTGTGGTGCCGCGAAGGCGCTGGTGGTCGCGAAGGCCAGCAAGCCGCCGCACAGCAGCGTCGCTGCGCAGGCCGTGATGATCGCAAACCGCAACCTCATGATTCGTCCCCCAACCGCAACCCGTTGCAATTGTATAGCCCTGGTTGCGTGGCGGCGGCACGTCGATCTGTCGCAGCAGACCCAAAAAGGTTCAAAAGCCTAGCGGGTCGGGGGCTTGACCCGGGCCGAACCGAGCACAGGGCATCTACCGGCCAGCCAACCCGGGGGAGGCAGTGCCGGACGGACAGGGAAAAGACCAATTGCGCGTTGCGTTGTGCCCAAGTTTTTGGCTATATCCGCCCGCTTTCCGGTCGGGGTGAAGCGCCGAACAGCGGCCATCCTCGACGCTCCTGGCGCCGGGCGGGAGCGTTTTCTCCCGCCAGCTCCGTTCCAAATCGAGGTTGAAATCCCCATGAATACATTGTGGATGATCGTCGGCTGCGGCGTGCTCGCGATCCTCTATGGCATTTGGGCCACCCGTTCGGTCATGAGTGCCGATCCGGGCAGCAAACGAATGCAGGAGATTTCGGACGCTGTTCGCGAAGGCGCGCAGGCCTATCTCAAGCGCCAATACACCACCATCGCCATTGTCGGCGCGGTGATCCTTATACTGCTCGGCTTCCTGCTCGGCTGGCTGGTCGCGTTTGGTTTTGCCATCGGCGCGATCCTGTCGGCCGCCACCGGCTTCATCGGCATGAACGTGTCGGTGCGCGCCAACGTGCGCGTCGCGCAGGCCGCCACCAAGACACTGGCCGGCGGACTGGAACTGGCCTTCAAGGCCGGCGCCATCACCGGCATGCTGGTCGCCGGTTTGGCTCTTCTTGGCGTGACGCTCTATTTCGGTTTCCTGACCTACGGGCTCAAGTTCGCGCCGAATGACCGCGTCGTTATTGACTCGATCGTCGCGCTCGGTTTCGGCGCATCGCTGATCTCGATCTTCGCCCGTCTCGGCGGCGGCATCTTCACCAAAGGTGCGGACGTCGGCGGCGATCTGGTCGGCAAGGTCGAAGCCGGCATTCCGGAAGACGACCCGCGCAACCCGGCCACCATTGCCGACAACGTCGGTGACAACGTCGGCGATTGCGCCGGCATGGCGGCGGACTTGTTCGAGACCTATGCGGTGACCATCGTCGCGACGATGGTGCTGGCCTCGATCTTCTTTGCCGGCACGACTGCGCTGGTCAACATGATGGTCTATCCGCTCGCTATCGGTGGCGCCTGCATCATCACCTCGATCCTCGGCACGTACTTCGTCCGCCTGGGCAAGGGCACGAGCATCATGGGCGCGATGTACAAGGGCATTGGCGTCACCGCCGTGACCTCGGCGATCGCGATCTACTTCGCTACCCAATATGCGCTTGGCGACCTCAATGCGGTCATCAACGCGGGCGCCACCAGCTTCACCGGCATGGACCTC
>JANMSH010000327.1:0-10892 GCA_031389105.1 Hyphomicrobiales bacterium
GGCCGCTCATCCGCGATCACCTTGCCGTCGTTCGGCAATGAACCGGGCGCGACCAGTTTGACCACGCCTTTCAGCTTGGTGACCGACTGCAAAGTTTCGGCGATGGCGGCTTCCAGCGCCGCGCCGGGCGACGCGCATTCCACCAGCAGCGTCATGGTGTCCTGCTCGCCTTCGCGGCCGACGACCAGCCGCAACCGCGTCACCTGGGTGTGACGCACAGCGACTTCAGCGACCTGCCTGGGATGCACGAACATGCCCTTGACCTTGGCGGTCTGATCGGCGCGGCCCATCCAGCCCTTGATGCGCGCGTTGGTACGCCCGCACGGCGACTGGCCTGGCATCAGCGCGGACAGATCGCCGGTGCCGAGCCGGATCATCGGATAATCGCGGCTGAACGAGGTCACCACCACTTCACCGACTTCGCCGATGGCGACCGGATCGCCCGTGCCGGGCCGCACGATCTCGACGATGGCGGATTCGTTGACGATCATGCCGTCTTGCGCCTCGCTCTCGTAAGCGATCACGCCCAACTCGGCGGTGGCGTAGCATTGCAGCACCGCGACGCCGCGCTGCTTGAGCTCGGCGCGCAACGAGGCCGGCAGCGCCGCGCCCGACACCAGACCGCGCTTGATCGACGATGCATCCTTGCCGGTTTTCTCCGCGGCATCGAGCAATATCTTGAGGAAGTCCGGCGTGCCGACATAACTGGCCGGCTTGTAGTGTGCGATGGCCTCGATCTGCTGTTCGGTATTGCCGACCCCGCCGGGGATCACCGCGCAACCGAGAGCGTGCGCGCCGGATTCCAGGATAAAGCCGCCCGGCGTAAGGTGATAGGCGAACGAATTGTGCACGATGTCGCCCTGGCGGAATCCGGCGGCGTAGCAGGCGCGCGCCGCGCCCCAATAGTCGGCGCCCTCGCCTTCCGGCTCGAACACCGGCCCCGGCGACATCAGAAGCCGGCGCACTTTGCCGGGCGCGGTGACGTTAAGCCCGCCGAACGGCGGATTGGCCTTTTGCAGTGCCGCGATGTCCGACTTGCGCAGCACCGGCAGTTTCGCCAGCGCGGCGGGCGACGTGACCGATGTCGGATCGATGCCCTTGAGATGCGCGGCCCAGCCCGGCGCGGTTATCGCGCGCGCAATGATGCCCTGCAGCGCGGCGAATTGCTCGCGCTCGCGCGCGGCAGCGTCGCGGGTTTCGAGGGCGTCGTGGTGATCGGGCATTCGCTACGCCAACCACCGTTTCCGCCGGCGGTAATGCTTGCCATCGCGGAACGATTTGCGGCGGCCCTCGGAAATGCCGAGGTAGAATTCCTTGACGTCCTCGTTGTCGGCGAGCGATTTGGCGTCGCCGTCCATGACCACCCGGCCGTTTTCGAGAATGTAGCCGTAGCGCGCGAAGCGCAGCGCCATGTGGGTGTTCTGCTCGGCGAGCAGAAACGACACGCGCTCTCTGTCGTTGAGGTCTTTAACGATGGTGAAAATTTCTTCGACGATCTGCGGCGCCAGACCCATCGACGGTTCGTCGAGCAGGATCATGGTCGGGCGCGACATCAGCGCGCGGCCGATGGCGCACATTTGCTGCTCGCCGCCGGAGGTGTAGCCCGCGGTCGATTCGCGGCGGTCGCGCAGGCGCGGGAAATAGGAATAGACCAGCTCAAGGTCGCGTGCGACCGCGGCCTTGCCGTCACGCCGCGTGAAGGCGCCGGTCAGCAGATTTTCCTCGATGGTCAGATGCGCGAAGCAGCGCCGGCCTTCCATCACCTGGATGCAGCCGCGCCGGACCAGTTCGTTCGGCGAGAGTTTGTGCACGGGCTTGCCGTCGAGCACGATAGAGCCTTTGGTCACTTCGCCGCGCTCGGCATGCAGAAGATTGGAAATGGCCTTGAGCGTCGTGGTCTTGCCGGCGCCGTTGGCGCCGAGCAGCGCGACGATGCCGCCTTTGGGCACCGACAACGAGACGCCTTTGAGTACCAAAATGACGTGGCTGTAGACCACCTCGATGTTGTTCACCGAGAGATAGGCTTGCTCGGCGGCAACCGGTGCGGCGCTTGCGGCGGATGTCACGCGGGCAACTCCGGACATGCGGTGGACAAGAATGGGAGGCGGCGTTCGGCCGCCTCCCTGTTTATAGAACGGTTCGCGTCAGCTTTCCTTGGAGCAATCGCGCGCAGTGATCTTCTTCTCGGCGGCGTACTTGGCCGACGCATCCTTGACCATCGGGTCGAGGATCGACAGATCGGCTTTGTAGTAGTCGGAGATGATCTTCCACTCTTTGCCGTCCCACTGCTGCATGCGGGCAACGTCCGCGCCCTGATGGTCCTGGCAACTAAAGCGTATCGGCTGCAGCATTCCCTCGAAGCCAAGTTCCTTGATGCGATCGGCCGTCAGATTGAGGTTTTCGAAACCCCAGCGCACCTGCTCGCCGGTCATCGGCTTGTTGCCGTACTTCTTCATCGCATTGCGAATAGCCTCGGTGCCGAGCATCGAATTGATCAGGCCGCGGTTGTAGAGCACCTGAGCGAAGTCATCCTTGGTCACCGACTTTCCCTTGCCGACGACGGCCTTCTCAAGGTCGGCGTGTACTTTGAACTTGCCGGCGCCGTGCTGAAGCATCAGCGCCTTGTAGCCCGTGGACTGATCGCCGGCCGGCGTCACGTCAGGCTCGGCACCCGACCACCAAACACCGATGACTTTATCGCGGGGATAACCGACCGCCGCGGCTTCCTTGATCGACGTCGAGTTCATCACGCCCCAGCCCCAGAGCAGGACGTAGTCAGGCCGTTCCTGACGGATCGCGAGCCACTGCGACTTCTGCTCGACGCCCGGATGCGTAACCGGAATTCCCTTGAACACGAAACCGTGCTTCGCGGCGCGCGCTTCCAGCGCCGGGATCGGCTCCTTGCCGTAGGGACTGTCGTGATAGACGAGGCTGATCTTCTTGTCCTTGAGCTTGTCCATGCCGCCAAGTTCCTTGGCTATGTGCTGGATGGCGACATCGGCCGCGGTCCAATAGCTGCCGACGGCCACGAAATTCCAGGGGAACACCGCGCCATTGCGGCTTTCCGAGCGGCCATAACCCATGGTCAGCAGCGGGATCTTGTCGCCGGGCACCTTTTCAGTCAGCGCGAAGGTGATGCCGGTCGAGAGCGGCGAGAAATAGCCGGCGCCGGTCGGGCCTTTGCCCTTGAGGCGCTCGTAGCATTCGACGCCTTTGTCGGTCGCGTATCCGGTTTCGCATTCCTCGAAAGCGAGCTTGACGCCGTTGATGCCGCCGTCGCGTTCGTTGAGGAGAGTCCAATAGTCGGCGACGCCGTTGGCGAATGGAATGCCGTTCGGCGCATAAGGCCCGGTGCGATAGACCAGCGACGGCAGGAACTGTTCGTTCTGCTGCGCCATTGCCGGCTCGGTCATCGCGGTAGCGCCAATCGCAACGGCGGCGACGGCCAAGGTAAGCTTTCTCATGTCGTCCTCCCTGTCAGGCCGGGCTTAGCGCCGGCGCTTTTGAAGCATTTATTGTTTTCGGCGGGATGGTTGCTCCTTTGCCGTCCCGCCCGAGAAGCCTCAAGCCTATGCCCTCAATAGGGGTAAGGCCAGAGCCTCAGCTTTTCCTTTCCGGTCGACCAAAGTCTGGCAAAGCCGTGCGGCTCGACGATCAGAAGCCAGCAGATCAGCGCCCCGGTGATGACGAACACGAGCAGCGACACGGTTTCGACCGATACCGGGATACCGAGCGCGTGCGGCACCTGATCGAGCAGGATCGGCAGCACCAGGATGAAAGCCGCGCCGAGGAACGATCCCAGAATCGAACCCAGCCCGCCGATGATGACCATGAACAAAATTTGGAACGAGCGGTCGATGTTGAATGCCAGCGGCTCCCAGGCGCCGAGATAGACGAAGGCCCACAACGCGCCGGCAACGCCCATCACAAATGAGGAAATCGCGAAGGCAGACAGCTTGGCATACAGCGGCCGGATGCCCATCAATTCCGCGGCGATATCCATGTCGCGGGTCGCCATCCATTGCCGGCCTATATTGCCGCGCACCAGGTTCTTCGCCATCAGCGCGAACAGCGTCACGAAGATGAGGCACAGCAAGTAGCGCTCGATCGGTGCGTTGACGACGAAGCCGAAGAAATCCAGCTCAGGCGCGGCAACCGACCCCGACGACGTATAGTTGGTGAACCACTTCACGCGGATGAACAGCCAGTCGAAGAAGAACTGCGCGGCGAGCGTCGCCACCGCGAGATACAGCCCCTTGATGCGCAAGCTCGGAACCCCGAACAGGATTCCGATGACCGCCGCCATTAATCCGCCGAGCAGTATCGAGGCCAGGATCGGCAATGGCGGGATCGCGATGTTGAACAGCCCGAGCGGAATGAAGACGCCGGTGGCGAATTTGTAGGCGCCATACGCACCGATCGCCATGAAGGCGCCGCTGCCGAGCGAGAGCTGACCGCAATAACCGGTGAGGATATTCAGCCCGACGGCGGCGAGCGACAGAATCAAAAACGGAATGAGAATGGCGCGCAGCATGTATTCGCCGGTGAACGGCCAGATATGGAATGCGTTGAGCAACGGCACGCCAATGAAGGCGACAGCCAGCAGCACCCACAGCGCGATGCGATCCTGGCGGATCGGGAAGATCGCCATGTCGGCGGCGTAGCTGGTCTTGAACTGGCCGGTTTCGCGATAAAACATTTAAATTCTCTCGATGATGCGTTCGCCGAACAGACCTTGCGGCCTCGCCAGCAGCACGACGAGCGCAAGCACGTAAGCAAACCAGTATTCGATGCCGCCGCCGATGAAGGGACCGAGATAGGCTTCGGCTATCTTTTCGCCGGCGCCCACGATCAACCCCCCGACAATGGCACCCGGCACCGAGGTGAAGCCGCCGATGATCAGCACCGGCAGTGCTTTAAGCGCCAGGAACGTGATCGAGAACTGCACGCCGAGCTTGGTGCCCCACACGGTCGCCGCGACCAGCGCCACGAGGCCCGCGACCAGCCAGACGATGAACCAGATCCAGTTGAGCGAAATACCGACCGATTGCGCCGCGGTGTGATCGTCGGCGACGGCGCGTAGCGCGCGGCCGGTTTTGGTGCGCTGGAAGAATATCGCCAGGCCGACCACCAGCACCGCCGCGATCATGCCGCCCCAGACGTCGATCTTGCTGACAAGGATGCCACCCGGGAATGCGCTTTCGAACAGGAACCAGGAATCGGTTGGAAACAGCCGCAGCGGGTAGACGTCCGAGCCGAACAGCATCTGCGCGCCGCCTTCGATCATGAAGGTGATGCCGATGGTCGCCATGAACAACGTCAGCCCGTCCTGATTGGCCAGCGGCGCCAGCACGTAACGCTCCACCAGCAGTGCCGTGATCGCCATGACCACCGCGGCGAACAACAGGCCAACGATCACCGCGCCCCAGAATGGAAAGCCCTTGGCCACCATGAAGTCGAGCGAACGGACCAGCGCGAGGCCGGCGAGCAGCACCATCGCGCCTTGCGCGAAATTGAAGACGCCGGACGCCTTGAAAATCAGCACGAAGCCGAGCGCCACCAGCGAATAGAGCACGCCGGCGAGCAGCCCGCTGATCAGCACTTCAAGAAATTGTCCGAACGCGATCATCAATGCGCCACTCCGAGGTACGCGTCGATCACCGCCTGATTGGTTTTCACTTGTTCCGGCGTGCCGTCGGCGATCTTGACGCCATGATCGAGGACAACGACGCGGTCCGACAAATCCATCACCACGCCCATGTCGTGCTCGATCAGCGCAACAGTGGTGCCGAAGTGATCGTTGACGTCCAGGACGAAGCGCGACATGTCCTCTTTTTCCTCGAGGTTCATGCCCGCCATCGGCTCGTCGAGCAGCAGCAGCTCCGGTTCCATGGCGAGCGCGCGGCCGAGTTCGACCCGCTTCTGCAAGCCGTAGGGCAGGCGCGCGACCGGCACGCGGCGAATGTCCTGGATCTTGAGGAAGTCGATAATTTCCTCGACCCGGCGGCGATGCTCGATCTCTTCCGTCAATGCCGGGCCGTAGCGCAGTACTTGCCAGAACAGGTTTTTCCGCATCTTCAGCGTGCGGCCGGCCATGATGTTGTCGAGCGAGGTCATACCGCGAAACAGCGCGACATTTTGGAACGTGCGGGCGATGCCGCCTGCCGCGGCGTCGTGCGGGCGCATCTTGGATCGGGTCTCACCCTTGAACGTGATGTGACCGTGATCCGGATGATAGAATCCGTTGATGATATTCAGCATCGACGTCTTGCCGGCGCCATTCGGCCCGATGATGGCGCGAATTTCGCCCTTGCGGATATCGAACGAAACGTCGTTGACCGCTTTGACGCCGCCGAATGTCAGTGAGACATTCTCCACCGACAAGAGTACATCGCCGACCGCGACTTCAGGTCCACCCGGCGCCCTCATGCCGCCTTCCCCAAAGCGGGGACCGGCATCGTCTTCATGTCGCGGATTTTCACCCGCGCGCTGATGGTGCCCTTGCGGCCGTCCTCGAACGTCACTTCGGTCGAGATGTCGGCTTCTTTCGAGCCGTCATAGAGCGCCTTGATCAAGGTGGCGTAACGATCGGCAATGAAGCTGCGCCGGACTTTCTGGGTGCGCGTCAGTTCGCCATCGTCGGCGTCAAGTTCCTTGTGCAGAATCAGAAAGCGGCCGATCTGCGCGCCGGCCATCATCTTGTCGGCGGCGAGCGAGCGGTTCACCTCGGCGACGTGCCGCTCGATCATGTCGTAGACTTGGCTGTGGCCGGCCAGTTCCTGATAGGAAGCATAAACGACATTGTTGCGCTCGGCCCAACTGCCGACCGCGGTGAGATCGATGTTGATCATCACCGAGGCGAAATCACGCTTGTCGCCATAGGCGACCACTTCGCGGATGTTGGGAAAGAACTTAAGCTTGTTCTCGATGTATTTCGGCGGAAACAGCGTGCCGTCGTTGAGCTTGCCTACATCCTTGGCGCGATCGATGATCTTGAGATGGCCGGTCTTCTCGTCGAAGTAGCCGGCGTCTCCGGTCATGACGTAGCCGTCCGGCGTCATCACCTCGGCGGTCTTGGCGTCGTCCTTGAAATAACCCGAGAACATGCCCGGCGACTTGAACAGTACCTCGCCATTCTCGGCGATGCGAATGTCGACGTTCGTGCAGGCCGGGCCGACGGTGTCGGAGTAGATTTCACCGTCGGGCTGCGCGGTTACATAAAGGAAAGCTTCGGTCTGGCCGTAGAGCTGCTTCAGGTTCAGCCCGATCGAACGATAGAACGCAAACAAATCAGGGCCGATGGCTTCGCCGGCGGTGTAAGCGACACGCACACGCGTGAAGCCGAGTACGTTCTTGAGCGGGGCATAGACCAGAATATTACCGAGCGCATACAGCAGGCGCCCCGACAGCGGCACGCTCTCACCGTTGAGGATGCGCTCGCCATAGCGTCGCGCCACGCCGAGGAAATAGTGGAACAGCTTGCGCTTGAACGCGCCGGCATCCTCCATGCGGATCATGACGCGCGTCAGCAGAACTTCCAGCGTGCGCGGCGGCGCAAAATAAAAGCTCGGCCCGATCTCGCGCAAATCGGACATCGCGGTGTCGGCGCTTTCTGGACAGGCCATGCAGAAACCGGACACCAGACCTTGCGCATAATTGAGATAGTGATCACCGACCCACGCGAGCGGCAGATAGGCCAGCGCGACATCTTTCTCGTTCAGTTTGTCGAACGCGACAGTGTCGTTCGCTGCGGCGATAGAACGTTCGCCGGTCAGCACCACGCCTTTGGACACACCGGTGGTGCCGGAGGTGTAGAGAATGATCGAGGGATCGGAGCCATTGGTGGCGGCGATTTCGGCGTCGAGCCAGGCGGCGACCGACGAATCGGCGGCGAGCGCCTTGCGCCCGTCGGCGATGACGTCGTCCATCGACGTCAAACGGCTGTGGTCGTAATCGCGAAGGCCGCGGGTCTCGTCGTAGACCATCCGCTCGAGCTTCGGCAGGCGATCGAGCACCGACTGGATCTTGTCGATCTGCTCCTGATCCTCGACTGCGGCAAAGCGCACTTCGGCGTGGGCGAGCACGAAGGACAGTTCTTCAGCGACGGCGTCGGCATAAACCGGCACCGGTATCGCACCGAGCGTCTGCACAGCCATCACCGACCAATAGAGCTTCGGCCTGTTGGCGCCGACGATGGCGACGGTTTCGCCGCGCCGCACGCCCAACCGGTGCAGCCCCATCGCGTAGGCGCGCACAATCTCCAGCACCTGCCCCCAAGTCCAGGTCTGCCAGACGCCAAGGTCTTTGTGCCGCATAGACGGCCGGTCGCCATACAAATGGGCGTTGCGGATCAACAGCTTGGGGAACGTGTCCGCCGGAGCGGAAGCGTTAAGCAGCACCAGATCCCTCCCATGGGCCGCGCGTCAGGCGGCACGGCCCCTACCCAGCCGCCTCTGCGGGCGGTCTTGATATCGCATTGTCTCGATATGAAAACACGGACGCAGGCGGGTCAAGCAGGAAGCCCTGAAACAGGCCTAAATTATTCCGCCGCCTTGAGAAACGGCGCGGCACCGGAGCGGAATTGCTCGCGCAAGGCGGCTTCCTCGGCCTTGGCAGCGACGAGGTGGCGTTGCTTCACATGGCCGAAACCGCGGATTTTCTCCGGGATCGACGCCAGCGCCACCGCGGTGTGGTGATTGGCGGTGTTCAATTCCGCGATCATCGTCTCAAGCAATTCGAGATAATCGGCAATCAGTTTGTGCTCCATGCGGCGTTCGGCGGTGGTGCCAAACGGATCGAGCGGCGTGCCGCGCAGGAATCTGAACTTCGACAGCACGCCGAAGGCTTTGAGCATCCACGGCCCGAACGACATCTTCTTCGCTTCGCCGGTGCGCGGATCGCGCTTGGCCAAAAGCGGCGGCGCCAGATGGAATTCGAAGCGCAAGTTTTCGCCGGAGAACGTGGACCTCACGCGCTCGACGAACGCGGTGTCGGTATAGAGCCGCGCGACTTCGTATTCGTCCTTGTAGGCCATCAGCTTGAACAGATAACGCGCCACCGCTTCCGACAGGCCGAACTGACCGGGCGTGCGCTGCGCTTCCGCGGCTTGAACCTTCTCGATCCATGAACGATAGCGCCGCGCATAGCGCTTGCTCTGATAGGCGGTGAGAAATTCGACGCGGCGCTCGACCGTCTCCGCAAACGATTGCGACAACCGGAGCGAGTCGTTGGCCTCCTGCGGCCGAGGCGCGACCAGCGCTTCGACGGCAGCCGGATCGACCACGGCACGGCGGCCATAGCGGAATGCCGCGATGTTCATCGCCACCGCTTCGCCGTTCATCTCGATGGCCTTCTCAACCGCTTCCGCCGACAGCGGCAGCGCGCCAATTTGATAGGCGTAGCCGAGCATGAACATATTGCCGCCGATGGAATTGCCGAGCAGCGCCGTCGCCAGGCGGCTGGCGTCGACGAAATTGCTGCGCCCCGCGCCGGCGGCATTGACGATGGCACGCTTGAGCCGTTCGGTCGGCAACGAATAGTCGGCGTTGCGGGCGAAATCGCCGGGCAAAAATTCGGCGGTGTTCACGATCATGCGGGTGTTGCCGGGCTTGATGGCGCCAAGCACTTTCTTGGTACCGACCACCACGATATCGCCACCTAGCACCAGATCGGCGCCGGCCGCGGCGACGCGGATGGCGTGAATATCGTCCGGCGTGTTGGCGATGCGGATGTGGCTGTAGACCGCGCCGCCTTTCTGCGCGAGGCCGGCCATGTCTATGACGCCGACGCCTTTGCCTTCGAGATGTGCGGCCATGCCGACAATGGCGCCGATGGTGACAATGCCGGTGCCGCCGATGCCGGTAACGATGATGCTGTAGGGATGATTGATCAGCGGCACGCTCGGCGCCGGCAGGTCCGGCCAGTCGCTCGGCGCGGTCACACTCTCGCCCTTCTTCAACTGCGCGCCGTGCACGGTGACGAAAGACGGGCAGAAGCCATTGACGCAGGAATAATCCTTGTTGCAGCTCGACTGATCGATGGTGCGCTTGCGGCCCCATTCGGTCGCCAGCGGCTGCACCGAGACGCAGTTCGATTTCACGCCGCAATCGCCGCAGCCTTCGCACACCAGATCGTTGATGATGACGCGCTTGTTCGGATCGGGAAACGTGCCGCGCTTGCGGCGGCGGCGCTTTTCGGCGGCACAGGTCTGATCGTAAATGAGTACACTGACGCCCGGCACCGTGGCCATTTCACGCTGCACGGCATCGAGCTGCTCGCGATGATGCACGGTCAGACCGCGCGGCCAGTCGGTGCCTTTCGGATATTTCCACGGCTCGTCGGTGACGACGACGACGCGATTGGCGCCTTCGGCCGCAACCTGGCGCGCGATCTGATCGACCGTGAGCCCGCCGTCATTGGACTGGCCGCCGGTCATTGCCACCGCGTCGTTGAACAAAATTTTGTAGGTCATCTTCACGCCGGAAGCGATCGCGGCGCGGATCGCGAGATAACCCGAGTGATTGTAGGTGCCGTCGCCCAGATTCTGGAACACGTGCTCGCGCTTCGAGAACGGCGCTTCGCCGATCCAGTTGGCGCCTTCGCCGCCCATCTGGGTGTAGCCTTCCGTCTCGCGGTCCATCCACTGCGCCATGTAGTGGCAACCGATGCCGGCATAGGCGCGGCTGCCTTCCGGCACGCGGGTCGACGTATTGTGCGGACAGCCGGAGCAGAAATACGGAATGCGCGCGCCGACGTCCAAAGTCTCGGCCAGAGCGCGCTGCGCCGCCTTGAGGCGCGCGACGTTCGCGGCAAGTTCCTCGTTGGCGCCGTAACGCAGCAGCCGCTCGCCGATGCAGACTGCGACGTCGTTGGGATCGAGCGCGCCCTTGACC
>JANMSH010000194.1:0-7798 GCA_031389105.1 Hyphomicrobiales bacterium
GATCCCAGGCGAATTTGAGCGCGCGGCTGATGTCGGTCATCGCGCGCTTGCGTTCGCCTTTGGCTGCAAGCACCTCGGCGCGCAGCCGGTAGGTCGACGCCACGTTCTGGTCGGCCATCACCGCGCGGTCGTAGATCGCGATCGATTTGTCGAAGTTGCCCTTCTTGCGCCAGATACCGGCTTGCGACGTCAGCGCGGCGATGTTCTTGGGATCGAGCCCGGAAGCTTCCTGATAATCGCTCAGCGCGCGGTCGATCTCGCCGGCGCCTTCGCGCGCCTGCGCCCGCAGCATGTAATTGGCGATGCTCGGGTCGATGCGTACGGCGCGGTCGAAATCGGCAATGGCGCGGGCGTAATCCTGCTGGCGCAGATAAATCTGTCCGCGCCCGCTGTAGGGTGTGGCGCGTTCCGAACCGAGGCTGATCGCCTTCTGGTAATCCTCCAGCGCGCCGTCGGTGAAACCGAGGTCGCGGCGCACGGTGGCGCGGTTGACGTAAGGCGAGGGGGACGTCGGATCGAGCCGGATGGTGGCGTCGTAGTCGGCGATGGCTTGGCCGTAATTGCCGCGCGCGAACCAGGCGTTGCCGCGGTTCTGGTAGGCCGGCGCGAAGTCGGGGGCCAGATTGACGGCGCGGTTGAGGTCGGCGATGGCGTGGGGGATGTCGCCGCGGTCGAGGAAGGCGAGACCGCGCAGGCCATAGGCAACGCCGAGCGGTTTGCCCTTGAGGCGGCCTGACTCGATTAGTTGCGCACAGCCGGCGATGCGTTCAGGGGCAGCGCCTTCGGATTGATTGGCGCAGGTGCGGGCAGGGTCGGCGATCCGCACCTTCTTGGGCGGAGGCGGCACGTCGGTCAGCCGTGTCTGCGGCGGCTGCGCCTGGATCTGCCGCGTTTGCGACTGCGCGGCCAACGGGGACCAGGCCAGGACAAGCCCAGCCAGCCCGAAGGCCGGTATCAGCCACTGTGGCTGCATCCCCCGCATACGCAGTTACCCGACCCGTTAACCATACTGAGCACTGAAAATACCCGGTATACCAAAGACTTGTCCATAGATTAGGGTCCGTATTGCGCTCGTTAACTTCTCATTATGGTTAACGGGGAACTCGTTGATTCAGCCGCCGCGCTGGTCGGTGCCTTCGGTCGGGGCAGGCATCCGGTCAGCCATTTCCGCCCCGGCATCGGCGGGAAGACGGGCGAATATCAGCGCTGATAGAGCCGAAATACCGGCGACGATGAGGAATGCTGGCGGGAAATCCGCCGCCACCAGGTCGCCGCCGCCCCGAAATTGTACTGCCAGTTCAACGCTCATGGCCCCCACGGCAACGCCTGCCGCGATTGCCAGCTGCTGGCCGACGCTCACCAGCGCCGTCGCCTTACTAACCCGAGCGTTATCGACCTCGGCGTAAGCAATGGTGTTGATGCTGGTGAATTGCAGCGAACGGAAGAACCCGCCAATGAACAACAGGCCCAACATGACCGCCAGCGGGGTGTTCACGGTAAAGGCGGCGCAGACGGCAAGGAAGGCCGTGCTGATCAGGCCGTTGTAGATCAGGATATTGCGGAAGCCGAAGCGTCGGAGGATTCGCCCGGTCGCCCATTTCATGCCCATGGCGCCGAGCGCGGTGGCGAAGGTGATCATGCCGGACTGGAACGGCGACATGCCGAAGCCGACTTGCAGCATCAGCGGGAGCAGGAAGGGGAGCGCCCCCAGTCCGATGCGAAATATGAAGCCGCCGGTGACGCTGGCGTAGAACGTCGGCAGCTTGAACAGCGTAAGATCGAGCGCCGGATTGGGCGTGCGCCGCGCGTGGATCAGATAGGCGACGATGAAGCAGATGCCGCCGATCACCAGTGCTGCGACCACGCTCAGCGGCAGGAAGTTCAAGCCCAATATCGATAGCCCGAAGGCCACCCCGGCAATGCCGAGGCCGGCCAGCACCATGCCGACCGTGTCGAACCGCTCGCGCGTCTCGGCGCGGATGTCGTCGATGTAACGTGTCGCCAGCAAGATGCCGAGCAGCCCGATCGGCACATTGATGATGAAGATCCAGTGCCACGAAGCGTAAGTAGTTATAAAGCCGCCGACCGGCGGTCCCAGCACCGGCCCGATGAGCGCCGGCGTCGTCACCCAGGCCATGGCGTTAACCAGATCGCGCTTGCTGATCGAGCGCACCAGCACCAGGCGGCCGACCGGCGTCATCATGGCGCCGCCCATGCCCTGCACGATGCGGGCAATCACGAAGTCGGTCAGCGAACTCGACAGCGCGCAGCCGATCGAGCCGAGCACGAAGACGGCGATGGCGGCGCGAAATACGGTGCGAGCGCCGAAGCGGTCGGCGCACCAGCCGCTAGCCGGGATGAAGATTGCGAGCGAGAGCAAATAGGAGGTAACGGCGAGCTTGAGCGCCAGCGGATTGGTGCCGATATCGGCCGCGATCGCCGGCAGCGAGGTGGCGATCACCGTGGAGTCCATGTTTTCCATGAACAGCGCGACCGCGATGATCAGCGGGATGATGCGGTCGCGCGGCATGGGCTGGCGGCTTTCCGGCTCGGGGCTCCGAGTGCTTGAACAGCAAAGCGGCGGTCGAAGGAAGGCTGTATTTCCAAATTCATAACAGGCATCTTGGAATGGCCTGTTTCATCGCATTGTCGGACGGCGAACCGGTATCCACTTCGCCTGACAATGCTCTAGGAATCACGGCACACCCGTGCTAACGACCCACGCCAACCCAAAAGCGGGCCGTGACGACGCAAGGGACACCCCTCGCGGCAGGCATTTTATTAGGCCCCGTCCGGTCCGGATCCCTTTTTGGGCGAGGAGTTGGCGATGGCCGCAGTCAATAACGCAAACCCCCGCGAAGCACTGACCTTCGACGACGTGCTGATCAGGCCCGGCCTGTCGGAAGTGCTGCCGGGCGAAGCCGATATTCGCTCCCGGATCACGCGCTCGATTTCAGTCAATATCCCGATCATCGCCTCGGCGATGGATACGGTCACCGAATCCCAGATGGCCATCGCCATGGCGCAGGCCGGCGGCATCGGCGTCATCCACCGCAACCTCGAGCCGGACCAGCAGGCAGCGCAGGTGCGTCAGGTGAAGAAATTCGAATCCGGCATGGTGGTGAACCCGCTCACCATTGAGCCCACCGCGCCTCTGCAAGAAGCGCTCGATCTGATGAAGGACAACAAGATCTCAGGCGTTCCTGTGGTCGAAGGCGCCAGCAATGGCAAAGCCGGTAAGCTGGTCGGCATTCTCACCAACCGCGATGTGCGCTTCGCCACCGATCCGCGCCAGCGCGTCGCCGAACTGATGACCAAGGACAAGCTCATCACGGTGCGCGAAGGCGTCAGCCAGGACGAAGCCAAGCGGCTGCTGCATCAGCATCGCATCGAGAAGCTTCTGGTGGTCGACGACCAATATCGTTGCGTCGGCCTGATCACGGTCAAGGACATCGAAAAGGCGGTCGCCAATCCGAACGCCTGCAAGGACGAACAGGGCCGTCTGCGCGTGGCCGCGGCGACCACGGTCGGCGACAAAGGTTTCGCGCGCACCGAAGCACTCATCGCGGCCGGCGTCGATCTGGTCGTGGTCGACACCGCCCACGGCCATTCACAATACGTGCTCGACGCCGTGCTGCGCATCAAGCGCATGTCGAACTTGGTGCAAGTCGTGGCGGGCAATGTCGCGACCAGCGAAGGCGCCAAGGCGCTGATCGATTCGGGCGCCGACGCGATCAAAGTCGGCATCGGCCCGGGTTCGATCTGCACCACGCGCATTGTTGCCGGTGTTGGCGTGCCGCAGCTCACCGCGATCATGGATTCGGTCGAAGCGGCGAAGAAGGCCGGCATCCCGGTGATAGCCGATGGTGGCATCAAATATTCCGGCGATCTCGCCAAGGCGCTCGCCGCCGGCGCCGACGTCGCGATGGTCGGTTCGCTGCTGGCGGGCACCGACGAGACGCCGGGCGAGGTGTTTTTGTATCAGGGCCGTTCGTACAAAAGCTATCGCGGCATGGGCTCGGTCGGCGCGATGGCGCGCGGCTCGGCCGACCGCTATTTCCAGCAGGACATCAAGGACGCGCTCAAGCTGGTACCGGAAGGCGTCGAAGGTCAGGTCGGCTACAAAGGCCCGGTCGGCAATGTATTGCACCAATTGGCGGGCGGCCTGCGGGCGGCGATGGGTTATGTCGGCGCCAAGGATCTGGCCGACTTCCACAACAAAGCGGAGTTCGTGCGCATCTCCGG
This sequence comes from Hyphomicrobiales bacterium, assembly GCA_031389105.1. Taxonomy (GTDB): domain Bacteria; phylum Pseudomonadota; class Alphaproteobacteria; order Rhizobiales; family Xanthobacteraceae; genus Pseudolabrys. The sequence continues at coordinate 4,246 of JANMSH010000194.1, forward strand.
CGCGGGGCTTCGCGAAAGCCACGTCCACGACGTGTTGATCACGCGCGAGAGCCCGAATTATCCGAGCCGGGTGTAACGGCCGCCAAGCCTCGCCGCCTTCTTGGCGCTATACCGAATTTATCCGGTCAAGTGCAATCAATGGCTGTGCCAACTTACGATCCGGCCGCCGGATTCGACGCGCACGAAATTCGGCAGATAATGAATGCTGCGCACGAGCTTCAGGTCGACGGCAATCACGCGGGATTTCATCTGACCTCTCGCCCCGGCGATGTATAAAAATTTATCCGATTGATACCAGATCGCGATGTCCGGCACCGCCGTCGCATCCTCGGCGTCCGCATTGCGCGGTTGCGGCTGGGCTTCGGAACTGTCGCAGCACAGCCGGTGCATCGTCAGGCCCGCGCTTTGCAGTCCGGCCATCTCCGGCTTCTTGCCGGTCAGCGTCAGGTTGGCGATCTGTGGCTGGCCGCCGCCGAGATTGTATTTGAGATTGGGATAGACGTCGTTGGCGTAGCCATAAAGGAAAAACGCGAAAAATATTGTGGTCATGACGGCCCCAAGAATTAGCGTCGCCGGACCTTCATTCTTCCATCGGTATTTTTTGACCGTCAGGAAATCGATGACGAAGAATTCGGCCGCGAGAATGCCGAGCGCAGAGAAAAGTATCGAAGTATGAAAAAACGCATCCGTGAGTTGGCGCAGGAGGCCCGATCCGATTTCGATGGCGGTCGTGGCAGAGGGAAACAGCCAAAGCCGCCATAGCTCCCAGTAAGACAATCCCCACGGCAGAAAAAGTCCTATCAATTCCGCGACCGCTAGCAGCGTGACCAAGAGGATAAAGAATTGCCTGAGGATCGCTTCGGCATAGACGGCAAGTTTGTTTCGCTGTGGCGCGGCGGCCGAAGCGCGCTGGATCGCGGCGGGAATGGCGGCGACCGGATAGACGATGCAAGCCGCCAACAGCAGATATCCGAAGAACAGGAAACCGATCATGACGTTTCGCGCTTGCAGGGCGGAAAAATCCGCAATGCCGAGCGCCATCAGTTGAATATTGGAGATCAGAAATCCGACGACGTAGAGCAGCCCGAAAACGCCGGTCGTAACTTTTGCAATGCTTTCGACGCTCTCGAAAAGCCCGGGCTTCTCAACGGCGGTCTTGGCCGGCATCAGATCCCCCATCCGCGAACCGGGGCAATACAACCACAGAGGGTGCGGGCGGCAAAGTGAAATACCCATGGCCAAGCCGCAAGTAGTTGCGCGGCCAAACGGATATCCCCGCTTGCAACCAAAGCGATCCTGCCGTACCGCATTCATCGGAGCATTGAGCCTAGAACGGGCGCTGATCCGGCCACATCGCATTCAGGGTATTCAAATGCCGATTCAATTCGTTCTGCTACCGCTGTTCGTCCAGGTCGCGCTGACCTTCGGCTTGCTGTTCTGGATGGGTTCGGCGCGCATCCGCGCGCTCAAGCGCGGCGATGCGAAGATCAAAGACATCGCGCTCGGTCAGTCGAATTGGCCGGATCGAGTCCAGCAGCTCTCCAATTGCTATGCCAATCAGTATCAGGTTCCGGTGCTGTTCTATGTGCTGACGATCCTCGCGATGATCACGAAGCACGCCGATTATCTGTTCGTGGTGATGGCCTGGTTGTTCGTGCTATCGCGCTTCGCGCACGCTTATATTCATACCGGCACCAACTACGTGCGGCATCGTTTCAATGTCTTCCTCGTCGGCGTCATCATTCTGCTGATCATGTGGGTGATCTTCGCGGTCCGCATTCTGTCTGGATTGCCATGACGCCGGCAGCGCGGCTCGCCGCCGCCATCGAAGTTTTCGCAAGTCTGGAGAGCGAGCGCAGGCCGGCAGCCGACGCGCTCAAAAGCTGGGGCTTGGCGCACCGCTTCGCCGGCTCCGGCGACCGCGCCGCGATCGCAGGGCTTGTGTACGACGCGTTGCGTCGGCGCGCGTCGAGCGCCTGGATCATGGGCGCGGAAACGCCGCGCGCGATCCTGCTCGGTATGCTCAAGCGCGAGCGCGGGCTCGATGTCGACGCCATTGCGAAACTTGCCGACGGTGCGGGTTATGGACCGGCGGCGCTGACCGATGACGAACGTCAGCACCTCGAAGCTGCCGACATGACAAGCGCACCTGCTCACGTCACCGGCGATTATCCGGAATGGCTGGATGCGCAGTTCGCCACCGCCTTCGGCGACGCGCGCGCCGAGGAGGGTGCCGCGCTGGCGTCGCGCGCGCCGCTCGATCTGCGCGTCAACACTCTCAAGGCCGACATCTTCAAAGCGGAAGCCTCGCTGTCCGATCTCAAGCCCGAACAGGGACAATGGTCGCCGTGGGCGTTGCGCGTTCGTCTCGGCGCCGACGCCAAGAGCCCGGCGATCCACGCCGAACCCGCCTTCATCAAGGGCATGATCGAAATTCAGGACGAAGGCTCGCAATTGGCGGCGCTGCTGTCCGGCGCCAAGCCCGGCGATCAGGTGATCGACCTGTGCGCCGGGGCGGGCGGTAAGACGTTGGCCTTGGCGGCCATGATGCAGAACAAGGGTCAGGTGTTTGCCACCGACGACGACAAGCGGCGGCTCGCGCCGATCCACGACCGCCTCGCGCGTTCAGGCGCGCGCAACGTCCAAGTGCGCACGCCGAAGTCCATCGGCGGCGAGATCGACGATCTCGCAGGGCGTTGCGATCTCGTTCTGATCGACGCGCCGTGCACCGGCACCGGCGCATGGCGGCGCAACCCGGACGCCAAATGGCGGATGCGGCCGGGCGCGCTGGAGCAGCGCCAGAAGGAGCAGGCCGAAATTCTCGACCGCGCCTCAGGACTGCTCAAGGCGGGCGGGCGCATCGCCTACATCACCTGCTCGGTGCTCGATGAGGAAAACGGCGCGCAGGTGCGCGGATTTCTCGGCCGCCATCCGGAATTTTCGGTGCAGCCGCCGGCCGAGGTGGCCAAGGCGCTCGGCGATCGTGCCGCCGTTTTCACCAAGGCCGCCCGGCTGTCGGACGAAGGAATCCTGATGACGCCGCGGACGACGGAGACCGATGGATTTTTCATATCATTGATCCGGCGCACCAATTAACTTTTGCGCAACGCGAATACCCCGATTGCGCCGCATTCCCGGCCAAGAATCTCCGCGAAGATTTCGTGACTGGAACCCAAGAATTCTAGCTGAGGTTCCTTCCGACATGCTTGTGGCAAGCCGCGATCCGTTTCATCCCGGGCCGAACGACCCCGTGCCGAGTTCCCGGTTCGGCCGCACCATGGGCGCTGTGCAGATTGCCGGCGCGCTACTGGCGATTCCGGTCGGCATCGGCAGCGCCTACACGATGTACCGCTCCAATTTTACGGTCGAGGCGTCCTGCCAGACTCTGCGCGCCAATATTATTCAGATCCTGGACAAGAGTGTCGACGCCGGCGCGCGTCACATGCTGGTGCGCCGCGACGTCGAGGCTTTCGAGCAGACCTGCGGCACGGTCGATCCCGACGCAGCGGCCGCGTTCAAGACTTTGCTGACCGTCGACAAGACGCCGGCAGCG
>JANMSH010000197.1:0-9032 GCA_031389105.1 Hyphomicrobiales bacterium
ACCGACAAAGAATACCAGATGATGCGCGACGCCTCGCTGGCGGTGCTGCGCGAAATCGGCGTCGAGACCGGCGGATCGAACGTGCAGTTCGCCGTCAATCCGGTCGACGGGCGGCTTATCGTTATTGAAATGAACCCGCGCGTGTCGCGCTCCTCGGCACTGGCGTCTAAAGCGACCGGCTTCCCGATCGCCAAGGTCGCCGCCAAGCTCGCGGTCGGCTACACGCTCGACGAAATCGCCAACGACATCACCGGCGGCGCCACGCCGGCCTCGTTCGAACCGACCATCGACTACGTCGTCACCAAAATTCCCCGTTTTGCCTTCGAGAAATTCCCCGGCGCGTCGAACGTACTGACCACCTCGATGAAGTCGGTCGGCGAAGCCATGGCGATCGGCCGCACTTTCCAGGAAAGCCTGCAGAAGGCGCTACGCTCGCTGGAGACCGGCCTCACCGGCCTCGACGAATTCCCGATCGAGGGCTTCGATCCGGCCAAGGGCATCGACGACGCCGACAACAAGGCCGCGATCCGCGCCGCGCTCGGCACGCCGACGCCGGAGCGGCTGTTGAAGGTCGCACAAGCAATGCGGCTCGGCGCCACCGACGAGTTGATCCACAATGCCTGCCGCATCGATCCGTGGTTCCTGTCGGAAATCCGCGGCATCATCGAGGCCGAAGCCGAAATCAAGGCGAAGGGCCTGCCGGGCAGCGCCGGTGCGTTCCGGCGGCTCAAGGCCATGGGATTTTCCGATACCCGCCTCGGCAAGCTCACCGGCAATACCGCCGAAGCGGTGATGGACAAGCGCCGCGGGCTTGGCGTCCGCCCGGTGTTCAAGCGCATCGATACTTGCGCCGCCGAATTCTCGTCGCCGACCGCGTACATGTATTCGACCTACGAGACACCTTTCAACGGCAAGGTCGCCGACGAGGCGAAGCCCTCGGACAAGAAGAAAGTCATCATCCTCGGCGGCGGCCCGAACCGCATCGGCCAGGGCATCGAGTTCGACTATTGCTGCTGCCACGCCTGCTTCGCGCTCAAGGAAGCCGGCTATGAAACCATCATGATCAACTGCAATCCGGAAACGGTGTCGACCGATTACGACACTTCGGACCGGCTGTATTTCGAGCCACTGACGCCGGAAGACGTGCTGGAGATCATCGAGACCGAGCGCTCGAACGGCACGCTGCACGGCGTCATCGTTCAGTTCGGCGGCCAGACCCCGCTCAAGCTCGCCGAACATCTGGCGCGCGCGAATGTGCCGATCCTCGGCACCTCGCCGGACATGATCGATCTTGCCGAGGACCGCGACCGCTTCAAAACGCTGCTCGATAAATTGGGCGTGCGCCAGCCGCAGAACGGCATTGCCACCTCGCCGGGCGCGGCGCGCGCCATCGCCGACAGTATCGGCTATCCGGTCGTCATCCGGCCGTCTTATGTGCTGGGCGGCCGCGGCATGGAAATCGTGCGCGACAGCGCGCAACTCGACCGCTATGTGGCGCGGCTTGCCTCTACGCTCGACAAGCCGTCGGAACTGGTGGTGTCGGCCAAGAGCCCGCTGCTGATCGACCGCTATCTGTCCGATGCCGTCGAAGTCGACGTCGATTGCCTGTGCGACGGCACCGACACTTACATCGCCGGCATCATGGAGCACATCGAGGAAGCCGGCATTCACTCCGGCGATTCAGCCTGCGCGCTGCCGCCGCATTCGCTGTCGCCGGAAACCATCGCCGAACTCGAACGCCAGACCCGCGCGCTGGCGCTGGCGCTGCATGTCGGCGGCCTGATGAACGTGCAATACGCCATCAAGGACGGCGAGATCTATGTGCTCGAAGTCAATCCGCGCGCCTCGCGCACGGTGCCCTTCGTCGCCAAAGTGATCGGCCTGCCGGTCGCCAAAATCGCATCGCGTGTGATGGCCGGCGAAAGCCTCAAGAGTTTCAATCTCAAGCCCGCCACCTACAAGCACAAAGCGGTGAAGGAAGCGGTGTTCCCGTTCGCGCGCTTCCCCGGCGTCGATACCGTGCTGGGGCCGGAGATGAAGTCGACCGGCGAGGTGATGGGCATCGACACCTCGTTCGAGATCGCCTTCGCCAAGAGCCAAATCGGCGGCGGCACCAACCTGCCGCGCAACGGCACGGTGTTCGTGTCGGTCAAGGACGCCGATAAGGCCCGCATCCTGCCGTCGATCAAGATGCTGGCGGCGCTCGGCTTCAAGACCATCGCCACCTCAGGAACCCAGCGCTACCTGGCGGAACATGGGGTGGAGGCGACCCGGATCAACAAGGTGCTGGAAGGCCGGCCGCACATCGTCGACGCCATCAAAAACGGCGGGGTTCAGCTGGTTTTCAACACCACAGAGGGTGCCGCGGCGCTGGCCGACAGCCGCTCCCTGCGCCATGCCGCCCTCTTGCATAAAGTGCCGTACTACACCACTCTTTCAGGTGCCGTTGCCGCGGCGCAAGGCATAAAAGCCTACCTTGGGGGCGATCTCGAGGTTCGCACGCTGCAAAGCTACTTTAACGGACGGGCCTGACCGGCCTTTCCCCGAAAGTGGCTCGAACCTAAAGCGGCGGCGCGAGTTAGGCCGGGCAAGTCCACGGCCGTGGCAGGAGCAAATGCTCGCCGCGGTCGAGGTGTTTTTGACCGGCTTTGATTCACATGGCTCTGGTGCGCGGAAACGCTGCCAGAGTCGAATTACGAATGGGTGGAAGGACTTGGCGGCGTAAAAACGCGTTGAAGTGTTTGGCGCCCGCCAGGAGGAGAAACGAAATGGTCGACAAAATTCCGATGACGGCGGCGGGCTACACCGCGCTGGAACAAGAGCTTCAGCACTGCCAGGGCGTGGAGCGTCCGCGCATCATTCAGCAGATCACCGAGGCGCGCACCCATGGCGACCTGTCGGAGAACGCCGAATATCATGCCGCCAAGGAGCAGCAGTCGCTCAACGAAGGCCGCATCGACGAACTGCAAGACAAGCTCGCACGCGCCGACGTGATCGACGTGTCGAAGCTGTCTGGCGATACCATCACCTTCGGCGCGACCGTGACGCTGGTCGACGAGGACACCGAGGAAAAGAAGGTGTGGCAGATCGTCGGCGAGCCGGAAGCTGATGCCAAGAAGGGCCGCATCTCGGTCACCTCGCCGCTCGCCAAGGCGTTGATCGGCAAGACCAAGGGCGCGCAGATCGAAGTCAATGCGCCCGGCGGCGCCAAGGGCTACGAAATCAAGAAGGTGGAGTGGCGGTAACGCCACCCGCAACACCCATTGTTGTTTCCCACCGACCTTGCCTCGTTCCTCGATCTTATCCGCCAGCACGGCGATGTGGCCTACAGCTTCATGGCGGCCTACGCGGCGTCGCACAGCCTGCTGTTCGCGCTGTTCGGCGGCTACGCCGCGCATTCGGGCGCGCTGCAACTCGGCACGCTGATTGCGGTGGTCTGGTTCGGCAGCTTCGCCGGCGACGTTGTCCGCTTCTGGGTTGGACGTAAATACGGCATCCGCTTGCTACGAAACTATCCGCGGATTGAACGCGCCATGCAGACCGCGATCCGGCTGACCGACCGTCATTACTTTTTGATGATCATGTTTCACCGTTTCCCGCACGGCATTCGCGGCGCCGCGGGTTTTGCCTACGGCATGTCACGGCTGCCGTGGTCGACGTTCCTGGCACTCAACTTCGTCGCCGCCGGCCTGTGGGCTTGCACCGTCATCATGATCGGCTATGCGTTCGGCCATGTTTCCGAGAAGCTGATGAGCGACGCCTCGTCCGGCCTGGGCGTGGTGATGCTGATCGTATTCCTCGGCCTGTCCTGGTACTTGAGCAAGAAGCTCGAGCAAGCAGCCGAGCGGAGTTGACGTCGAGAACCCTTCCCTAGCGTTGCGCAGGCGTTAGCAAGGGCCCTTACCACGCATAGCGTAGCCGCGCGGTGCCGGTGTAGGTGCGCGAGCCACGGGCTAACTCGCCATCCAGCTTCGCCATCACCGCCCAGCCGTTACGCATCGACAACTCCGTGCCGGCGGTCAGCAGCAGGGAATCGTGAACTGGCGTTGCGCCGAACTCGGTGAAGCTCGTTCCGGGCAGCGCCTGGAATGAAGCGACGACCGAGGGTTCGCTGAAGGTATCATGGGCCCAGGCAGCGCGGCCGAACAACGTCAGCGAAATGTTGCGGTCGATTCGATAGCTCTTATCCAGCCACATGCCGAGTTCGGTGCGGAGCGTGGTGGTTGTGCGCGCCTCGTAAGCCAAGGCAAAGGTCGAGGCCCCGGACGAGGCGACTTCGCGGTACGCCGGCGCGCGGAAAGCTTGCAACTGGGCGGCGCCGTAGGGCGTCACGCCGAATCCAGAACCGTCAAAGCCTTCGAGAACGGCAAGCCGGTAGCCGCCTTCGATTCGTCCCGCGATGTCATTGGCTGAATACTTGGCGGTGAGATTATCGGTACCTGCCACGGTCAGATAGCGGCTGGTGGACACGCCATGCCAGGAATAGGCCAGCGCGGCCGATACATAAACGGCGTTGATCCGGGTCGTGCTGTAGACGGCAGCCTGGAACATGTCGCTGTGTCCGCTGCCGAAGCCGCCCGCCACGTTAAAGTTGGTGCTGCCGCCGGCGACCGCAAAGCCGACCACGGTATTGGGTGTGAGACGATAGTCGACGCCAGCGGCATAGCCTGCGATCCGCACCGACCGGTCATGGCTTCCGTTCAAAGCATCGCCACCGGTGTTCGTGGTGCCGCCAAAGGCCGCCCCCCAGATGCTCCAGCGGCGTGCATCGACTCCGGTCGCGGAGGCAGATGAGGCCCCGCCCTTGTAATACGGCGCCTTGGTATAAAGCGGCGCCCGCGCCGGCAGCGGCATGTCCGGCACGCCTGCGCGGTTCGCATTCAAAGGATTGGTCAGCAGCGACAGGAACGCGTTCGTCGCCTGCGTTCCAGCCTGTGCGGCGCCCGTGCCCGCTTCGCCCTGGAGCTGCGAGAGCGCGAGCGCCAGATCGGCGGGCGACAGGTTGAAGAGATTCAGAAAATCGACCGGCAGCGTTCCACCATTGGCGACAAAGGCGTCGAGGGTGGTTGCGACGGCGAGCTGGCTGCGATCGGCCCCGGCCGGCAACAGAAAAACTAATAGCGGTACCCCGGTGGGGCCAAGGACGGTGGTCGATTCTCCCGGCGCCGCCACTAGCAGAGCGCAGAGCGAAATCATATTGGAATCCAATGTTACCGCCCCGGTGCGCGCCCAGGCGGCGCCGCACGTGATTGTGGCGCCAGTGTTCAGAGTAATGCTCGCCTGCGCGAGAATGTTGCCGGTGAACGCGGTAGTCGTGCCGAGCGTCGCCGAGCTGCCGACCCGCCAAAAGACATTGCCGCCCTGCGCACCGTTGATCAATGCGACGGCCGAAGCGCTCGCGGTCGTCAACGACGAGCCGATATTGAAAATGAAGACTGAATTAGGATTGTTCAAACCGTTGAGGGTCAGGAGTCCCGTCAACTGAGCCGACGAACTGAAATTATAGACGCCGGGCACCAGGACGCGGCCGCCCAGATTCTGGCCGGTTAAGTCGAATGTGGCCGGTCTATTGAACAGATTGATGTAGGCGTTGGTGAGGTCGACTTGCGCCTGCAAAGCAGCCGCATCGGCGACGTGGAAAACGCCGGGCGCAACAACGGTGCCCGGGGGAAAGCCGGTGACCGCATTGCCGGGACTGACGCCGAGATCTCCAAAGATGAGAGTGGGGCCGGTGTTGGTGACCGTTGACCCAGCCAACACGGCAAAGTTCACCAGAGTGCCCAATTCTGGTGCTTGGGCATGAGCCGTAGAGATCATCGGCACGAAGATTCCGCAGAGCGCTACAACGCTCCGCATTGCGCCAAATTTCATTCAACTATCCCTGGCGACCGTTTAGAAGCTTTGGTCGCACAAAGACAATTTTGGCACAGCATTATGAGTCGGCGGAGGTACAATCCTGCCGGTACCCGCCTGTACTTGAGACGTTCGCGACACAGTTTCGGTCTGCTTAAGGAAATAGAACCGGGAATTCGGCGTCAGAAAGTATCCTGTTACCGCGAGCAGCCGATCAATCTTGCATAGGCACCATGGCGGCGTCCTTGGAATTGCGCAGCGTCAGCGAGGTCTTCACGTTGCGCACGTTCGGTGCCGAGGTGAGCTTCTCGACGAAGGCCTGGAATGTTTTCAGATCGGGCGCGACGCATTTGAGCACGAAGTCGATTTCGCCCGACAGCATCCAGCATTCGCGCACCAAAGGCTGCGCGCGCACGAAATCCTCAAACGCGGTGAGATCCGTTTCCGCCTGGCTCGCCAGATGCACCATGGCGAACACCGCAACCTCGTAGCCGAGCTTCTTCTCGTCGAGCAGCGCGCGGTAGCCCTTGATGTAGCCGGCCTCCTCCAGCGCGCGGACCCGGCGCAGGCAGGGCGGCGCGGAAATGCCGACCCGGCGCGCCAGCTCGACATTGGTCATGCGGCCGTCGTCTTGCAGTTCCTTCAGGATTTTGCGGTCGATGGCGTCGAGGCGGGCGGGCAAAGGGCATTCTCCATACCGGGCAAAACCGCCCGGCCAGGAACCATGCATACCGCGAAATAATGTTTCGCGAAAGATTATTGCGCGAGGCGCGACAAGGTGCCCCGCGTAAACCAAAGGTGTGAGTCCCCGGGGTTGCGTATCTTGCATAGCTCCCTGGGAAGCCATAGATCGGGCTTGGCAAAAAGAGTCGGGACATCCGGCCGCCCGGGCGATAGCCACCTGACGACGCCCACCAGGGGGGCGATAAAATGTCAAAGACGATCCACGCCAAAGTCGTGATTATCGGCTCGGGGCCTGCCGGCTACACCGCCGCGATCTATGCCGCGCGCGCGATGCTGGAACCGATCCTGATCCAGGGCATCCAGCCCGGCGGCCAGCTCACCATCACGACCGATGTCGAGAACTATCCGGGCTTTGCCGACGTCATCCAGGGGCCCTGGCTGATGGAGCAGATGGTCAAGCAGGCCGAACACGTCGGCACCAAGATCGTCACCGACTATGTCATGAAGGTGGAACTCGGCAGCCGGCCGTTCCGCTTGATCTGCGATTCCGGCGACATCTATCTGGCCGAAGCTGTGATCGTCGCCACTGGCGCGCAGGCGCGCTGGCTCGATCTGCCGTCCGAACAAAAATTCAAAGGCTATGGCGTATCGGCCTGCGCCACCTGCGACGGCTTCTTCTATCGCAACAAGGAAGTCATTGTGATCGGCGGTGGCAATACCGCGGTCGAGGAAGCTTTGTTCCTCACCAATTTCGCTTCCAAGGTCACCGTGGTGCACCGGCGCGACACGTTCCGCGCGGAAAAGATTTTGCAGGATCGCCTGTTCAAGCATCCTAAGATCGACGTGATCTGGAACACCGCGCTCGACGACGTCATGGGCAGCGACAACCCGATGAAGGTGAACCGCGTTCGGCTCAAGAACGTCAAGACCGGCGCGCTCACAGAGCACAATGTCGACGGCGTGTTCATCGCCATCGGCCATTCGCCGGCTTCCGAGCTGTTCGCCGGTCAGCTTGAAATGAAGGGCTCCGGCTATATCGTCACCGCCGGCCATTCCACCGCGACCTCGGTGCCCGGCGTATTCGCCGCTGGCGACGTCACCGACGACATCTACCGGCAGGCAGTCACCGCCGCGGGCCTCGGCTGCATGGCGGCGCTTGAGGCCGAGAAATTCCTGACCGCGCACGAGCACCAGCGCGCGGCGGCGGAATAAAATGGCAAACAAAAACAACAGGTCGATGGACTGGGACAAGCTGAAGGTGTTTCACGCCGCAGCGGAAGCCGGCTCGTTCACGCATGCCGGCGAGCGGCTTGGCCTGTCGCAATCGGCGGTGTCGCGCCAAGTCTCTGCGCTGGAATCCGAACTGTCGGTGTCGCTGTTTCACCGCCACGCCCGCGGCCTGATCCTCACGGAACAAGGCGAGATGCTGTACCGCACCGCGCATGAAGTGTTCATGAAGCTGGAAGCGGCGCGCACCAAGCTCACCGACAGCCGCGAGCGTCCGAACGGCGAACTCAAAGTGTCGACCACACCCGGCATCGGCGTGCATTGGCTCACCCCGCGGCTGGGCGAATTCCTCGACCTTTATCCCGACATCCACATCACGCTGATCACCACCGACGAAGAGCTCGATCTGGCGATGCGCGAGGCCGACGTCGCTATCCGCCTGCGCCAGCCGACGCAGCCGGACCTGATCCAGCGCAAATTATTCTCTGTGCACTTCCACGCTTATGCGTCGCCGGATTATCTCAAGCGCTTCGGCACGCCGCGCAATCACGAAGATCTCGACAAGCACCGCATCATTCTCTTGGGCGGCGCCGTGCCGGCGCATTTCGCCAACCGGCGCTGGCTGGTCGAGATCGGCCGCGACAGCAAGGATCCACGCACACCGGCGCTCTCCATCAACAACGTGCTCGGCCTGCTGCGCGCCTGCCAGCGCGGCATGGGGGTCGCGATGCTGCCGGACTATCTGGTCGAGGAAAACGGCGGGCTGGTGCAATTGTTCGGCGAAGCCGACACGCTCGCGCTCGACGCCTATTTTGTTTATCCGGAAGAACTCAAGTCGGTGGCACGCATCCAGGTATTCCGCGACTTCCTGGTCGCCAACGCGCAACGCTGGCATTTCTGATTTTCACAACGCCAAAATAGCGCCGACCAATCCTCGATTGGCGCGGCCGCCATGGCGTATTCCCAGCGCGATGGCGATTGCGATTCGGCATGGCTGACATGCGGCGGTCGGCGTTGCCGGCCCGGCGCGCGCGCCGCATAGTCATGTCTCGCTGCTGCGGCGGATCGATATCCTCCCAGAATCTACCGACGCACAGCATGTTCCCCTCTGGAAGTTGCCGGCCCCCACGCCGGCATACTTTGCGACCGGGCCCCTCACGGGGCCCGGTTTTTTTCGTGGGCTTTTTAATTGTGCTAACGAAACCGCGCCACGGCGTAAGCCAGATCGAGAACCTGCGCGTTCAGGAGCACCGATATTCGTAAGGCAC
>JANMSH010000252.1:0-2026 GCA_031389105.1 Hyphomicrobiales bacterium
GCCATATGCAGCGACGGATCGCTGGCACTCCAGAACCGCCGCGCCTTGGTGATGCCGAACGCTTTCGTCGCGTCGGGCAGATGCTCGTTCTGATACCACACGTCGAATGCGGCGCGCTTGGCGGGATCCGTGACGGTGGCGCGGACGACGAAATAGGCGGTGGGCATGGGTGGGCTCCGAAAGGGCAGTTTGCCGCGACCCTATCGCGAACCCCAGGTACAGCGCGAGACCTAAACTTCGCCGCCCTCTCGGTGACCTAGCTTGGCAGCTTGCCGCCGACGGATTTATAGAACTGGGCAAGCTGGTGCGCGAGCAAGGCAGCCAAGAGCTCTTCCATCTTCGAGACGTCGATTTTGCCATCGCGGAAAGCCAGATCCGCAGCATCCAAGGCCTCGAAATACGGTACACGATTGTCAACAATTTGATCCGATATCGTGGGAGTGCCTGGCAAAATCGCACCCGCCCGAATTGAAAGCACTACATAGGAAATGATACGCGATGTTCGCCCGTTACCATCGGCGAATGGATGAATCCAGTTCAGGCGCCACATCAAGTAGGCCGCCAGATGAATCGGCGTGCTGTCTTCCCAATGATCGTTGACGTAGTCGCACATGTCCTCGACGAGCTCAGGAACGAGATGCGCTCCGACGGGTTCATGCTTGCTGCCTTCGATGGCAACGCCGCCTGGGCGATAGTTCCCAGCGTATGAACTGATGCCTGCAAGCGCTTCCCGCTGCAAACCGAGGATAAGCGAAGGTCGGAGTTTGAAGGATCCCCGATCCAGCGCACTTTGGATTGCACTAATCGCGGCATCGTATTGCCGAAGACCATTTCTTGCTTCGGCAACGGCTTTCGCTTGAGGGTCGGTAATCAGTTCAGGCTCGAGCGCACGGCTGTCTCGCCGATCGCGCTCCTCACCCGTCATTTTTTACCCTCAGCCAGCTTCTCGGCCTCTTGATCGACCATTTCCCGGGTAATCAACTCATTTTCGAAATGCGTGTTGCCATAGACGAAGCTACGCCTTTGCTGTTCCCGCTGTTCCGACGTCGGTTTGGCGGTCTTGGCAGCTTCAATAAGTCTTTTCAACGAGTCGGTCATAGGAGCCATATAATCAAATCGGGCTATGGATGTCATTATCCATCGCGACCAAATTTACCCTTACAACGGCAAATTGTCGTGCTTCTTCGCCGGCATTTCCACCTTCTTGTCCCTCAGCATCGCCAGCGCCCGCGCAATCCGCCGCCTGGTCGAATGCGGCATGATGACGTCGTCGATGTAGCCGCGTTCGGCGGCGATGAAGGGGGACAGGAAGCGGTCTTCGTATTCTTTCGTGCGCGCGGCGATCTTGTCGGCGTCGCCGATGTCGCTGCGGAAGATGATTTCGACCGCACCCTTGGCGCCCATCACGGCGATCTGGGCGGTCGGCCAGGCGTAGTTCATGTCGGCGCCGATTTCCTTTGAGGCCATGACGTCGAACGCGCCGCCATAGGCTTTGCGGGTGATGATGGTGACCAGCGGCACTGTTGCCTGCGAGAATGCGAACAGCAGTTTGGCGCCGTGTTTGATCAATCCGCCATATTCCTGCGCGGTGCCCGGCAAAAAGCCCGGCACGTCGACGAACGTCACGATCGGAATGTTGAAGGCGTCGCAGAATCTGACAAAACGCGCGGCCTTGCGCGAGGCGTCGCTATCGAGCACGCCGGCCAGCACCATCGGCTGGTTGGCGACAAAACCGACGGTGCGGCCAGCGATGCGGCCGAAGCCGGTGACGATGTTCTTCGCAAACGTCTCGGAGATCTCGAAGAAGTCGCCCTCGTCGACCACCTTCAGGATCAGCTCCTTCATGTCATAGGGCTTGTTCGGATTGTCGGGGATCAGCGTGTCCAGCGAAATGTCGACCCGCTCGATGTCGTCGAAGCTCGGCCATTCCGGCACGCCGTCGGTGTTGTTCGACGGCAAGAAGTCGATCAGCCGGCGCATCTGCAGCAGCGTCTCGACGTCGTTCTCGAAGGCGCCGTCGGCGATC
>JANMSH010000315.1:0-8196 GCA_031389105.1 Hyphomicrobiales bacterium
CAATCCGCATACCGAAAATCTGACGCTGTTTGCCAAAGACGTGGCCGCGGGCACCGGCGACAAGCTGCAGATCACCGTTCACGCCGCGGCGTCTTTGTTCAAGGCGCCGGAAATCAAGCGCGCGGTGCAAACCGGGCAGGCCCAAGTCGGCGAGGTGCTGATCTCGCTGCACGAGAACGAAGATCCGATGTTCGGGCTCGACGTCGTGCCCTTCGTCGCCAGCAGCTATCCGGAAGCGCTCAAGCTCTGGAAGGCCAGCAGACCGGCGATCGAAAAGAAGCTCGCCGCGCAAGGGTTGATGCTGCTGTTCGGCGTGCCGTGGGGCCCGCAGGGCATCTACGCCAAGAAGGACATCAACACGCTCGATGACATGAAGGGCTTGAAGTGGCGCGCCTACAATGTCGGCACGTCGCGCATCGCCGAACTGGTCGGCGCGCAGCCGGTCACGATCCAGGCCGCGGAATTGCCGCAGGCGCTGGCGACCGGCGTGGTCAATGCCTTCATGACGTCGGGCTCGACCGGCTACGACAGCAAGGCGTGGGAGACGATGACGCACTACTACGACACGCAGGCCTGGATTCCGAAGAACCTGACCTTCGTCAACAAGGCGGCGTTCGACGCGCTCGATAAGCCGACGCAAGACGCCATCATGAAGGCCGCTGCCACCGCGGAAACCCGCGGCTGGAAAATGGCTGAGGAAAAAGCCACCTGGTATCTTGAGCAGCTCAAGGCGAACAAAATGAAAGTGCTGCCGCCGAGCGCCGCGCTCAAGGACGGTCTTAAGAAGATCGGCGATCAGTTGACGGCGGACTGGACCAAGCGCGCCGGCGCCGATGGTGAAGCGGTGATCGCGGCTTACAAGAAATAATTTCGCTACAAAAGCTAAAACGCAAACAGGCGGCGCCCGAGAAAATCTCGGACGCCGCCTGCGCTAATTTAAGTCTTAGAGTTTGCCGAGCAGAACGAGGATCAGCAGGATCACGATCACGAGGCCGAGGCCGCCACCGCCGTAATAGCCGGTGCCGTAGAACGGCCCGCCGCCGATGCCGGAAAAGCCGCCGAGCAGCGCGATGACGAGAATAATGAGGATAATGGTACCAAGCGACACGGCTAATCTCCCTTGCATGCGATAGGCGACGGCAGCGTTTTCGCGCCCCATGCACACTGCCGGGCTCGCATTGATGAGGCGCTTATCAACGGCACTGCGGGCAAAAAGTTCCTCAGGGGGAACACATTGGTTTAGAGCGCTCGAGGGCGCCCCGCCGTCCTCCAAAATGGTGAGGGCCCGGTGATTTCCCACCGAGCCCTCGTCAGCATATCAGCCGGCCTATAAGCCGGGTTCTGTAAGGCCTGCGGATTTGCACCCGCAAACGTGACGGCCATTCCTCTCGTGCGCCGGTTACCCGGCGCCTCAAGCAACCTACCCGAATGACTGGCCCGGACGGACCTTCGGCTTGCGCCGAAACGTCATTCCTATTCGGTCTTGCTCCCGGTGGGGTTTGCCGTGCCGCCGCCATTGCTGGAGGCGCGGTGCGCTCTTACCGCACCGTTTCACCCTTACCTTGGCCAATACACAACGCAGCCAAGGCGGTCTGTTCTCTGTGGCACTGTCCCTGAAGTCTCGCCCCGTTAAGGGTCCAACCCCGCCGGACGTTATCCGGCACCGTTCGTCCATGGAGCCCGGACTTTCCTCCCCGGCACCCTTTCGAGCATAGCCGGGACGGCCGTCCGGCCGACTGACGGGATATCTGTGGGGGCGGGCGCGGGCGGCGTCAAGTTCCGCTCTTCTTACCCCCCCCTGGAGGGGGAGGGTGAAGGTGAAGATCACGCCAGCGGCGGCGGCCTGGTCTCGACCAGCGCGCGCAGCGTCAACAGCGTCGACGGATCGGCGATGCCGTCAACCCGGGCGGGCCGGAAGTGGCGTTGGAACGCGGTGATGACGTCGCGCGTGGCGTCGTCATAGCTGCCGGTTTCCTCGACGCCGTAGCCGTAGGCTTTGAGCGTGCGCTGCATGCGCGTCACCTGCTCGCTGCGGTCGCCAGGCTTGAGCGTGGTGCCGTCGAGATCGAGCGGCGCGGCGCGCACCCAATGGCCGATGCCGGATTCGCTGAGCAACTCCCACGGAAATTTCTCGCCCGGGTCCTGCTTGCGCGATGGCGCGATGTCGGAATGGCCGAGGATGCGGTCGGCGCTCAGCGGTCCGCGCCGGGTCAGAATCGACTTGCATAATGAAATGACGGCCGCAATTTGCCGCAGCGGAAAATTGACGTAGCCGAATTCATGACCGGGGTTCACGATTTCGATGCCGATCGAGCGTGAATTGATGTCCGTCTCGCCGGCCCAGGATGACACGCCGGCGTGCCAGGCGCGGCGCTCCTCCGGCACCAGTTGCACGATGCGGCCGCTCTCGAACACGACGTAATGCGAAGACACTTTGCTCGCGGCGATGCACAGCCGTTGCAGCGCGGCCTCGCCGGTCGCCATGCCGGTGTAGTGCAGCACGATCATGTCGGGCGGACGGCCGTCCTTGCGCTCGTCGAGATTGGGCGAGGGCACGACGTCGGCGACGATGAATGAATCCGGCTGGAATGCTGACATGAACGGTTGCGCCGGCGTGTGGTTGTTGGACGTGGCACCATCTTTCACCGCGCCGCGCGCAAAAAGCAATACTCGGCAATAACGCAAACGAAAGCGGCCCGGACATTGCTGCCCGGACCGCTCGCACTCATACAACCTTAAATCGGCTTAGCGGTTGACCGGCGGTGCGCCAACTGGGCGCGTGCCAGGCGATCCGCTCGAGCCCGCGCCGGTGGTGGCGGTCGGACGCGTCTCATGACGCGCGAAGTTCTGCGCCTTCGTGAGATCGTCCTTGCTCATCGTGATCTTGAGCTTCTCCGCGCCGCCGTTCACACCGGGGATGGTCGTGAACGCCTTCGGGGCCAACGCCACTTCCTTGGCGCCTACGCCGAGGAAGCCGCCGACGCTGATCACGTAGGCGTGGATGCTGCCGTTCTTGTCGAACAGAATATCGCTGACATCGCCGATTTTCTGATCGTCGGCGCCGAGTACGTCGGTGCCTTTAAAGTTGGACGCCACCCACTGGTCGGGCTTCTGCGTCGCGATCACTTCCGCGCTGCCGGATGCAGGCATGTTAGCCGATGGCGAGGAACTCGAAGAGGCCGCCGGCGGCGAACTCGGAGCGGGCGAGGGGGCATTCGGCGATTGCGCCAAGGCGCTGGATACCATCAGCGCGCCGATGGCGGCGCCGAGCATGAGTTTGTTGGTCATTGGTAGTTTCTCCCTTGTTGAAAATGGCTGCACGGCGGAACTCGACTGACATGGCCGCGCGCGCGGGGCGCAGAGGCCCCGTTTGGTCAACCGCCCGTTAACGGGACCGTTCCTGGAACTTGTGTGAATTTTGGCCGACAGCCGTGTGGCGGATTTATAAGGCGCTTGGTACCGGCCGGATCGACCCGAAAACGGCTGCTCCGGAAACAAATCCTTAAGATTAAGCGGCATTAATAGGTTTGGTCGCTTCGCCGCGCCGGCGCCTGCGTAAGGACCGCCGGGGCGGGGTCATTCATTGATGCCCATAAAATGTTCCATGACATCCAACGACTTAGCACCGACAACTGCCGCCGGTTACCGCCCCAGGGATCCGGGCGGGTGCCAGCATGGCAAAGCAGTTTCGCGGGTGACCGGGCGCGGAGCACGCGAATGACGGCGGGCGGCGACGGCTTCGCCGCTGTCGCTGGCGGACCAGCACCGCATATCCCTGTGCTCGGCCGCCGCGCTGTCGAGTTCCTCAACGTGCGTGACGGCGGGGTCTATATCGACGGCACCTTCGGCGCCGGCGGTTATTCGCGCATCATTCTGAACACGCCCGGCGCGCAGATCATCGGCATCGACCGCGATCCGCGCGCGGTGGCGATGAGCGCCGATCTGGTGATGGCGGGCAACGGCCGCCTGACCGTCGTCGAGGATCAGTTCTCCAACCTCGATGCCGTAGCGCATACGTGCGGCGCCGGCGCGGTCGACGGCGTGGTGCTCGATGTCGGCGTCTCGTCGATGCAACTCGACAATGCCGAACGCGGATTTTCCTTCCGGCTCGACGGCCCACTCGATATGCGCATGAGTGGGACAGGCAGCCTCGGCCCGAGCGCCGCCGATATCGTCGCGCGCGCCAGCGAGCGCGATCTCGCCAACATCATCTTCCTGCTTGGCGAGGAGCGGCATTCGCGCGGTGTCGCTCGCGCCATCGTCAAGGTGCGCGAAGAAACACCGATTGAAACCACCCGGGCGCTGGCCGACATTGTCGGTCGCGTCGTGCGGTCCAAGCCGAACGAAATCCATCCGGCCACCCGCACGTTCCAGGCTTTGCGCATTTTCGTCAACGACGAGCTGGGCGAACTGGTGTCGGCACTGGAAGCCGCCGAACGCATTCTCAAACCGAATGGCCGGCTGGTCGTGGTGTCGTTTCATTCGCTCGAAGATCGCATCGTCAAATCGTTCTTCACGGGCCGCAGCGAAACCCGCGGCGGCTCGCGCCATGCGCCCGAGATCGTGCGCGCGGCGCCGAGCTTCACGGTGCTGACCAAGCGGCCGGAAACCGCCGACGAACAGGAGATCGCGCACAATCCGCGCGCCCGTTCCGCCAAGCTGCGCGCCGCCGAACGCACGTCAGCGCCGCCGCATGCCAGCAACGCCGACGACCTGATGCCACGGCTGCCGTCGCTGGCCGACATCATGAAGGGGCACTGACATGCGCCTTCTCAACTTATTGGTGATCGGCGCGCTGATCCTGGCGGCGTCCTTTGTCTACAAGATCAAATTCGATTCTACCTTGCAGGCGGAGAAGGTCGGCAAGGTGGCCGGCGAACTGCGCCGCGAGCGCAACGCCATCGCCAATCTGCGCGCGGAGTGGTCCAGGTTAGAGACGCCGGGCCGCATCCAGGGCCTGGCCGACCGTCACCTGGCGCTTAAAGCCATCGCGCCGACACAGTTCGACACTTTCGACCGCATCCCCGAACGGCCGTTGACCATCGTGCAGCCGCCGATCCAGGATCCGATCGGCGCCATGATCGCGCCGCCCGATGCCACCGGCAGCATCAAACCTCCGGGGGCGCGGTGACGTCATGAGCGCTGCGACAAACAGAACGGCCGAGACCCGCTGGCAGCGCTGGCTGCGCTCGCTGCTGTACGGCGCCGACGTCGATCGCAACGTCAAGGCCAAGGCGCGTATCGGGCTTGCCATCGTCGCCTTCAGCGCCATCTATTGTGTGATCGCGTTGCGGCTGGTGATGTTTGCCACCGTCAGCGATACCCACGGCGCGCGCCACCGCGTCGGCGCCGACGCCGTTGCCACCGCGCGTCCCGACATCATCGACCGCAACGGCCAAATTCTTGCGACCGACGTCAAGACGCCGTCGCTGTTTGGCGAGCCGCGCAAGATCATCGACGTCGATGAAGCGGTGGAACTGCTCACCGCGGTGCTGCCCGACCTCGACGCCACCGAAGTACGCGAGCGGCTGTCGTCGAAGCGCGGCTTCGTCTGGCTCAAGCGCGAAATCACGCCGAAGCAACAGGTCGAGATTCACCGCCTCGGTATTCCGGGCTTGGGCTTTCTCTCCGAGAACAAGCGCGTCTATCCAAACGGTCCGGTGATCTCGCACGAGATCGGCCACGTCAACATCGACAACCAGGGCATCGCCGGCATCGAGAAGTGGATCGACGGCCAGGGCCTCGCCGCGCTGCATATGGCGGGCTTGGCGACCGACCGGCTGCAGAAGCCGGTCCAGCTCGCGGTCGATCTGCGCGTGCAATACGCGTTACGCGACGAACTCATCAAGGCGCGCGAAAAATACAACGCCAAGGCGTCGTCCGGCATCATCGCCGACGTCAACACCGGCGAGATCGTCGCTCTGGTGTCCGAGCCGGACTACGACCCGAACAATCCGCGCGAGGCCAACGATCCGACCCGCATCAACCGCCTCACCACCGGCGTTTACGAGATGGGGTCGACCTTCAAAGCCCTAACGATTGCCATGGCGCTCGACAGCGGCAAGGTCGGGATGAACTCGTCGTTCGACGCGCGCATGCCGTTACGTTACGGCAAATTCCAGATCAACGACTTCCACGCCCAGAAGCGCGTGCTGACGATTCCGGAAATTTTCACTTATTCGTCGAACATCGGCGCGGCGCGCTCCGCGCTCGCGGTCGGTGTCGAAGCGCACCAGGCATTCCTGCGCAAGCTCGGCCAGCTCGACCGCTTGCGCACAGAACTGCCCGAGAGCGCCGAGCCGCTGCTGCCCCGGCGCTGGGGCGAACTTAACACGGTGACCATCGCTTTCGGCCACGGTCTGTCGGTGGCCCCGCTGCAGGCGGTGATGGGCATTTCCGCGCTGGTCAACGGCGGTAGAATGCTTCCGCCGACCTTCCTCAAGCGCAGCCAGGCGGAAGCCGACCAGCTCGGCAAACGGGTGATCAAGCCGGAAACCTCCGACAAGATGCGCTATCTAATGCGGCTGAACGTCGAAAAGGGCTCCGCGACGCGCGCCAATGTGCTGGGATATTATGTCGGCGGCAAAACAGGCACCTCGGAAAAGGTGGTCGGCGGGCGCTATTCCAAGACCAAACTCTTGACCAGTTTCACCGCCATCATGCCGTCCGACAAGCCGCGCTATATGGTGCTGATCATGATCGACGAACCGCAGCCGTCGAAGGAAACCCACGGTTACGCCACCTCCGGCTGGAACGCGGTTCCGGTCGGCGCCAAGGTGATCGAGCGCGTGGCGCCGCTGCTCGATGTGGCGCCGCGCTTCGATCTGCCCAAGGCGGACCAACTCATTCTGGCCAAGGCCGTCGAAAGCCGCTAACGCGTGCCGCGTTGCGTTCACACGAAGTGGGACACATGACGCTCGGCGATCTCATGCCCGACGAAATCCGGCTCGACCCGGGCTTTGCGTCCATCGCCGTCACTGGCGTGACCGCTGACAGCCGCAAGGTCAAACCAGGATACCTCTTCGTCGCCATCGCCGGCGCCAAAGCCGACGGCGCGCATTTCGCCAAGCAGGCGGCAGCTGCGGGCGCGGCGGTGATTGTTGCCGAGCAGCCGCTCGATGGATTGCCTGCCAACATTGTCTTCGTCCAGGTGAAGAACGCGCGCCGTGCTCTGTCGATGGCTGCGGCGAATTTCTTCGGCCGCCAGCCGAAAACCATCGCCGCCATCACCGGCACCAGCGGCAAGACCTCAGTCGCCGCCTTCACGCGCCAGATCTGGGCGTCGCTCGGTCTGCCAGCCGCCAGCATCGGCACCGTCGGCGTGGTGTCGCCGAAGGGCGAGACCTACGGCTCGCTGACGACGCCCGATCCGGTCGAACTGCATCGCACGCTCGCCGAACTCGAAGGCGAGGGCGTCACGCATCTGGCGCTCGAAGCCTCGTCGCACGGCCTCGACCAGCACCGGCTCGACGGCGTGCGCATCGCCGCCGGCGCCTTCACTAATCTCTCGCGTGACCACATGGATTATCATCCGACCATCGAGGACTATCTCGCCGCCAAGATGCGGCTGTTCAGCGACCTGATCGTCGATGGCGGCATCGCGGTGATCGATGTCGACGATTGTTATGCCGGGCAGGTGGTCGAGGCAGCGAAAAAGCGCGGTCTCAAGATCATGACCGTCGGCGAAAAGGGCGACGGCATCAAACTAGTGAGCGGCGCCATCGACGGTTTCGCGCAGGCCGTCACGCTGGTGCATGACGGTAAGACTTACAAAATAAAGCTGCCGCTGGTCGGCGGCTTTCAGGTGCAGAATGCTGCGGTCGCGGCTGGTCTTGCCATTGCGACCGGCGCCGAGCCTTCGCGCGTGTTCGCGGTCCTGGAGAAGCTCACTGGCGCCAAGGGCCGGCTCGAACTCGCCGGCACTCATAACGGCGCTCCTATATTTATCGACTACGCCCACAAGCCCGACGCGCTGGCCAAGGCGCTGCAGGCGCTGCGGCCTTACGTCAGCGGCAAGCTCGTCGTGGTGTTCGGCGCCGGTGGTGACCGCGACACAGGAAAACGTCCGATCATGGGCCGCATCGCCGCCGAGAATGCCGACCGCGTCATCGTCACCGACGACAACCCGCGCAGCGAAGATCCCGCCGCCATCCGCGCCGCTATTCTGGCGGAGTCGCCCGGCGCCAGCGAGATCGG
>JANMSH010000362.1:0-41180 GCA_031389105.1 Hyphomicrobiales bacterium
CTTTAGAGGGCTTTGCCTTCCGCGATCCATTGCGAAGAAGGCGGGGCGTGCGGCGACCGTTCTCGACTTCATCACCGCGCCGGAAGTCAGCCAGATGTTCGGCGAGCTGATCGGTCTGTGGATGGCGGCGGTCTGGAAACAGATGGGCGAGCCGGAAAACATCCGCATCGTCGAACTCGGCCCCGGCCGCGGTACGCTGATGAACGATGCCTTGCGCGCGGTGCAGATGATCCCGGCATTCCGCGATGCCCTGGTGGTGCATCTGGTCGAGATCAGCCCGGTGCTGGAAAGCGCACAGGAGCGCACGCTGGAGCATCAGGGCACCGTGATATCCTGGCACCCGACGCTTACCGACGTACCGAAAGGGCCGGCCATTATCGTCGCAAACGAATTTTTCGACGCTCTACCAATCAATCAAGCAATCAAGTCCGAGCGCGGCTGGCACGAGAGACAAATTGCGGTTGGCGCTGATGGGAAATTCGCTTTCACCACGGCGTCCGACCCGATCGCACATTTCGACATGCTGTTGCCGCCGGCGGTGCGCAACGCGCCGGAGGATTCGATCTTCGAATGGCGCGACGACAAACTGGCGATGCAGCTCGGCAAGCGCCTTGCCGACCAAGGCGGCGCGGCGCTGGTGATCGACTACGGTCACGTCGAGAGCGGCGTCGGCGAAACCTTGCAGGCGGTCGGCAACCACGCTTACGCCGATCCGCTCACCGCGCCGGGCAATATCGATCTCACCGCGCACGTGGATTTTCGCGCGTTGTCGCTCGCGGTGGAAGCCATGGGCGCTACCGGTTACGGGCCGATCCAGCAATCGCAATTCCTGCGCCGCCTCGGCATCGAGACCCGTGCCGCCGCGCTCAAAGCCAAGGCGCAGTCGCGCGCCGCATCCGCTGAAGTCGATGCAGCAATCGCCCGCCTCATCGGCCACGGCCGCACCGGCATGGGTGAACTATTCAAGGTCGCCTGCTTCGCCAACTCGTCCGTTGGCGTGCCGCCGGGATTCGAGTAAACAGCGGCATGTTGCAGGCCCCCTCGCTCGGCAAACTGTCCGGCATTCGCCACGGCTTTTTCGACCGCACCGGCGGCGTGTCGCAAGGTCTCTATGCCACGCTCAATGGCGGCGTCGGTTCCAACGATGAACCCGGCAAAGTCGTCGAGAATCGCACCCGCATGGCCGCAGCGCTTGGCGTGACGCCGGAACGGTTTCTCACGCCGTATCAGATTCACTCGCCTGAGGTGGTCGCCGTCGACGCACCGTGGACACCCGACAATCGTCCGCGTGCCGATGCGCTGGTGACGCGCACGCCATCGCTGGCGATCGGCGTGTCGACCGCCGACTGCGGGCCGTTGTTGTTTGCCGATGCGCAGGCGCGCGTGATTGGCGCGGCACATGCGGGCTGGCGCGGTGCCTTCGCCGGCGTGATTGAGGCCACCGTCGCCGCCATGGAGAAGCTCGGCGCCGACCGTGGCCGCATCGCCGTGGCACTCGGCCCGACCATCAGCCAGGCCAATTACGAGGTCGGACCCGAATTCATCGAACGCTTCCAGGCCGCGGACCCGGACCATGCGCGCTTCTTTGCCGCCTCGGCACGCCCGGGACACACCTTGTTCGATCTCAACGGCTATATCGCCGAGCGCATCGGCCGCGCCGGTATCGTCAGCTTCGAGGACCTGGGGCTATGCACCTATGCCGATGCCGCACGGTTCTACAGCTTCCGCCGCACGACCCATTTGTCCGAGCCCGACTACGGCCGGCATATCAACGCCATCGCGCTGGCCGGCTGATCCGGCGCCCAAAAGCTATTAATCCTGCCGCAAAAAGCTTCGGGACAAAGGCTGCGGGTCATATTGCCGCGCCCTCTCCACCTTGTTATGACCACGCCGCCTGGCGACCACAAAGCGCTGTGGCCCCAATGTGGCGGCGTTTAGCGAGGATTTCGGAATGTCGAAGAACGGGGCGATCAAGCTCGTCGCCGGCAATTCCAATCCCATCCTGGCGCAGCAGATCGCCGACTATCTCAAAATCACGTTGACCAAGGCGGTCGTGAAGCGTTTCGCCGACCTCGAGATTTTCGTCGAAATCCAGGAAAATGTGCGCGGGTCGGACGTGTTCGTACTGCAATCGACGTCGTTCCCGGCCAACGACCATCTGATGGAATTGCTGATCATCATCGATGCGCTGCGCCGTTCGTCGGCACGCCGCATCACCGCGGTGGTCCCCTATTTCGGCTACGCCCGGCAGGATCGCAAACCCGGACCCCGCACGCCGATCTCGGCCAAGCTAGTCGCCAACTTGATCACCCGCGCCGGCGCCGACCGTGTGATGACGCTCGATCTGCACGCCGGGCAGATCCAGGGGTTCTTCGACATCCCGACCGACAATCTCTACGCCTCGCCGGTGATGGTGCGCGACATCAAGGAAAATTCCAGCCTCGATAACGTCATGGTGGTGTCGCCCGACGTCGGCGGCGTGGTACGCGCGCGTGGGCTGGCCAAGCGCATCAATGCGCCGCTCGCCATCATCGACAAGCGGCGCGAACGCGCCGGGGACTCCGAAGTGATGAACGTGATCGGCGACGTCGCCGGTCATACCTGCATTCTGGTCGACGACATCGTCGACTCCGGCGGCACGCTGGTGAACGCCGCCGATGCTCTGCTCGGGCAAGGCGCCAAAGCCGTCTACGCCTATATCAGCCACGGCGTGCTGTCGGGCGGCGCGGTCGCGCGTATCGCCAAGTCGCGGCTCAAGGAACTGGTGATTACCGACTCCATCGAGCCGACCAAGGAAGTGCTCGCCGCCGGCAACATCCGCGTGCTGCCGATTGCGTCGCTGATCGGCGAAGCGATCGGCCGCACCGCGCACGAAGAGTCCGTGTCGAGTCTCTTCGACTGATTTTTGGTCGCGGGCCGCAGATAAGTTTACGCAATCTGCGCAAGCTTGATTGCTGCCGCAAAACCGGAGTCCACTTTTGCTGGGCCCGCTCTTATCGACTCTTGGACTGAATCTTTCCGGCAACACTCCGGCACTTATCCCCAACTGAGTCACCTTGACGCAGCATTGGCTGTGGAGAGTCGTTGAGGCCCGGTTGCCTCGCACCCCCAAATCACTGCTCATTAGGCCTCGAAGATGCCTCTGGCGGGCTGAATCGAGAGGGTTATAGTCAAGTCGCCTGGTGATTCGATTTTGCCGTCAAGGCACCCGTACCCCCTGCGTCATTATGTAATTCGTGCCCTGCGCGGGCTCATCGTTCGCGCGTGTGCCGTGCGTTTCCTCGCGCTCAAATTCGGCCAATCAAAACGGCCATGCGGAGACGTCATGTCTTTAACTGCCTACGCAGATGAACCCCGGATCAACCCGCTCGACGTCGTCGAGCGGCTGGCGAGCGGCAATGACTGGTCGTTCGAGCGGGCCAGCGACGACGAGATCACCATTCTGGTGACCGGCAAGTGGACCGACTATCAGCTATCTTACACGTGGATGAACGACATAGAGGCGCTGCATCTGGCCTGCGCCTTCGACCTCAAGGTTCCCGAGCGCCGCCGCGCCGAAGTACAGCAACTGATCTCGTTGATCAACGAGCGGCTCTGGGTCGGCCATTTCGACCTGTGGACCAAGGAAGGCATCGTAATGTACCGCCACGCGCTGGTGCTGGCGGGCGCGGCCGAAGCCTCCGGCAAGCAATGCGAGGCGCTGCTCGGCACCGCGCTCGACACCTGCGAGCGGCACTTCACGGCGTTCCAGTTCGTGGTCTGGGCTGGCAAATCGGCGCGCGAGGCGCTCGATGCCGCGATGTTCGACACGTCGGGCGAGGCGTGACCCGCGCAATTCCAAACGATTGACGCTATCATCCGCGTCATGGCGCGCGCTGCAAACCCAAAGACCCTGAGCAAATTGTCCGGCGGCCTCCTTCTGGTCGGCGCCGGCAAGATGGGCTCCGCCATGCTCGACGGCTGGCTGGCGCGCGGGCTGAAGCCGAAACAAATTTCAGTTCAGGAGCCGCAGCCGCACAAATCGATCAAGGCGCTGGCGCGGCGCGGTGTGACGCTCAATGCCAAATCGGGGCCGAAAGCCAAAGCCGACCCTGCGGGGGCCATCGTCATTGCCGTGAAGCCGCAGACCGCGCCGGACGCGGTGCCGCCGCTCGGCCTCTATGTCGGCAAATCGACACTGGTTCTGTCGATCATAGCCGGCCGCACCATCGGATTTCTGGAAAAGACACTGCCATTTGGCACTGCCATCGTTCGTGCAATGCCGAACACGCCTGCCGCCATCGGCCGCGGCATCACGGTCGCCGTGGCCAACGCCAACGTCACCGCGCGCCAGCGCAAACTGGCGTCGGACCTGCTCACCGCGATCGGCAAGGTCGAATGGGTCAAGGACGAAAAGCTGATCGACGCCGTCACAGCACTTTCAGGCTCCGGCCCTGCATATGTATTCCTGCTGGCCGAAGCCATGACCAAGGCCGGCATCGCCGCCGGTCTGCCGGCCGACCTCGCTGCGCGGCTGGCGCGCGAAACTGTGGCCGGTTCCGGCGAACTACTGCACCGCTCGGCGCTGGATGCCGCCACGTTGCGGCAGAACGTCACCTCGCCCGGTGGCACCACCGCCGCGGCGCTCGAAGTGCTGATGGGTCCGGGCGGGTTTGATGAAATTCTTACCAAAGCCATCGCGGCAGCGACGGCAAGGTCACGACAATTGGCAGGCTGAAGCACCTTCCCGCCCTAGAACCGGCGCCTTTGCGGACCTAGATTAAGGCATCCGATCAGCCCAAGGGAGTTCGTCATGGCCCGCAAGCACAAAACCCAAAGCAAAGCACCGACCCGCCCTGCCACGCCGCGCGACGGTTCCAACCGCGACAATCCTCGCAACTTGGCCATCGGCGCACTGATGGAGTTGCTGGCCACGGAATCCTTCGAGGACATCGGTCTTGCCGAAGTCGCCGGCCGCGCCGGCATCAAGCTGTCGGATCTGCGTGCCGAGTTTGGCTCGACCCTCGCAATACTCGGCGCTCATATCAAGGACGTCGACCGCGCGGTGCTCGACGGTGGCGATACCGATATGGCGGAAGAGACGCCGCGCGACCGGCTGTTCGACGTGCTGATGCGACGGCTCGAAGCGCTGGCGCCGCACAAGGACGCCGTCCGCTCGATCATGCGCTCGGCGCGGCGCAATCCGGGCCTCGCGCTGGCGCTCAACGCCATGGCGGTGCGCTCGCAAAAATGGATGTTGGAAGCCGCCGGCATCGGCGCGTCAGGTCCGCGCGGGGCGTTGCGCGCGCAAGGCGCGGCGCTGATGTTCACGCGCGTCATGAGCGTGTGGATCGGCGACGACGAGGAAGGCAATGACCGCGCCATGGCAGCGCTCGATCGTGGGCTGGCCAGCGCGGCGCGTTGGGACGGCTTTGTCGGTGATCTGTGCAATATTCCGGCGTGCATCATGCGCGGCCCGCGCCGCCGGGACAGAGCGCGCGACGAAAAAGCAGAAGCCGCTTAAACGGGAACGCGGACCGTCGCCCGCAACCCGCCGAGCGGGCTGTCGCCGAGCGTGATGTCGCCACCATGCGAGCGCGCGATGTCGCGCGCAATCGCCAGACCCAACCCCGTGCCGCCCTCGTCCTGATTGCGCGCATCGTCGAGCCGCAGGAACGGCTTGAACACTTCCTCGCGCAAATTCGCCGGAATACCAGGACCGTCGTCATCGATCGTCACCGTCAGATAGCGATGATCGCGATGCCCGGTGATCGCGATCGACGGCGCAAAGCGTGCGGCATTCGACACCAGATTACTAAGACAGCGCTTGAACGCGGCCGGCCGCACCGTGACGATCGGCGTGCCGTGAAAAACGACAGTGGTCTTGTGGCCGTGGCGTTCGGCGTCGTCTTTCAGTTCGTCGAGGAACGCCGCCATATCGGTCGGCGCCGATTGCTCGCCGAGATCGCCGCGCGCGAAAGCAAGATAGGCCTCCAGCATACGCGCCATCTCGTCGACGTCTTTCTTCATCGCTTCGGTTTCCGGCGTTCCCGGGATCAGCGCCAGTTCGAGCTTGAACCGCGTCAGCACCGTGCGCAGATCGTGCGAGACGCCGGCCAGCATCGCCGTGCGCTGCTCGATGGCGCGCTCGATGCGCGTCTTCATCTCGATAAAGGCGGCCGCCGCACGCCGCACCTCGCGCGCGCCGCGCGGGCGGAAGTTCGGCGCGTCGCGGCCCTTGCCGAAGCTCTCGGCGGCATCGGCGAGTTTCAGGATCGGCTTGATCTGATTGCGCAAGAAGATGATCGCAACGATCAGCAGCACGGTCGAGGTACCGACCATCCACAGCAGGAAAATTTCCGAATTCGACGCATAGGCCGCGTTGCGGCGTGCGAACACCCGCATGACGTTCTTGTCGAGCTGCACGCGGATTTCGACCAACGACGATTTGCCAACGGTATCGATCCAATAGGGCCGCGCGATCTGCTTGCGCAGTTCTTCCGAAAGCGCCTGATCCAGCAGCGAAAAGAATGGCTTGGGCCCCGGCGGCGGCATTTCGGTGATCGGCAGGAAATCGACCACCAGCCCCAGCCGCTCCTGCGCGATGCGCCGGATCTGCGCTTGGTCGGCGTCTTGCGGATAACGCGAGTAGACATCGATCAGCGCGCCGATGTCCTGCACCACACCTGCCGACAGCCGCTGCGTGACGACGTTCCAGTGCCGCTCCATGAACACGAAGGCGATTACCGATTGCAGGATCACCATCGGCGCGATGATGATCAGCAGCG
The DNA here is from genome assembly GCA_031389105.1 of Hyphomicrobiales bacterium. GTDB lineage: Bacteria > Pseudomonadota > Alphaproteobacteria > Rhizobiales > Xanthobacteraceae > Pseudolabrys. Next base: position 6,768 of record JANMSH010000362.1, read on the forward strand.
CGCGCGCATAAAGGCCTTTCGGCATCACGGTGTTGAGCCAGTGGCTCATACGCCGCCAGCCGACCGGAATGCGGGCAAGCTGAGCGTGGATACGTCGCACCCACGGGATCGCGTCGTACCACTGCCAGGCGCGGATTAGCCGGTCGACCGTGGTGCGGATGGTGGCGATGCCGGCGTCGAGGCTGGTCATGTCGTCACCAGCCGGTAGCCGATACCGCGTACGGTCTGCACGAACATCGGATTGGCAGGATCGCGCTCAATCTTGCGGCGCAGCCGGTTGACCTGCACGTCGACGGCGCGCTCGCTGACTGTTTCGCCATTGCCGGCAAGCGCCAGGCGCGCCACGGTTTCGCCCGGCGTCACCGCCAGAATACGCAACATCTCGCGCTCGCGGTCGGTGAGGCGAATCGCTTCTTCGCCGCGGCGCAATTCGCCCCGCGCCAGATGATAGACGAACGGCCCGAAGCGCACCGACTCCGCCGGCGGCGCGGCGGCGGGTTTCGCGCGTTTGAGAATGCTGGCAATGCGCAAGGATAATTCGCGCGGCTCGAAAGGCTTCGACAGATAATCGTCGGCGCCCATCTCGAGGCCCTTGATGCGGCTCTCGGCTGCATCGCGCGCCGTCAGCATCAGAATCGGAACGTTGGAGGTGCCACGCAGCGACTTGGCGAAGTCGAAGCCGTTCTCGCCCGGCATCATGACATCGAGGATCAGCAGATCGAAGCTGAGGCCCTGCAGCTTCGCCCGCGCGTCGGCAGCCGACTCGGCGGTGCTGACGCGGTAGCCTTCGCCGCTGAGAAAGCGCGATAGCAGGTCGCGGATGCGGCGGTCATCGTCGACCACCAGCAGATGCGGCGCATCGTCGGAAAGCGTAGCGGGCAGCGTCATCATGCTCCTCCCCGCTCGTTAGGTCCGCGCCTTTGCATGGTCGGCGCGCGCGATCTGGCGCAGCACGCCCTCGCGATTGTCGACGTCGATCATGGCGGTGAGAAAACGCCGCGCCGCTTCGTGCGCGCCGGGCCCGAGTTCGGCGAAGGCGCGGTTGATGCGCGCGGTCTGCAGGCCGGCGAGCTTGAGCGCCAGCGCCTCGCCTTTCGGCGTCACGAACAGCAGTCGCTGCCGGCGGTCTTGCGCGCCTTCCCGCTGCACCACGAAGCCCTGGTCGACCAGTTGCTTGAGTACGCGGCCGAGCGACTGCTTGGTGATGTTGAGAATTTCGAGCAGGTCGGCGACCTTCATGCCGGGATTGCGGTTGACGAAATGCAGCACCCGGTGATGGGCGCGCCCGAAGGTCAGCTTGGACAAAACCTCGTCCGGATCGCCGACGAAATCGCGATAGGCAAAGAACAACAACTCGATGATGTCCCAGGTCGGCGGCGCCGCGGTGCCGGTCTGCGGGCTAGTGGCCGCCGGACGCTCCGGAATGCCCGTGCCGGGAGCGGCCATTTTGGGACTCATATTTATGTCAGCCATGTTGACATATTTTGATTTTATGTTACAAAAAGACTGCTAAGGACGAAAGGATAGTACGCCAAGGCACTATCCAAGCCGCTTGAGCGCACCTCTGACAGGCCCTTCGCCGTACTCGTGCCTGTCATACCGGGTGTTGCCCTGCGACGCAAAGTGTTGGAAGTGGCGCTAAAAATGCGCCATCACAACGGCAGAAGCGGCCGGCAAGGCCCCGATAATCGAGTTTAGAGTTTCAGGAGGAAACCATGGCTGCCCAATCTTACGACCGGCTCGAAGGGGTCATCTGGTACGACGGCAAAATCGTGCCTTGGGCAGACGCCAATCTTCACGTTCTCAGCCATGGTCTGCATTATGCCAGCGCCGTGTTCGAAGGCGAGCGCGCCTATGGCGGCCGTATCTTCAAGTCGACGGAACATTCCGAGCGGCTGAAGCGCTCCGCCAACATTCTCGACTTCGACATCCCCTACTCGGTCGCCGAGATCGACGCCGCCAAGAAGGCGGTGATCGACAAGAACGGGCGTAAGGAAGCCTATGTCCGCCCGATCGCCTGGCGCGGTTCGGAGATGATGGGCGTGTCGGCGCAGAGCAATAAAATCCACCTCGCAATCGCAAGCTGGGAATGGCCGAGCTATTTCGATCCCGAGCAACGGCTCAAGGGTATTCGCCTCGACCTCGCCGACTATCGCCGGCCCGATCCGAGGACCGCGCCGTGCCGCGCCAAGGCGGCCGGCCTCTATATGATCTGCACCATCTCCAAGCACGCGGCCGAGCGCAAAGGTTACGCCGACGCCATGATGCTGGATTGGGAAGGCCGCGTCGCCGAATGCACCGGCGCCAATATCTTCTTTGTGCGCGACGGCAAGATCCACACGCCGCTGGCCGACTGCTTCCTCGACGGCATCACCCGGCAGACCGTGATCGGTCTGGCGAAGAAGCGCGGCTTCGACGTGATCGAGCGCCGCATCCTGCCCGACGAGCTGACGGAATTCTCCGAATGCTTCATTACCGGCTCGGCGGCGGAAGTCACCGCGGTGGCCGAGATCGCCAAGTGGAATTTCAATCCAGGCGGCATCACCAAGACACTGATGGAAGACTACACCGCCGAAGTGAACGGCCTCGGCAAGGCCGCGGCGGCCTGAGCGCTACTGCGCCACCAGGCTGAAGGATTCCAAAAACCTTTTGGTGCTCGGGCTCTCCGGTACTCCCGGCTTGGTGCCGAGAACCAGCAGTTGATAAAGCCAATCGCCGACGATCAGGATGCGCTGCTTGGCGCCGACCATTGGAGCCGGGCATTTCTCGAAAATAATTTCCCGCGCCGTGCCGCCGGGAAACGTGATCAAGCGCTGGCTCTTGATCGAGCATTTGAGCGAGCCGCGCACCCCTTCAAGCACATTCTGAATTTGCTTGTCCGGCGGCAAACTGCTGATGACGCTGCGCTGAAACAGCGCCGCGTTGACGCCGTAAGCGACGTCGCCCTGGTCCGACCAATATTGGGCGTTGCGGATCAGTCGTTTCGGATCGATTTTCGTTTCCTGCGGCTTTGGCGGGGTCGGATACTCTGCTGCAAATCCGTATTCCGGATAGCGGTAGACTTTCCACTCGTCCGCAGCTTGCGCGGCAGGCATGAGCGTAAGCGTCAACAAGGCTACGAGCCAGCTCAACCGAAACGTCATGATGTGCTCCCCCCGTTAGATGCCCTTCCCAGTTGCGAAAGCGACAGGCTCTTCCGGCCGCAGCAGCGTGACATAGCGTACGCGATTGGCGCTCAGAAATCTGTCCATGCGTTCGTCGAGCACGCGATGCTTGCTTTGCGAGGCGTGCCGCAGCAGCAACTCGCCGTCTTTGCCGAAGGCGACAAAGCCGACGTGGAAATAATCCAGATTCTTCCGCTGCGTGACGAAGCCGATGATGTCGCCGGCCGCGAGTTGCGTCTTGTTGGCCAGCAGCGTGGCGTGCGGGATCACCGTCATCGGAAACTTGCGCCGGCCGAGTCCGCGCTGCGCATTGACGGTTTTTTGAATGTCTATCGAACCATCCATCGCCACCCAGCGACAGATCTTGTTCTCGACATTGTGCTGGCCCCACTCGAAGAAATAATGGTTGCGCTCGCGCCAGGCTACCACGCCGTTATGATAGCGGATCGTCCTCAGATGCGTCTCGAAGTCGCCGGGATCGCGCGCGATCGCGGCGGCCAACACGGTTTCGCAAAACGTCACGCAATCGAAGGCGTCGTCGCGCACGACGAACTTCTCCCGGCGGCGCGGGCCGCCGATCAGCGTGTAACCGCGATAGCGCGTGCCGCGCAACGCACTGGCAATGAAATCGACGCGCTGCGCCACGGTCGGCAGCGCTTTGGCTTCCTCGATCAGTTTCCCGATCCGCGCTTCCCGTGCCGCTTCGGCGGGCGAGACACCGGCAGCCAGTGCAGCGGTCATAGCGACGCCGCCCGCGAGGATTTGCAGGATTTGGCGGCGGCTCAGGTTTGAATCATTCGGCATGGCTATCATCGTGGCGTGGCAGTGGTCCCGGTCAATCCCGTACGACAACGAGGCGATCGGTGCCGGACTCCGCGCCCCATAATTCGCCGGGCCTGCCGAGAATCTGGCGTACCGAGGCATTGCGGCGGTCGCTTGGGAAACTGTCGAATTTCTCAGCTACCGGATCGAAGCGCACGATGGCGTTGGCGACGAAATCGGTCAGCCACACTTTGTCTTTGTCGTCGACATAGACCGCGTAGCAGCCTTGTTTGCTTTTCGGCAGCGCCCACACCCTCCAGGCTTTGTTGAGCGGATCGTAGCGCCCCACTTCGCCTGTGGTCCAGAAACTCACCCACAACATGCCTTTGGAGTCCGACCAGATACGGCGCGGGCCGACGCCGGGCTTGGGCGGCTGAACCATCAATGCGTCGCCGCTCACGGTGTCGATTTTCACGATGTGGTCGCCGGCGAGCGAGGCGTACCAAACCTCGCCGTTCGGTGTCGTGGTGATGCCGTAAGGGCCGACGCCCTTCGGCGCTTTCCAGGCATCGACCTTGCCGGTTGCCGGGTCGACGCGACCATAGACGCCATTCTGGCCGGTGAACCAGAGAATACCTTTGCGGTCGAAGGTTGCGGTGTTGAGATTGGCGTTGGGAAATTCGGCCGGCAGCGAAAACAGCTTCACCGCTTTGGTCGCGGGATCGAAGCGCGCGATTGCGTTCTGTCCGCTTTCAGTAATCCAGGCGGCGCGGTCCGGTCCGACGATGACGCCATGCGGCGCGGCGTTCGGCCCGAGCGGCACCTGCGTCACCTTGCGCGTCTTCGGATCGAGAATGCCGAGCGCGCCCTGATGCTGCGCGGTGTACCAAACCGTGCCGTCCGGCGCCGGCGCGACGTCGTGCGGATGCGAACCGCGCGTTACCTCGAAATATGCGACTTGAGCCGCTGGCGACTGATCGACACCGAGCGCAATCACCGCCACCGCCGCCAGCACGATGTGAATCATGTTGCCTTCCAGCGTTCGGCCTTGGCGTCGTCGGTGGCCTTGGCCTCGACCCAGATTTTTCCGTCCGCCTTCTCGACCTGCTTCCAGAATGGCGCGCGGGTCTTGAGATAGTCCATCAAAAATTCCGCCGCCGCGAAGGCCGCCTCGCGATGCGACGACGCCGTCGCCACCATCATGATGTCTTCGCCCGGAGCAATGCGGCCGTGGCGATGAATAACGGTAACGCCAATAAGCGGCCAGCGTGCAACCGCCTCAGCGACATGGCGTTCGATCTCGGCTTCCGCCATGCCGGGATAATGCTCGAGCGTGAGCGCGGCGATCGGTTCGTTGCCTTCATTGCCGCGGCAGATGCCGGTGAAAGTGACCAGCGCGCCGACATCGGTGCGGTCGCCGCTCAGCTTTTTGGCTTCAGTGGCGGCGTCGAACGGCTCGCTCTGGATTCGGACGATGGCAGTCATGGCGGGAATATACTCCGCCGCCGTGCGCGACGCTATCCGCCCGTCATTGGCGGGAAAAAGGCGATTTCCGAGGCCGTTCCGATCGCCGTCTGCGGCCGGACATGGGTGCGGTCGATGGCGGCGCGGATCACATTGGGATTTGCGAAAGCGTGGGCGTATTCCTCGCCGCGCGACGACAGCCACGTCATCAGCTCGCCGACCGTGGCAACGCCGCTTGGCAGTTCGATGTCTTCCTCGGTTTTGCCGACGCGCTCGCGCACCCAGGCGAAGTAGCGCAATTTCATGTTGGTGTCCTGCACATGATCTTGTCCGAAAACCGGGTTCCACTTTTCGGGATCATGCGCGTATCAGTCGATCATATAGCGCAGGCCGGCGCGCAGATAGTCCCAGCCAGTGTAGAGCGTCACGATCGCAGCCAGCCACATCAGCGTAATGCCGATTTCGATGGTCTGCGGCAGAACTTGCTCGCCGGCCTCGCCCGCGATCAAAAAACCGATGGCGACCAGTTGGCCCATGGTCTTCCATTTTGCCAGCTTGGTCACCGGAAGTCCGACGTGCAGATCGGCGAGAAATTCGCGCAGGCCCGACACCAGAATCTCGCGGCACAGGATGATGACCGCAGCGAGCAGCGTCCAGCCGCGGATGGTTCCATCGGCCGCCAGCATCAGCAGGCAGGAGGCCACTAGCAATTTGTCGGCGATCGGATCGAGCATGCGGCCGAGCGAGGATTGCTGGCCCCACATGCGGGCGAAATAACCGTCGAGAATGTCGGTGACGCCCGCCGCAATGAAGATCGCCAGCGCCAGCCACCGAAACCACAATTCGCCGCCGAGAATGCCTTGCCAATACATCAGCCCCACCACCACCGGAACGGCGGCGATGCGCGCATAGGTCAAAATGTTTGGCAGCGCGAGCGGATGCGCTGGTAATCGTCCGGACTTGGCAGGATTCATGGGCGACAAAGGATCATCCTGCCGCGGCAAGGTCAATCGCCCGCGGACTGCGATCCCCGGTCATTACACCGGGACTACTGAATGGGCGCGCGCGGCAGCTTGCTCACGCCAGCTTCCATAACGAAAGTCTGATCCAGCGAATACCATTCGCCGGTTTCGCCAGCGGGCGACGGTCCATCATGACGCACATAGTCACCAATTAGGGCACGAGTAACCCCAAATTGCGCATCGGTTTCCAGCTTTTCGTCGTCAGGGGTGTAGATTTGCGAGATCAGCGTCTTAAAACCTTCCTTCAGGATCAGGAAGTGTAGATGCGCCGGCCGGAAATTGTGCCGGTGGGCCACGCGAAGCAAGTCACCGACCGGGCCGTCGATCGGGATCGGGTAGCCGGCCGGCTTGACGCTGCGGAAGCCGAAGTAACCATGACCATCGGTCATGAACTTGCCGCGCAGGTTCATGTCAGCCTGTTGGGCATCCTGCTGCTCGTACAAGCCCTCGGGCGATGAATGCCAGATGTCGACCTCCGCGCCGGCAATCGGGTTGTCCTTGATGTCCTTTACCGTGCAGTCGACAAACAGCGCCGGCCCCGGTGTCGGCGAACGGATGATAGAGCCGCCGTTTTCGGTGCGCGGCGAATTCAGCCGCCAAAACGGGCCGAGCAGATTGGCCGTCGTCTCGGTCTGACCGTTGTTGCCGTTGTTGAGCAGGCAGACGAGCGCCGAGAAGCCGAGCGAGCCCGACATCAGCACCACCTCATTGTGTGTGGCGTTGCTCATCTGACCCATCTTGGCGATGATCTGCGTACCCGCCTGAAACTCTTCCTCGGTCAGATGCACATCGCGGGCGAAGTCGTGCAGGTGTTTGATCAGCGAGACGACGATGTCGCGCAGGCGCGCATCGTCGATGTTCTTGTAGGCGTCGACCACGATCGGCGTGACGTCTTCCTGCGTTTTGATGATCATCGCCGTTCCCTGCTAACTGCCCGCTGACTCGTGGAAGAATTCATATATCTTTCGCGCAGTTTCCGCATTAATTCCGGCGACGTGGGCGAGGTCTGATAAAGACGCCCGCTCGATCGCTTTTACAGTGCCAAAATGCCGCAGCAGAGCCCGTTTCCGGGTCGGTCCGACGCCGGCGATTTCCTGCAAGCCTGCCTCGCGGATGTCCTTCTTACGGCGCGCCCGATGCGAGCCGATGGCGAAGCGGTGGGCTTCGTCGCGCAGCCGTTCCACAAAATACAGCAAAGGATCGCGCGGCGGCAGCTTGAACGGCGTGCGGCCCGGCATGAAGAAGGTCTCGCGGCCCGCGTCGCGGTCCGGCCCCTTGGCGATCGAGACGACCGGGAGATAATGCAGCCCCAATCCGGCCAACACCTCCGTCGCTACCTTGAGCTGGCCCTGCCCGCCGTCGATCAAAATCAGGTCGGGCCAAATCGCATCGGAGCCGTCGAAGTCGATCTCTTCCGCGAGTTCTGGAGGTATGGGTGCTTCGTCACCCTCTCCCCCTGTAGGAGAGGGTAAGGCGACCAGCGGCTCCGTCGCTTCGCGCGGGTTTTCCTCCAGCAGACGCTTGAAGCGCCGCTGCAACACCTCGCGCATCATGCCGTAGTCGTCACCCGGGGTGAGTTCAGTCGAGCGGATGTTGAACTTGCGATACTGGTTCTTGCTAAAGCCTTCCGGCCCCGCCACAACCATGGCGCCAACGGCATTGGTGCCGGCGATGTGGCTGTTATCGTACACTTCGATGCGGCGTGGCTCGCGCGGCAACTGAAATATTTCGGTCAGCGCCTTGAGCAGCCGCTGTTGCGACGATGTGTCGGCGAGCTTGCGCGCCAGCGCCTCGCGCGCATTGGCCAGCGCATGCTGTACCAGTTCCTTGCGCTCGCCGCGTTGCGGTACGCTGACCTCGACCTTGCGGCCGGTCTTGGTGCTGAGCGCCGCGGCGAGCAATTCGCGTTCCTCGAATTCATGTGACACCAGCGCCAGCTTCGGCGCCGGCTTGTCGTCGTAGAATTGCGCCATGAAGGCGCCGAGCACTTCGGCCGGCCCCAACGTGCGGTCGGCCTTCGGGAAATAGGCGCGGTTGCCCCAGTTCTGCCCGGTGCGGAAGAAGAACACCTCGACGCAATTGTAGCCGCCAGCCTGATGCAGCGCGAACACGTCGGCTTCCTCGACGCTGCGCGGGTTGATGCCCTGGTGCGACTGGATCGCAGAGAACGCCGCCAGCCGGTCGCGATAGATCGCCGCGCGTTCGAAATCGAGCGCGTTCGAGGCGGTGTCCATTTCGGCAGCGAGTTCCTTCTGAACCTCGCGGCTGCGGCCGGAGAGAAACTCATTGGCTTCGCGCACCAGTTCGGAATAACCGGGAAAGTCGATCTCCTGGGTGCAGGGCGCCGAGCAGCGTTTGATCTGATGGAGCAGACACGGCCGCGTGCGCGCCTCGAAAAACGAATCCGAGCAGGAGCGCAACAGGAACGCCCGCTGCAACGCATTGATGGTGCGGTTGACCGCGCCGGCATTGGCGAACGGCCCGTAATAATGTCCCTTGCGCGTGCGCGCGCCGCGATGCTTGAGGATCTGCGGCGCCCAGTGGTCGGAGGTGATCAGGATATAAGGAAACGACTTGTCGTCGCGCAGCAGCACGTTGAAGCGCGGCCGCAGCCGCTTGATCAGGTTGGCTTCCAGCAGCAGCGCTTCTGTCTCGGTCGCGGTCGAGACGAATTCCATCGTCACCGTCGCCGCGATCATCCGGGTGATGCGGCCGTCATGACCGACGGGCCTTGTATAGGCCGTCACGCGCTTCTTGATGTTCTTGGCCTTGCCGACGTAGAGCACGTCGCCCTTGGCGTCGATCATGCGGTAGACGCCGGGCGCCAACGGCGCGTGCTTGACGAAACGCGCGATCGCCGAGCGGCCGGCGGCCAGCGTGCCGGAAGGCGCCTCGTTCAAATCCAGTTCGGGCAGCGAGGATTCTTCTTCGTCTTCACGAAGCTCGCTCGCCGGGTCGATGTCCTTTTTGCTGCCGCTCATGGGATGACGCTTAGATAATACTTATTTGCGCATGATCTTGTCCGAAAACCGGTTCCCACTTTTTCGGGATCATGCACTACTCTGCGATATCGCTACCGGCGGTGCGCCATTCCAGGTGCTGGCCGCCATCGACCGCGATAGTGACGCCGGTCACGCTTTGCGCCTGCGCCAGATACAGCACCGCGGCGGCAATGTCGTCCGGCCCTGGCCCCCGTCCCAGCGGCACCGCGGCGGCCTGGGCAGAAAACTGCTCATCCGTCTGGCGCGGGCTCGGCAGCACCGGCCCCGGTGCCACCGCGTTGACGCGCATTTTGGGCGCCAAAGCCTGCGCCAGCACGACGGTCGCGGTATGCAGCGCGGTCTTGCTCAAGGTGTAAGAGAGAAAGCGCGGCGTCGGCTTGAGCACACGCTGGTCGACAATGTTGACGATCGAGGCATTGGCGCCCGCCGGTGCCTGCGCTGCGAAGGCCTGGATCAGAAAAAGCGGCGCCGCCAGATTCACGGCCATCGCGCGCTCGAAATTTTCGCGTCCCAGGTTTTCGATGTCGTCCGGCTCGAACACGCCGGCATTGTTGACCAGCAGCGTCAGCGGGCCGAAGGCGCTCGCGGCCGGAACGAGCCCGCGCACCGCATCGTGATCGGCGAGATCGGCGAGCGCGACGCTGGCGCGCCCGCCCGCTACGATGATTTCGGCGGCAAGCTGCTCGGCATCGGCGCGCGAATGATTGGCATGCAGCACCACCGCGTAACCGGCGCGCGATAACGCAAGCGCAATGGCGCGGCCGATGCGACGGCCGCCGCCGGTGATCAGCGCTGTGTGCGGTGCTCTTTCGGTATCGGTTTGCGTCATGAAGTTTTTGTTTGGCACATTCTGGTGTTGCTGCACCGCTGCGCGCGCAAAGTGCTCCCTATAGTAAACGGAAGCTGACGCGACATAGTGAATAAATTACGCGCGGCCGGATTTTCTATAACAGTTCCTTAGGGATAACGCGGGGTCATCCTTACCGATTCATAACCGTTTAACTTAAAAGGCGCGATAAATCCCTCACGAAAAACGCCGGGCTTTTGCTTACGGCGGAATGTTTGTGAGAGGGCTTGAACATGAAGAAAACGATCCTGGCAATGACAGTGGCGCTGATGGCGTCCGGCGCGGCCACTGCCGCCGACATGCCCCGCAGTTCCGCACCGTTTTATTCGCCGGCGCCCGTCGCCTTTAACTGGACCGGCGGCTATGTCGGCGTGAACCTCGGTTACAACTGGGGCAAGATCACCAACTCCAACGTCTCGCCGAGTGGCATCCAGGGCGGCGTACAGGGCGGTTACAACTGGCAGAGCGGCCAGTTCGTGTTCGGCGCTGAAACCGATCTTCAGTTGAGCGGCGCGGACGACACTTTCGCCCCGTTCAAATTCTCGAACCCCTGGTTCGGTACGCTGCGCGGCCGCGGCGGCTTCGCCTACAACAACTTCCTGCTCTATCTCACTGGCGGTCTTGCTTACGGCAGCGTCAAAGCCGAAAACGCGTTCCTGAGCGAAAGCCGCACCCAGCTCGGCTGGACCGCCGGCTTCGGTGGCGAAATGGGCATTTCGCAGAACTGGTCGGCGAAGGTCGAGTACCTCTACATGGATCTCGGCAGCCGCACCTACACGATCACCGGCACGAGCAACGCGTTCCACACCAACATTATTCGCGTCGGCTTGAACTACCACTTCTGAGCGACTTCGCCTCACACGTGGCGAGGAAAACCCCGGGCTTCGGCCCGGGGTTTTTCGTTTTGCACCGCTCAGACGTAAGTCCAGGCCCCCGGATTAACCTGTAAGTATTTATTCACCGCGTTTTATACAGCCGACAGATTAGATCACGGCAACAACGTGGCAATTCATCGACTCAAGTAAGGCAATACTTTCGTCAACTTACTGTGCCGTGTGGCTTTTATGCACTAGACGCTTCATCAATAACGAATACTGTGCCGCTCAATTGGGGGCTATCCTTTGTACGGAGGTTTAATGATGAAGCGTTTGGTTCTGGCGAGCATCGGTGCGCTTGCTGTAGTGACGACGATGGGTGCGGCGAACGCGGCGGATATTCAGCGCCGCCAGGCGATGCCGACGAAGGCCATCCCCTATATGCAGGCCTACAACTGGACCGGTGGCTATATCGGTATCAACGGCGGCGGCGCTTGGGGCCGTTCGGACACCTCGGCGCCATTCGCGGCCGGCAGTTTCCGTACCTCCGGCGGCGTCATCGGCGGCACACTCGGCTACAACTATCAAATGGGCCAGGCGGTGTTCGGCCTCGAAGGCGACATCGACTGGAGCAACAACCGCGGCAGTTCGGTCTGCGGCGCTGGCTTTAGCTGCGAAACCCACAACTCCTGGCTCGGCACCGCGCGCGGTCGCGTCGGCTACGCATTCGACCGCTTCATGCCGTTCGTGACCGGCGGTCTGGCCGTCGGCGACATCAAGAGCTCGGTTGCGGGCGTCGGCTCAACAACGACCACGAAGGCTGGTTACGCCATCGGCGGCGGTCTCGAAGCAGCTCTTTCGGGTCCGTGGACCGCGAAGGTCGAGTACCTGTACGCCGATCTCGGCCGTGGCAGCGCGGTTCTCGGATCGGACACCCGCTTCACCACCAGTCTGGTGCGCGCGGGTATCAACTACCGCTTCTAATCCGATACCAGCCTAATGGATCAAGCCCCGGACTTCGGTCCGGGGCTTTTTTCGTTCGTGGAACTTTCTGTTGCCGATTCATCACACCGAGCCACTTCGCGAAATGTGGCGGGAACGTTGTCTTTAGGGCGGCGTTGTTTGGGTAATCGGGGGCGGCGTTCCTTGCCGTCCAATGTTGGTTTCCTTTTCAGTCAACGGCAATGAGGTGCGTCATGAAAAATCTTCTTCTCGCCAGCGTCGGTCTTCTCGCGCTGGGTGTCGCTTCGGCATCCGCGGCAGACATTCAACGTCGCGCGGTGATGCCAACCAAAGCAGTGGAATACATCTCCCCCGTCTATAACTGGACCGGCCCCTACATCGGTATCCAGGGCGGTGGCGGCTGGGGCCGTTCCGATTACTCGATCGGCGGCTCGGCGCGCCTTAACGGCGGCCTGATCGGCGGCACGCTCGGCTACAACTGGCAGTCCGGTCCGTTGGTCTACGGCCTCGAAACCGATCTGGCCTTTGCCAACATCAGCGGCAGCGCGGGCTGCGGCGTCGGCCTCAATTGCTCGACCCGCAACAACTGGCTCGGCACCACACGCGTTCGCCTCGGCTACGCGATGGATCGCTGGATGCCTTACGTCACCGGCGGCTTCGCATACGGCGGCGTGAAGGCCTCCGTGGCTGGCTTCGATTCGAGCGACACCAAGGGCGGCTGGACCGTCGGCGCCGGCCTCGAAGCTGCGATCGCCGGACCGTGGACCGCGAAGATCGAATATCTCCACATCGATCTCGGCCGCGCCGACGCCGCGTTGGGCACCACCGCGAGCTATCGTTCCGATATCGTGCGCGCCGGTCTGAACTATCGCTTCTAAGCAAAGCGATAATTAAAAGCAAAAGCCCCGGAGTTCGCTCCGGGGCTTTTCGTTCTTCGACGATCCGTGTTTAAGCTTTGACCTTCGTCTCTTCGAAAGCCGGTACTTGCGCCGCGAACTTGTCGTGCCATTCCACCAGCCGCGGATATTCCTTGCGCCAGGTGCCGGCGAAACGCAGATCGCGATAGCCGAGCAGGCAGGCGAGCCCGATCTGTCCGACGTCGGGCACAGCGTCGATTTTCGGCGGCGCCGCTTCCAGCGCTTTCATGCCGCGTGCGATTTTATCGCTCTGGCGGTCGACCCAGGCCTGCACCGCCTTTTCCGGCGGCCGGTAGCGGCCTTCATAGACCAGCATCAGGCAGGCATCGAGAATGCCGTCGCACAGGGCCTGTAGCCGCAGCGTTTCGAAACGCGCCGGGCCTCTCTTTGGAATGACGCGTCCGCCGCCGGCGAGGTCGTCCAGATATTCGACGATCACGCGCGAGTCGTAATAAGCGGTGCCGTCTTCGAGAACCAGCACCGGGATTTTTCCGATCGGATTCTGCACGCGGATGCTGTCGGCCGGATCTTCGAGATCGACCGGGCGAAGTTCGATCTTGGACGACAGGCCGAGCAGGCTGGCCGCGATGCGCACCTTACGGGCGAAGGGCGACGCGGGGCCGGAACGCAGGATCATCATGGCAATAGGCTTCCTTGCAGGAGGGGCGGGATGCATAGCCCGCCAACGCTGCATATCCAACTTAAAAAAATGCGGCCCCACGCCAACGGCGCGCCGAACGCAGACGCAGTCTCAGCGACGCATCACACGCGAACGCTAGCCGGTAACGACCAGGTTGACGGCCTTGGGGCCTTTGCCCTTCTTGTCCGGCTCGACATCGAAACTGATCTTCTGCCCCTCGTTCAGATTCTTCAGCCCTGCCTGCTCGACCGCGGTAATGTGCACGAACACATCGCGTCCACCATCGTCGGGTTTCACAAAGCCGTAGCCACGCTCTCCATTGAAGAACTTCACAACGCCAGTCTGCGCCATCGGGAAAACTCCTCTCCCCGCTGCTCCGCCACCGGCCCCACGACACGGCGGCTCGGCGGGACATTCGCATTCGGGGAAAGCTTCGGCCTCAACCGGCCTCTGTCACTCCGCCGGTCTCCGCAAACGGCGGAGACGGAACGTCACTGCCAATGATGGAACTACACACCAACTGCGGTTCTATGGCTAGGCCTCGCCGGCGAGCCAATCGAGGTTGAAACCGCCTTTGCCGTCGCGCCCGAACAATCCGGCCAGCACTGGCAGCAGGGTCGATAACTCGGCTTCGAGCGTCCAGGGCGGGTTGACCAGGATCAAGCCGCAGCCGTTCAGGCGGCTGGGATCGCTGAGGGAAGCGACCGTGAGTTCGGCCCGCAGGACCTTGGGGATTCCAAGCCGACGGATGTTTTTGGCGAGCGCGTCGGGTTCGGGGCGGCCTTTGATCGGATACCAGAGCGCATAGATGCCGGTCGCCCATTTGCGGTGCGCAATGCCTAAACTATTGGATAGCTGATAGAAATCGCTGTCCTGCTCGAACGGCGGATCGACCAGCACCAGGCCGCGGCGTTCCGGCGGCGGCACATAGGCCGACAGCGCGGTCCAGCCATCGATATCGAGCGTCTTGATGCGTGTATCGCCGCGCAGATTGTGGCTGAGTGCGACGGCCGCTTTCGGTTCAAGCTCGCAGGCAATCAGCCGGTCTTGCGGACGCAGCCAGGCGCGCGTGAACGCCGGCGAACCTGGATATATCTTCAGCCGCCCCTTTTCGTTGAGCGCGCCGATCACGTCGAGATAAGGCGCGAGCAGCGCCGCGGCCGAAGCCGGAAGCTGCGCCGCCATTAGCCGCTCGATGCCGTCGTGCCATTCGCCGCCGCGGCTCGCTTCCGGCCCGGTCAGATCGTAAAGACCCGCGCCGGCATGGGTGTCGATCACGCGGAACGGCGATTCCTTCGTGCGCAAATAATCGAGAATGCGGCAAAGCACCGCGTGCTTGACCACATCGGCAAAACTTCCGGCATGAAAAGCGTGACGATAATTCACGGGTCAGTTCTAAGCTCCGCCGCAATCGGCCTATTGCGGATGCTTATGCCACATCATCTTGATGCGAGGCATGATCTTTTCGCGCAAGTCAATGCTGGACGCCGCGCAAGCCGAAATGCGTCCGCGGTTTGACGGTGTGCCGCAGTGGTGGCGGTCTTCGCGGCGGCGGCGGCACGTCCATTTGTCCCGCCAACGGAGGCGCGAGCTTTACTGGCGCGCCGCGGCGCGAACGCTGGATGCCGGACCACAATAGCCGCGTGGTGACGAATGCCGCCGACATGAACCCGAGTGCATGCAATCCCGACGGCATCTTGAGCAGGCGCTCCGAATTGCACAGCAAATCCAGCAACGCGAGCGAGCTGTCGCGACAGAACATCGAGGCGCCGAACGGCTTGCCGCCGAAATCGGCCGCCGTCACCGGCCACAACACGATGTAGCCGAGCCCCGCGAACCAGGCAGCAAAACTTCCATAGTCCTTGATACGATTCATGGCCGCGTTTCCCCCGCACTATTACATCGCGGATGAAAGACTTACGGAATTTCGTTGCGGGATTCTTGCGCCAATTCGCGTCACACGCCGGTTATCCCATACCGGCCTCGGCCATCGTTAGTGACGGCTTAATGCAGTCGCAGACTCAAGGTCTGATCGGCTGACGAATAAGCTGGCTTCGGCGCAACGGTTGCCGGCCATAAATTTCTTGAAAACATCGGATCGGAATTGCGGCTAAATTTCTTCGAGATGACGAAAAATCTTTCACGTCTTAAATTTTACCCGGCGGCGATTATCCGCCGCGCACCGCCGGCATTGCGATCTTGTCGCGGCGGCAACTGCGGCGCGTCACCTCGGCGCAGTCCCGGAAAGAATAATCCTTGTTCATGCACACGCGCACTTCGCTCAGCCGCTTGCTGTCGCAGGCGATCGCGATGGCGGCGCGCGACAATCCGGGGTTTGCTTTGATAAACGCGTCGGTGACCTCGTCCGGCGTCACCACGATTGGCTTGTCGAGATCGAAATAGGGCGAAGGGATTTTCACCACCGCGCGCGCTTTGCGAACGGCTTCGAAATAAGCGTGGCCCGAGAGCCCCGAACAGGTGCCGTGGCGGTCCCATTCATGGAAAATCAGCCGCGGGCTCGGCATCAGGTCGAGCATGCTACCGATAATATTGCGGTCGAGCCGCGGCGCCGGCACTTGGCAGAACGCCGGGAAGCCCCGCTCGTATTGCGGCCACAGGCCATGCACCACGAAGGAAAATGGCCGCCCGCCGCATTGCTGGTCCGGCGCCCGGTTTGGCGCCCGTTCCTGCGAGGCCTCGCAGTAAGACGGCGACCAGGAGAGCGCGAGGACATAGAAATCGAACTGACCCGGCGCATTCTGCCGGGGATCCTGGGTGGCGTTACGCGCCGGCTGGCCGAATGCCACGACGGCGAACAGGAACAGGAAGCTGAAGGTAACGGCGGCGGTGCCGACCACCTGTCGAATGCGCGGACCGAACATGCGTGCCCCTGACACAGAGAACAAAACGTAAATTGACGTAATTTAAGAGTTCCAGAAAATCATACCACCCAAATGAGAACATTTCAAGAACAAAACGTGGCGCGCTGGGGAAATTCGCAAAACGTCGACTGGCTTACGGGCCAAACGACAACGCGGAAAGAGTTGCAGCCCTCCAGTTCAAGAAAATCAGGGCCGCGCCATCTTGCAGCGCGGATTATAGGCCCAATTGCGGTCGAGCCCGACAACGCAGAACTCGACGCCCCACGACCATCCAATCTCTGACGTATCCTCGCCAATCCAGTAATTCACGGCGCGCTTTTTGCCGTCGCTGACGAGTGCCACCGCCGTGCAGAAACGGCGCGGGATCGTGCCAGCGGCCCAAGGCCGATAGGCGACTTCACGCACCCGCTCGAAATTCAAGATTTCCAAGTTGGAATTCCAGAACCGTCTTTCCTTGGTGGCGAAACGCGATGCGATGGTGCCAAGGCCCGCCTCGCAGGCCGGCAGATCGCCGTCATAACGCGGGCCGCTCAGATAGATGCCTTTTTCCAGCCAGCTCGCCGCTTGGGCTGGCGCCATCGCGTTCATGGCGGTCAAAACGACAACGAGAGCGAACCGGACACCGAACTTACGCATCCACCAACTCCTACGGCGCATGATCTCAGAAACGGCCGACCGGTTCCCGGCAATAATCATGCGCATCCGGAAAACCTCCCGGACTTTATCACAGGTTTTTTCCAATGCAGCCGATTCGTGCACAGCTTTACGGCGCTCACCTACCGAAATGACTCGTGAGTCAGTTTGCGGCGCTGCATCATTTCCCTGCGAGTCGCGTACGGTTGTGGTTGCATCGGTTGCGTACCGCCGATGATTTGTCGCGTGCGATCGACCTCGGCCGGTCGATCGAAATGAGTTTCAGCGGTCCACGTGGCGTTCGGGCGTAACGCCGCTGATGTAGGTAGCGTCCAGGTTTTTTTCGGTTGCGTTCACGGCGTTGGTTGCCGGCCGTTTGCCGGCAACCGCGCCGAAATCTTTTTCTTATCGGTGCATGATCTTAACCGAAAACCGGTTCCCACTTTTCGGGATCATGCGTTTTCAGCGCTAGCTGCGCCAATCCCCCAACACGGTTTGAACCAGCGCCAGCGCCGCCACCGCGGCCGTATCGGCACGCAGGATTCTTGGGCCGAGCGCAATCCGCACCACGTTCGGCCGCTTGCCGAGCGCCTCGCGTTCCTCCTCGGAAAATCCGCCTTCCGGCCCGATCAGCACCGCGAGCGGCGTTGCCTGTCGCGCGGTTTCGGCCGGCAACAGTGCCTGCCCGGTCGGACGCGCTTTCGCCAGCGCCGCCACCGGATCCTTGACCTCGGCCTCCTCATCGCAAAACACCAGTAAGCGGCCAGCGTCGATGCTGCCCGCGATGGTCTTGAACGCCACCGGCTCGCAGACCTCAGGCAAAGACAGCACGCCGCATTGCTGCGCGGCCTCGATGACGTTGGCGCGCATGCGGTCGAGGTTAAGCCGCGCGACCTGGGTGTGCTTGGTCAGTACCGGCTGAAGGCACGACGCGCCCATCTCGACCGCCTTCTGCACCAGGTAATCGAGCCGGGCGTGCTTGAGCGGAGCGAACAGGAATTGCAAATCGTTCGGCTCAGGCTGCTGCCGCTTTTGCTCGCTTACCGCGGCCGACAGAGACCGTTTGCCAGTTCCGGTGAGGGCAGCCTGCCATTCGCCGTCGCGGCCGTTGAACAGCAACACATTGTCGCCTTTGGTCAGCCGCAGCACGTTGACCAGATAGTTGGCCTGATCGCGGTCGAGCGGCAACTCGGTTCCATCGGCCAGCGCCGATTCGACATAGAGGCGGGGGGTGCGAAAATCGGTGTGGGGCGGCATGGCAACCATGGGGGTAAGCGTTAAGGCGTCATTTGGCGAGAAATCTGGGCTTTTTGCCGCCTTCCCGACGTATTCGGCGGGTTGTTATAGAGCACTCTCCGGCTAATCGCCTCTATAATAGGCTGGGGAACGTGGAGAGGATTCGCCTTTGATTAGGTTCTGCTCGTCATTAATTCTCGCGGCATTCATGCATGCCGCCGCCGTACAGTCGGCCGCGGCGCAGTGGCCGCAGGCCCAACCGCAGCAGACGCCGTCCGCAGCATCACCTTGGGATGCCCCGCAGCAGACGCCGCCATGTGTGGCTGCGTTTGGCAAGCTGCGCGACGACGCGCAAAAAAAAGCCGGCGCCATCAGCGAGGCCAGCAAGCGCAAGGCGGACCCGAAAGAAGCCTGCTCACTGTTCAACACTTTTTCCGCCGCGGAAGCGAAGCTAATCAAATACGCCGCCGACAACGCGGCCGCCTGCGGCATTCCGCCGGAGATCGTGGCCAACCTGAAGCAGCAGCACGCCAAGACCAGCGAAATCCGCACCAGGGTGTGCCGCGTTGCTGCCGCGCCGGCTCGTCCTCAAGGGCCGAGCCTGAGTGACGCGCTCGGCTCCAGCACCGTTCCCGACATCAGCAATATCCGCACCGGCCGTGGCACCTATGACACCCTGACCGGCACCCCGCTCGGCGGCAAATGACCGACAGCGCAAGTGACTGATAAAGTGACTGATAACAAGTGACTGATAATTTGCGTGTCGCCGACTCGACCGGCAACTGGGTCGACGGTCTCGCGCCCGCTTTCACCCGCCCCTATCTGCGGCTCGCCCGGCTCGACCGCCCGATCGGCTCATGGCTGCTGCTGATACCGTGCTGGTGGTCCGTCGGCTTGACCGGCATGCGCGCCGATCATTTTCCGAGCCTGTGGCACATCGCGCTTTTCTTCATCGGCGCCTTCGCGATGCGCGGCGCCGGCTGTACCTGGAACGATCTGGTCGACCGCGATCTCGACGCCAAGGTCGAGCGCACACGTTCGCGGCCGATCCCGTCCAAGCAAGTCACGGTCACGCAAGCCACCATCTTCATGCTGGCGCAGGCGCTGATCGGCTTGCTGGTGCTGATCCAGTTCAACCGCTTCACGATTATCACCGGCATCGCCTCGCTGGGCGTGGTCGCGATCTATCCGTTCCTCAAGCGCTTCACGTACTGGCCGCAGATCGGGCTCGGACTTGCGTTCTCGTGGGGCGCGTTGATGGGATGGCCCGCGGCGTTCGGCGAAATGGGCTGGCCGGCACTGGTGCTCTACGCCGGGTCGATCGCCTGGGTGATCGGCTACGATACCATTTACGCGCATCAGGACCGCGACGACGACAGCCTGATCGGCATCAAGTCGACCGCGCTGCTGTTCGGCGAACGCACCCCGGCGATGCTGACCAAATTCTACGCCGCTGCGGTGGTGCTCATCGGTGCGGCCGGACTGATGGCTGGCGGCGGTGTCATTTTTATCGTCGGCCTGGTCGCCTTCGCGGCGCATCTGGTGTGGCAAGTCATCCAGATCAGGATCGACGATTCCGCGCACTGCCTGATGCTGTTTAAATCCAACCGCGATGCCGGTTTGATTTTGTTCGGCGCCATGTTGCTGGACGCTGCCGTTTAGCGGCAACAGGCGGGTAAACCGCCGTCAAACGCCGGCCGGGAATAAATGTGCTTTTTTCGTCACCTGTCCATCATATTCCGGCAATTGTCCCGCCGGAGAATTGCCCGGCCCGATCTAAACCGATAGTTTCATAGTTTCCGGATACACGTAGGGCGTTAGGAATATGTCGGCGGGGTTGGGGTCGTTTCGGGCGCGTCGCGCGGTGGGCAAAACATTGCGCGCGGCCTTGCTGGCGTCGTCGGCCCTCATCGCTGCGGGAAGCCTACCCGCCATGGCGCAGGCGACACTGGGCGGCGCCGGTGGCCGGACCGCCTCAAGCGGCGGCACAAGTTCTGCGACGGGCACTGGCGGCAATGGCGGCAATGGAGCGTTTGGTAGCCCATTCGGCGGCGGTGGCGGCGGCGGCGCCGGAACCCTAGGCGGCGCTGGCGGCGACGCGGGCGGCGGCGTCATTTCGGGCGGCCAAGGCGGGCTCGGCTTCGGCGACCAGGGGACCGGCGGCACCAACGGCAGCAGTGGCAATAGCGGCGGCGGCGGCGGCGGCGGCGGTCATGGCGACCTGGTGACCACGGATACGACCAATTCGGGGGCGATTACCGGGGGCCGTGGCGGCCGCGGCGGCAATGCCGTCGCAAATAACCGCGGCGGCGGTGGCGGCGGGGCCGGCGGCTATGGCGTCGTGGTCGATGGCAGTGGGCTTGTCTATACGAACAACAACACCATCGGCGCGGGGAATGGCGGGGTCGGCGGGGCGGAGAGCGGCTCGGGTGGTTTCGGCGGCAGCGGCGGAGACGGCGGACACGGGATATTTCTGACCGGCGGCGGCTCGGTCAATAACTCATCCAACATCACCGGCGGCACCGGCGGCGACGGCGGCAACGCCAGCAATGGTACCGGCGGCAGTGGTGCCAACGGTGGCACCGGGGTCTTTTTCACTGGCACGAGTATGCTCAACAACTCCGGCACTGTTACCGGCGGTGCCGGCGGCGGCAGCGGCACCAGTTCCGGCGGCGGCGGTGGCGGCACGGCGGGGCTCGCAGGCGCCGGGGTCGCCGGCGGGAATCTGACGATCGTCAACAGCGGCTCGATCAGCGGCGGCCTCAGCAGCGACGGCTTCACGCGCGCCAACGCGATCGCCTTCACCGGCGGCGCCAACACGTTGACACTGAACGGCGGCAGCCTCACCGGAAATGTTTCGATTGCCGGCGGCAATATTTCTTTCAACCAGGCCGGTTCGTACAATCTGACGAACGTCATCACCGGCACCGGTTCGATCTCGCATGACGGTGCCGGCGCGCTGACGCTGTCCGGCGTGAACACCTACAGCGGCGGCACCACGATCTCGGCCGGTACCGTTGCTCTCAATCACGTCGACACCAACAACCTGTTCGACGCCGCCGGCAGCGGCGGCATCACGCTCGATGGCGGCAAGCTCGTCGGCGCGGTTACAGGTTCGCTGGCCAAGGATGTGACGTTCAATGCCGGCAAGACCAGCACACTCGCGGCGGCCGCCGGCACCGTGCTCACGATCGGCGGCGATCCGAACACGACCGGTAACCAGAACGCCCGCCTGATCTTCGGCGTTAATTCAGTCGCGCAATTCGGTTCGGCGACCGACACCGGCGTCGTCCGGGTCGGCGCGTCATCGAATTTGAGCTTCCTGGATATCGCCCCGACGTCCGAATTGGTCGTCGCCGGCGGCACGTTGCGGGATTTTCAGGATCAGTTGTTCAACCTGACGGCGGGCGTGCGGCGGACAACGGTCAATTCCGGCGCGACTCTCGATTTCAACGACTCCGTTCAGCAGGTGCTCGTCAATCTTAATGGCGGCGGTTCGGTGATGACCGGCACGACCGGTGCGAACGCGCTGTCGGTCTTCAGCACCGGCGGCACGACCAATACTTTCTCCGGCGTGATCAGCGGTTCGCATCCAGTGTCGTTCAATACGACTGGTGGTAACGCCACCATGATCCTCTCCGGCGACAACACATACACCGGCGGCACCACAGTCTGCTTTTGCGTGACGCTGCAGCTCGGTGACGGCGGCACGACCGGCTCGGTCGTCGGCGACATCGTGAACGAAAACAGGCTGATCTTTAATCGCTCGAATACCTACACCTTCAACGGCGTCATTTCCAACATCGGCGATGTACTCCAGAACGGCACCGGCAATACGGTGCTCACGGCGACCCACGGTTACACCGGCGATACTACCGTCAATGCCGGCACGCTGACCGTCAATGGCGACATCCGAACGTCGAACCGCGTCATCGTAAATAGCGGCGGCACACTGGGCGGCACCGGCTTCGTGCCGGACACCCAGATCAGGGCCGGCGGCACACTGGCGCCGGGCAATTCGGTCGGCACGATGAATGTCGCCGGCAATCTGCAGTTCATTACCGGGTCGACTTACGCTGTCGAAGTTTCCTCGGCGGGCGCCGACCGCACCAATGTCAGCGGCACCGCGACGCTCGGCGGCGCGGCCGTCACCACGAACGTCGCGGCCGGCACCAACGTCAACAAGCAATACACCATCGTCAACGCCACCGGCGGTTTCACCGGCAGGTTCAATTCGTCGGTCAGTACCAACCTGCCGTCCAGCTTCGTCTCAAGCCTGAGCTACGATACCAACAACGTCTATCTCAATTTCGCACTGACATTCCCGCAGGGATCCTTCGGCGACCTCGATCAAAATCAGCAAAACGTCGGCAACGCGCTGACCAATTATTTCAACAGCACCGGCGGCATCCCGGTGGCGTTCGGCCTATCGACCCTGGGCGGCCTGTCCCAACTCTCCGGCGAGCCCGGTGCGACGGTGCCGACAGCGGGCTTTGCCGCCATGGCCCAGTTCATCAACGCGATGTTCGACAGCTCCGGCGGCGGTGGCAGCCATGGCGCTCCGCTCGGCTTTGCCCAAGACAATGACCAAGACAATGCTTATGCGCCGAAGCGCAAACTCTCGCGCGAGCAGACCGATGCCTATGCCGCTGTCACGCCGCGCGACCGCATGGCCGCGCCGTCCGCCTCGCGCTGGAACGTCTGGGCCACCGGCTACGGCGGCAACAGCACGGTGAACGGCAACACGGCCAGCGGCACGCATACCACCTCGACGCGCGTCTTCGGCACCGCCGTCGGCGCCGATTATCGCGCGACGCCCAACACACGCTTCGGCTTCGCGCTCGGCGGCGCCGGTACCAACTTCACGGTCGACAGCGGGCTCGGCGGCGGCCGCGCCGATGTGTTCCAGGCCGGCGCCTATGCGCGCCATCAAATGGGTGCGGCCTATCTGGCCGGCGCGCTCGCCTATAGCTGGCAGGACGTCACCACCGATCGCACCGTCACGGTGGCGGGCACCGACAAACTGCGCGCCAGCTTCGCCGCCAATTCGCTGGCCGCGCGGCTCGAAGGCGGCTGGCGCTATGCGATGCCGGCCTTCGCCGTGACGCCGTACGCCGCGGTGCAGGCGACGACGTTCTATTTGCCGGATTACGCGGAGAGCGCGACCTCAGGCAGCGGCCAGTTCGCGCTGAGCTACGCCTCGAAGAATGTCACCGCGACCCGCGGCGAACTCGGCGCCCGCTTCGACAAGGCGATGCCGCTGCGCGATACGCTGCTGACGTTGCGCGCACGCACAGCCTGGGCGCACGACTGGAACACCGACCGCAGCGCCACCGCGACGTTCTTGACCCTCCCCGGCGCGACCTTCACCGTGAACGGCGCGCAACCTTCCGCGAATGCCGCGCTGGTTTCGGCGGGCGCCGACCTGGCTTGGACGAAAGGTTGGTCGGTGGCCGCGAACTTCGACGGCGAGTTCGCCTCGACCACGCGCAGCTATGCCGGGCGCGGCACGCTGCGTTACGTGTGGTAAAACACCCTACTGGTTCTTGGACCGGCGTTCTTCGGCGCGGATTACGGCATCGCCGGCCGCGGCCGCGGTGGCCTTCGTCGGCGTGCGCAGGAATGACGGCATCGGCGACGACGACAGCGTTCGTGAGGGGGGCTGCGTAATCGAGCCGGTCGGCAGATCGTCATCGTCGTCGAATTCGCCGTCTTCGCCGGCAATCGCCTTGATCGCGTTGCGGTCGCGTTGCGAAATCGAACCGGTTACGTCGTTGTCGTCCTCGTCCAGGCCGTCCGCCCCTGGCACCGCAACCCCGGGTTTGCCGGGCGCGGCCTTGGTGCCGATCGATCCGGTGTAATCCCGGTTGCGCTGCTTGCTGGCATAGAGCGAGCGCGCCTTGGCGGCCGCGACTTCGCCGGAAATTGCCGCCGGGCGGCACGGCCGCCGGCCGTTGGGACGGCGCATCAGATCGACATGGAAGTGATCGTAATGCGCGGCGTTGTAGCCGGGCGCCAGCACCGTCGAGAATGTTTCGCAGGCGTAAAGCTGCACGTCGTGTAGAAAGCCCTGCTCTTCCGGCGAACCGCGCCAGCCATCCTTGACGACGATCTTGCGGCCGTCGGCGAGCACGAAGCCGGAGATGTCGAGCGCGTTGCCGAAGGCGTGCTCTGAAACGTGCGACGTGCCGGCGCCGACCATGCTGCGGCAGGAATAGGCCGAAATCTGCTTGATGGTCGCGACCTGCGAGCCGAACCACTTTTGCGCCGCCGGCTGCACGCCCTCGGCTACCCAGCGGTCGAGTGCGGAGACCAGTGGACAGGCCAGCGTCGCGGTGGGCGACAACGCCGCCGGCATAATCGCGCCGGTCGACTGCGGACCGCGTGCGGGTCCGAGCGACGGCAAAGTGCGCTGCTGCGATGGCTCATAGCGCTGTGGTTCGTTGCGCGGTGCGTTGTAGGCTGGTTGCGTGCGCGGCCAGCCCTGTTTGGCCCGGCTGGGGGGAAGTTCAGCGTCATCGGGAATATCGTCGTCCTCGGGCGGCGCCACGCCCGGCGGCGTCAGCGACACCGGACGTTCCGCGGGCCCTGAGTTGGAACGCTGGACTGGAGTCGGACCTGGCGTCCAGCGCATGATCTCGCCTTGTGCCGGCTGCGTGCGCACCGGCTGAACCTGGATTGGCGCGCTTATGGGCCGGCCATAACGCTGCTCGTCCACCTGCCAACGCGGCCCTGACGATGCGCGTGGAATGCCGCTGGGCGGGCGCGGCTCTTCGCCGTAGCCGAGCGCCGAACCGGTGCCGAGTGCTGCGACCTTCAGCGGGAAAGCGGCGCCGCACATGCCGGGGCCGTCGATCGGCTCGATCTGTACCACGGCGGCGCCGGGTTTGACCGCGCCGGACTTGATGCAGGCCGCTTCGGCCTGGTGCCGCCAGGCCGCCCGCTCACCGGTCTGCAACATACTGCGTCCGCATCCGGCAAGCGCCAGCAGCATCACCGAAAAGGTGAGATAAAAACGAAGGGGACCCGTCATGCTTATGAAAATGCGGGTATTTTATTTAACGGGACTTCAACGCTACCGGAGAGGAATTCGTTAAGGATAAGGAATCGTTGCTTGCCCCCTTTGCGCTTTGCGCTCAATTCGCCGCTCGCAAAACGCGAAAGGGACGCCATGGACGCCAAGGCTCGCTTCATTCTCGCTACCGTCATGTCGGCGATGATGGTGTTCATGGTGACGCTCTTGGTCACCTGGCTCAATCTCGGCCTACGGCCGGACTTTCTGATGCAGTGGGCCAAGGCCTATATCATCGCATGGCCGGTCGCGGCCACGACCGGCTTCCTGGTCATGCCGATGGCGCGCCGCGCCACCGACGGGATTATGCGGATGATCGGCGGCGCATGATCCCGAAAAGCATGCCCTCGGGCTTGACCCGATGGGTGGGAACCGGTTTTCGGACAAGATCATGTGCACATAAAAAGGCGCGTTGTCGCCTACTGCGCCGCGCTGATGCCGAGCACCTTACCGATTTCCACGACCTTGGCACGCTGATCGTCCAGCGCCTTGGTGAACTCGGCGGGCGTTCCCGGATTGACCACCTGCCCGGTCGCCGCAAGCTTCGAATTGATCTCCGGATCGGAAATCACCTGCTTGATGTCGGCGGCGATCTTCTCGCGAACCGCCAGCGGCATATCCTTCGGTCCGAGCAGGCCGACCAGTCCGTCGAGCTCCAACGATGTGAATCCGGCTTCGCGCGCGGTCGGAATATCGTTGAGCGCCGCGGCGTGTTGCGCGTTGGTCAGCGCGATCACCTTGACCTTCCCGGCCTGCACGCGCGGCCGCATGATGGCATAGGCGCCGACGTAGGAGTGGATGCGTCCTTCGGCCAGATCGTTGATGGCCTGCACCGTGTCCTTGTACGGCACCTTCGCCATCTCGAGTTTCTCGGTCTTCAGGAACGCCGCGAACAGCAGATCGTTGGCGCCGGTCACCGAGGCGTAGTTCAGCTTGCCCGGCTCCGCTTTAATCTTAGCCGCCAATTCCTTGACGCTGCTGACGCCGAGTTCGGCCGGCACGCCAAGCGCGACCAGCGTGTTGGTGACGCGCGCGATCGGCGTCAGATCCTTGATGTCGTAAGGCAGCTTGGCGTGCAGTAGCGGATGCGCCGTGAAAGTCGACGCCGGCGCGAACAGCAGAGTGTGCGTGTCGTTGGCGTTGATCACCGCGGTGATCGCGACGAAGGCATCGCCGCCCGGCCGGTTCTCGATGACCACCGGCTGGCCCCATTTCGCCGAAAGTTTGTCGCCGATCAGGCGCGCGGTGATGTCGACGCCGGAGCCGGGGCCGAGCGGAATGATGAACTTGACGGCGCGCTCCGGCCAAGCCGGTACCGATGCAGGCGTTTGCGCCACCGACGGCGCGGCCGTCGCCACGAGCGCGGAAAAACAAAAAACGATGCAGGCTGCAATGGACCGTTGCGGCTTGAACATGAACCCTCCTTGACGAATGCGAGTGACGGCGGACCGGCTTTGGATCCCGCATTCATTTTTTAACCGGCCGTCGGGCTACGTCGAGCCAGAGTCAATTTATCGGCAAATTTGTTTGCATGCAAATTTGCGCGGATGGTATTCCAACACGCTGAAAATTTGGCCGATTTCCGCTGCTTCCAGCCCAATCGCTCAGCGAAATTCAAATGTACGCAAATAGTGCGCTGCACTCTTTTTTCGCAGCCGACATCTTTCGCACGCGAGATCAAGCGGTTGCGTCGCCATGCCCGTTGCGCATGACTCTCCCGGCAAAATTGACGGACTCATCGTGCAACGCGCTTCGATGTCGCCGCGATCTGTGCTAGCTTCAGATCACATCAACAAGGGAGGCACGACGTGGACCTTGCCTTGAGACTGAATGTGCTGGCTTTGTGTGCCGCGTTTGCGTTCGTTGGCGCAGTATTGGTAGGAGCATTCTAAGTCCAAGCGGCCGACGATAACGACCTGCCGAATTCAAACTGTTGCGACACCGGAGAAGGAAACTTCTCCGGTGTTTTGTTTTTGAATTACGCCGCGGCGGGCTTTGCCGGCGCCTGCGGATTGTAATTGAGGATCGGCGCCAGCCAGCGCTCGCATTCGGCGACGCTCCAGCCCTTGCGCTTGGCGTAATCCTCGACCTGATCGCGCTCGATCTTGCCGACGCCGAAGTAATGGCTCTGCGGATGGCTGAAATAAAGTCCGCACACCGCCGCGCCCGGCCACATCGCGTAGCTTTCGGTCAGTTTCACGCCGATGCGCTCGGTGTCGAGCAGGCGGAACAGCGTGCCCTTCTCGGTATGGTCGGGTTGCGCCGGATAACCGGGCGCCGGCCGGATACCGCGGTATTTTTCGGCGATCATGTCGTCGGCGCTAAGTGTCTCGTCCGGCTCGTAACCCCAGAATTCCTTGCGCACGCGCTGATGCAGCCGCTCGGCGAAAGCTTCCGCCAGCCGGTCGGCCAGCGCGCTCACCATGATGGCGGAGTAGTCGTCGTTGGCCCGCTTGAATCGCTCGGCGATCACGTCCTCGCCGATGCCGGCCGTGACCGAGAAGGCGCCGACGTAATCCTTGAGCCCGCTATCGCGCGGCGCCACGAAATCGGAAACCGATTCATTGTAGCGCCCCTCGCGCTTGGACAATTGCTGGCGCAAGCCGTGCATCACCGCGATCGGCTTGTCGCGTGCCTCGTCGGCGTAAACATGAACGTCGTCGCCGACCGCATTGGCCGGCCAGAAACCGGCGACCGCGCTGGCCTTGAACCACTTCTCGTCGATGATCTTCTTCAGCATCGCGCGCGCGTCGTCGTACAGAGGACGCGCCGCCTCGCCGACTTTCTCGTCGTCCAGAATGGCCGGGAATTTTCCGGCCAGTTCCCAGGTCTGGAAGAACGGCGTCCAGTCGATGTACTCAGCCAGTTCCGCGATCGAATAGTCGTTGAACACCTTGCTGCCGAGGAAGGCCGGCTTCGGCGGCACGTAAGCGCCGGACCAGTCGAGTCTGAGCGCATTGGCGCGCGCGGTTGCCAGCGGCAGCCGCACTTTATCCTGCTGCGCGCGTTCGTGCGCCGCGGCGATCTTCACATACTCGCCGCGCAGCTCCGACACGTAGTTCGCTTTGCCGTTGGCCGACATCAAGGATTGCGCCACACCGACCGCGCGGCTGGCGTCGTTGACATAGACCGCCTGCCCACGCCGGTAATTCGGATGGATCTTCACGGCCGTATGCACGCGGCTCGTGGTCGCGCCGCCGATCATCAGCGGCAGGTCGAAGCCCTGGCGCTCCATCTCGGCCGCGACATGGCACATTTCGTCCAATGACGGCGTGATCAGGCCTGACAGGCCGATCATATCGGCCTTCTCGGTGCGCGCCACTTCGAGAATCTTCGCCGCCGGCACCATCACGCCAAGGTCGATCACTTCGTAATTGTTGCACTGGAGCACGACGCCGACGATGTTCTTGCCGATGTCGTGGACATCGCCCTTGACCGTCGCCATCACGATCTTGCCGTTGGACGAGCTTTCCTCTGCGCCGCCCGCGAGCCGCCGCTCCGCCTTCTCTTTGTCCATGAACGGCATCAGATAGGCGACCGCCTGCTTCATGACGCGCGCCGACTTCACCACCTGTGGCAAAAACATCTTCCCGGAGCCGAACAGGTCGCCGACCACGTTCATGCCGTCCATCAGCGGGCCTTCGATCACGTCCAGCGTCCGCTTCGACTGTTTGCGCGCTTCCTCGACGTCGGTCTCGATAAAGTCGGTGATGCCGTGCACCAGCGCATGCGCCAGCCGCTTCTCGACCGGCCGGTCGCGCCAGGCCAGATCGACCTCCTTGGCCTCCTGACCCTTGCCGCGGAATTTGTCGGCCAGCGCCAGCAACCGTTCGGAGGCGTCCGGGCGCTTGTTGAGCACCACGTCCTCGCAGGCTTCGCGCAATTCCGGATCGAGGTCGTCATAGACCGCCATCTGCCCGGCATTGACGATGCCCATATCCATGCCGGCCTTGATGGCGTGGAACAGGAACACCGAATGCATCGCCTCGCGCACGCGCTCGTTGCCGCGAAACGAGAACGACAGGTTCGAGACGCCGCCGGAAATATGCACATGCGGCAGGTTGGCTTTGATCCAGCGTGTCGCCTCGATGAAGTCGACGCCGTAATTATTGTGCTCCTCCATGCCGGTGGCGATGGCGAAGATGTTCGGATCGAAGATGATGTCCTGCGGCGGGAAGCCGACCTGGTTCACCAGAATGTCGTAAGCGCGTGCGCAGATCGTCGTCTTGCGCTCGAACGTGTCGGCCTGGCCCTTTTCGTCGAAGGCCATGACGACCACCGCCGCGCCATGGCGGCGCACGATCTTGGCGTGTTCGATGAAAGACGCCTCGCCTTCCTTCATCGAGATCGAGTTCACCACCGGCTTGCCCTGTAGGCATTTCAGACCAGCTTCGATCACCGAGAATTTCGACGAGTCCACCATCACCGGCACGCGCGCGATGTCGGGCTCGGCGGCGATCAGATTGAGGAACGTCACCATCGCGGCTTCCGAATCGAGAAGCCCCTCGTCCATATTGACGTCGATCACCTGCGCGCCGTTCTCGACCTGCTCGCGCGCGATGCTCAAAGCCGCGCCGTAATCGCCGGCGGTGATCAGCTTGCGGAATTTAGCGGAGCCGGTGACGTTGGTGCGCTCGCCGACATTGACGAAGGGAATTTCCGGCGTCAGCGTGAACGGCTCCAGGCCCGACAATCGCAAATGTGGCCTAATCTCCGGCAGCTTGCGCGGCGCCTTACCCGCCACCGCCTTGGCAATCGCCGCGATGTGGTCCGGCGTGGTGCCGCAGCAGCCGCCGATGACGTTGACGAGCCCCGCCTCGGCGAATTCGCCGAGCAGCTCGGCCATATATTCCGGGCTCTCGTCGTAATAGCCGAATTCGTTCGGCAGGCCGGCGTTCGGATAGGCGCACACGAAGGTATCGGCGATGCGGCCAAGCTCGGCGATATGCGCCCGCATTTCGGTGGCGCCGAGCGCGCAGTTTAAGCCCACGGTGATCGGGCTGGCGTGCTGCACCGAATTCCAGAACGCCGCCGGCGTCTGGCCCGACAGCAGGCGGCCGGAGCGGTCGGTGATGGTGCCGGAGATCATCACCGGCACGTCGCGCTTCAACTCGTCGCAGACTTCCGCAATCGCGTAGATCGCGGCCTTGGCGTTGAGCGTGTCGAAAATGGTCTCGATCAGCAGCATGTCGGCGCCGCCTTCGAGCAGGCCGCGGATCTGCTCGCCGTAAGCGGCGCGCAACTGGTCGAACGTAATGGCGCGGAAGCCGGGATCGCTGACATCCGGCGAGATCGAAGCGGTACGGTTGGTCGGCCCCAGCGCGCCGGCGACAAAGCGGCGGCGGCCGTCTTTCTCCTCCGCCAGCCGCGCCGCCTCGTGCGCAAGCGTTGCGCCGGCGTGGTTCAGCTCGTAGGCGATGCGCTCCATGCCGTAATCGGCCTGCGCGATCGAGGTCGACGAAAACGTATTGGTCGAGACGATGTCGGCGCCGGCGAGGAAGTACGCCAGATGAATCTCACGAATGGCGTCCGGCCGGCTCAGGTTGAGCAGATCGTTGTTGCCGCGCACGTCGCGGTTCCAGGCATCGAAGCGCGCCCCGCGATAGCCCTGCTCGTCGAGCTTGAGCTCCTGGATCATGGTGCCCATGGCGCCGTCAAGCACAAGAATGCGTTCCTTCATCGCCTGGAGAAATGCTTCGCGGGTGGTGGGCTTTGACACTGTCTCTATCGACTCCAACTCAGGCTGCTTGATCCACCGCGGGCCGCAGGCCCAGCAGGTGGCAGACCGCGAACACGAGATCGGCGCGGTTCATGGTGTAGAAGTGAAAATTGGTGACGCCACGATCGACCAGATCGAGCACCTGCTCGGCCGCGACCGCCGCCGCGATCAATTTGCGCGTTGCCGGATCGTGATCGAGGCCGTGGAAACGGTCGGCCAGCCAGGCCGGCACCGACGTGCCGGCGCGCGTGGCGAAGTTCACCGCCGCCTTGAAGTTCTGCACCGGCAGGATGCCCGGCACGATCGGGATTTCGATGCCGCGGGCGCGCACGCGGTCGAGATAGCGGAAGTACAGATCGTTCTCGAAGAAGAACTGCGTGATGGCGCGGCCCGCGCCGGCATCGACCTTGGCCTTGAGCATGTCGATGTCGGCCTCGACCGTCGGGCTGTCAGGATGCTTTTCCGGATAGGCCGACACCGACACTTCGAAGTCGCCCGCGACGCGCTTGATGCCCGCCACAAGTTCGGCGCTGGTCTGATAGCCGCCGGGATGCGGCGCGTAGCTCGAACCCGCGCCGCTCATCGGATCGCCGCGCAACGCCACGATATGGCGCACGCCGACGTCGTGATAATTGCGCACGATCTCGTCGACTTCGGCTTTGGTGGCGGCAACGCAGGTCAGATGCGCCGCCGGCGTCAGCGGCGTCTCGCCGAGAATTCGTTTCACAGTGGCGTGGGTGCGCTCGCGCGTGGTGCCACCGGCGCCGTAGGTGACCGACACGAAGTTCGGCGCCAATGGCGCCAGCCGTTCGATCGACTCCCACAAAATCTTCTCCATCGCCTCGTCTTTGGGCGGGAAGAACTCAAACGACACGTCGATGCGGCGGTCGCCGGCGCGTTCGTTGCGGCTGTGGCGGATGGCGTTCATCACGCCACCTCCCGCCGCGCCGGCGACGCCATCAACGCGCGCGTATCGCGGGCCAGCCACAGCGACACCGCGATCTTGCCTTCGGAGCCGGGCTCCGGATTGAGACTCTTGTGCATCACCGGCTCGAGGCCGGCCGCGGTGATCCATTGCGTCACGGTCTCGGCCGGAAAGCCGAGCCGGCGATGCGCGTGCTGCTCGCGCAGGAATTCCAGCTCGTGCGGCGCAAAATCGACAACCAGCAACCGGCCGCCCGGGCGCAACGCGCGCGAGGCCTCGCGGATGGCACGGCCGCCATCGTCGAGGAAGTGCAGCACCTGATGCAGGATGATGACGTCGAAGGAATCGTTGGCGAGCGGCAGGTCATAGAGATCGCCCTGCCGCACGCTGCAATTCTTGAGGCCGGCGCGTTCCAGCCGGTCGCGCGCCAGCAGCAGCATGTCGAGCGACAGATCGAGACCGAGCCCGCGTTCGATCTCGCGGCCGAACAATTCGAGCATGCGGCCCGTGCCGGTGCCGAGGTCGAGCAGCGACCGGAACGGCTTGTCGGAAAGCGCCGCGCGGATCGCTTCTTCGACCGCGGCGTCGGCGGCGTGCAGTTTGCGGATGCGGTCCCATTCGGCGGCGTGTTCGCGGAAATAGGCCTGCGCCACGGCGGCGCGGGCGGCGCGCACGGATGCGAGACGGTCACGGTCGCGGGCAATGACGGGATCGGCGGCATCGAGCCGCTCGATCAGCGCGCGGGCGACTTCGGCGCCGCCGCCGTGCTCGGACAGCCGGAAAAAGGCCCAGGTGCCCTCGCGGAAGCGCTCGATCAGCCCGGCCTCGGCCAGAAGCTTGAGGTGGCGCGAGATGCGCGGCTGCGACTGGCGCAGGATGTCGGTCAGGTCGGAAACGGTGAGTTCGGCTTCGCTGAGCAGCGCCAGGATACGCAGACGCGTTTCCTCGCCAGCCGCCTTGAGGGCGGCGTTGAGGGCGTCGTAGCCGAGTTTTGGGTTGTTACTCATCGCACCGACAGCGGCCTATGGGCCGGCTCCCACTATATAAAGATATGTTTATACATTGAAACGCCGTCCCGCAAGCCTCTCCTGACGCGGGCGGGTATAATGCCGCCATGGCTAAGGACTTCGGCATCTGGGAAGGCGAAAAGACGGTCGAACTGCCGGCGCAGGCCGATGCCGGGGTCTATTTCGTCGGCCGCATCCACACGCCCTGGAAAGAGCGCAAGGACTGTCCCAAGAACGCCCGCGAATCCGAGGCCCTTTGCACCGTCGAGGTCGATCCGCGCTGGGCCGATGGCCTCAAGGACGTCGAAACCTGCAGCCATCTGGTGCTGCTCTATTGGATGGACAAGTCGCCCCGCACCCTGGTCCTCCAGGTGCCCGGCCATTACGGCTTCCAGCGCGGGACCTTCGCCCTGCGGTCGCCGGCCCGCCCCAACCCCATCGCCATGAGCGTGGTCCGGTTGCTGAAGGTCGAGGGCAACACGCTTTCGGTCGTCGGGCTCGACTGCCTGGACGGCACCCCGCTCCTGGACATCAAGCCCTATTTCGCCTCCACGGACAGCATTCCTGAGGCCATCGTAGGCTGGCACAGCCGCAAACCTTAACGGAAGCTCACCAAAGCCTAACGGCGCAATGGTTCCGCCCGCTCACAAACATATGTGTCCGGTGTGAGCAGGAACCATTGAACCTCCTCGACGCTTGCCTCGACGAATGAAGGCGAGAATGTCGCTGGAGGGTGTCATGTCCAAGAAGTCCATTTTGCTCGGTTCACTGGTCGCCGCCGCAGCCCTGATGGGCAGCGCCGCCAAAGCAGAGCCGCTGTTCGCTTTCCTCAGCCAGTCCGCGCCGACCCAGCAGGTCGCGCCGCAATACGCGCCCATCGAACAGAACGATGTCGCCGAAGACGCGCAGCTCGATCCGCGCCTGCAGCGCCAGGTCGTGAGCTACTCGACACGCGAAGCGGCCGGCACCATCGTGATCGATACGCCCAACACTTATCTCTATCTCGTGCTCGGCAATGGCCAGGCGATGCGCTACGGCATCGGCGTCGGCCGCGAAGGCTTCACCTGGGCCGGCGTCAAGAACATCGCGCGCAAGGCCGAGTGGCCGGATTGGCATCCGCCGCAGGACATGATCGCCCGCCAGCCTTATCTGCCGCGCTTCACCGCCGGTGGCCCGGGCAACCCGCTCGGCGCGCGCGCCATGTATCTCGGCACGAGCGAATATCGCATCCACGGCACCAACACTCCCGCGACCATCGGCAAGCAGGTGTCGAGCGGCTGCATCCGTCTCACCAATGAAGACGTGACCGACCTCTACAATCGCGTTGCGGTCGGCGCCAAGGT
>JANMSH010000376.1:0-1603 GCA_031389105.1 Hyphomicrobiales bacterium
GCCGCACATGACGGTGACGCGTGAGGCAAACGCGCCCATTCCTCTGTCGATGCGGTCGGTCTGGCCGTGGATGACGCGGATGCCGGCGTAATCGACGCCCAGCGCGTCGGCGCAGATTTGCGCCACCACGGTTTCGACGCCTTGGCCGATCGAGGCGACGCCGGTGATAACTTCGACCCCTCCGTCGGCTTTGACCTCGACGCGTACGGTGTCGAACGGACCGAGCCCGCTTTTCTCGACGAACATCGCCACACCGGCGCCGACTTTTTCGCCCTTGGCGCGGCGCGCAATCAACTGAGTTTGCAGATTATTCCAGTCGGCGGCGGCCAACGCTTTGTCGAGGAGCTTCGCGTAATCGCCGGAGTCGTAGACGATGTGCGTGCCCAGCGTTTCCAGCCCGAGCGTGTAGGGCATGGCGCTCTTGCCGATCAGGTTGCGCCGCCGGATTTCAACTTTGTCCACGCCGACTTTCGCCGCGATGGCGTCCAGTAACCTCTCGCGAACAAAGGTAGATTCGTAACGGCCGGGCGCGCGATAAGTGCCGCAGGGCGTCTTGTTGGTGAGGCGGATATGGCCGACGGCGCGATAGGCCGGCACGACGTAGGGCCCCGGCAGCATCGCGGCGGTGAGGTCGGGCACGGTGGCGGCGTGCGTGCGCATGTAAGCGCCGTTGTCGTGGAAAAATTCGTTATCGATTCCAAGGATATGGCCGTCGGCATCGATGGCGGCGCGGATTTTGTGGTGCTGCTCACGCGAATGATTGGCGGCGATCAGGTGTTCGCGGCGGTCTTCGATCCATTTGATTGGCTTGCGGAATTTCAGCGCGGCGGCGCAGACCAAAACGTCTTCGGGATAGATTTCGCCGCGAATGCCGAAACCGCCGCCGACATGGCCCTCATAGAAGTGGACGGAATCTCGTTTCCGGCCCAGCATTTGCGCCATCGTGTCGCGATTCCAGTGCGGCACTTTGGCGGCGCCATGCATTTCCAAAATGTCGCGGGAGTCGTCGTAGCGGGCGATGGCGCCGCGCGTTTCCATCGGCACGCCGGTGTGACGCCCGACCGAAAGCTCAAGCGAAACAACAGCATGGGCGTTGCGGAAGGCGGCATCGATGTCGCCATAGGCTTTGCGCACCACGCTCGGCTCGGTGGTCAGTTCATGCTCGTAGACGCCCGGTTGCTCGGTCGCGAGCATCAATGCTCGGCGTTGCTCGATCGCAACCTCGACCAGTTCCGCGGCGTCTTCGGCCAGGTATTGATCGTCCGCGAATACGACCGCGACCGGCTCGCCGACATAGCGCACGGTGTCCTTGGCCAGCACCGGCTGCCGGTAGGGTTCGAGCGCTTTCAGCCCGGTGAGGCGAAACGGGATCGGCGGAATGTGCGCGACGTGTTCGTGAGTCCACACCGCGTGCACGCCGGGCAGCGCGAGCGCGGCCGTCGCATCGATCGATGTGATCGTGCCGTGCGCGACCGACGAGCGCACCACGCGCATGCACCATTGACCGGGAAACGAAATATCGGCGGCGAAGCGGCCCTGGCCCAGCAGCAGCGTGCGGTCTTCGAGACGCGGAACGGAACGGCCGACGAATTTCGCCGGGGCG
>JANMSH010000352.1:0-7494 GCA_031389105.1 Hyphomicrobiales bacterium
AATGCCGGCGACAAAGCTGGTACCGCCGAAAATCACCATAAGCACCAGAAAACCGGTGCGGCCGAGCGAACGGTGCGGCGTGATCACCGCGGAAAATATCGTGGGTTCGAGTTCGTCGGCGGCCATGTTGTCGGAAGCCAAGTTGTCTTGTCGAAAGCCAAGTTGTCGAAAGCTTTGCGCCTCATTATACCGAAAAGATGGCGAAAAAGGCGCTCCGCAAAACGGCTAAAAAGCCCCCGGTCAAAAAGGCGCTGGCGAAAGCGCGCAAAGATAAGGCAGCT
The DNA here is from genome assembly GCA_031389105.1 of Hyphomicrobiales bacterium. GTDB lineage: Bacteria > Pseudomonadota > Alphaproteobacteria > Rhizobiales > Xanthobacteraceae > Pseudolabrys. The sequence continues at coordinate 282 of JANMSH010000352.1, forward strand.
AGGGGCAAAGCTTCAAAGGGTTTGGCCGCAAACGTGAAGCCTGCGCCGATACGCGCCAAGGCCGACCTCAAAGCCGCTTTCGGCGCGGTGCGGCCCATGACGCCGGCGCAGATCGAAGAAGCGTTTCGCCGTTTCCGCGAGGCCACCGCCGAGCCGAAGACCGAACTGACTTACGTCAATCCGTTCACGTTACTGGTGGCGGTGGTGCTCTCAGCCCAGGCGACCGACGCCGGCGTCAACAAGGCGACGCCCGCGCTGTTTGCGCTCGCCAACACGCCGGAAAAAATGGCGGCGCTCGGCGAGGATCGCGTGCGCGAGCTGGTCAAGACCATCGGTCTGTTTCGCAATAAAGCAAAGAATGTTGCGGCGTTGTCTCAGATACTGGTCGCCGAGCATGGCGGGCAGGTGCCGCGCTCGCGCGAGGCGCTGGAGGCGTTGCCCGGCGTTGGCCGCAAGACGGCCAATGTCGTGATGAACACAGCGTTCGGCGAGGAAACCTTCGCGGTCGACACGCATATTTTTCGGGTCGGCAACCGCACCGGGATGGCGACCGGCAAGGATCCGTTCGAGGTTGAGCAGAAGCTCGACAAGGCGGTGCCCAGCCCGTACCGGCGGCACGCCCATCACTGGCTGATCCTGCACGGGCGCTACACCTGTGTGGCTCGCAAGCCGCTGTGTGAGCGGTGTATCATTGCCGACTTATGCAAATGGCCGGGTAAAACGGTCCTGCAATAAAGATTAGCCTTGGGAGAGGCGCATGGAAGCAAAAGCAGCGCCGCGCTTTACCGGCAATTTCAAACGCGATACGGCGGGAGCTACGAAATTCTGGCGCGCGGGCTCGGCCAAGCTTGCCAAACTGCCGAAGAAGCCGGCGCGCTCCAAAGACGAGCAAGCTGCTGCGCAGGCCATTCTTTCCGCGGCCCGTGAAGCGCGTGAAGCATTTCTCGGCCATCACGCCGAGACGGTCTATCGCAAGCTGACGAAAGATATGGCCGAGTTCTCGCGCGTCGACGATCTTCCTTACTTCGCTGCCAAACTCTTGCCGGGCCTGACGCCGACGCGCCGCGAGGTCGACGCCGAAAGCGCATTGTTGCAGTCCGAGAAGGACGGCGTCGAAGTCGATCAAGGAATCTTCTTGTCGCATGTGCTGGCCAATGCCGAGACCGGCATGCATCTGTGCCACGCCATGTTGCGGCCAAAAATGGAATCGATCGAACGCATGCGTGAGTTCGCCACGGACGGCGTGATCGACTTCGGCCCGGCTAAGGTCGAACGGCAGGGCAAGGCCGCGGTCGTCACTGTCCAGAATCCGCGCTTTCTCAACGCCGAGGATGACGACACGCTCGACGACACGGAAACGGCCGCCGATATCGCGATTCTCGATTCAGCGAGTGAAATCTGCATTTTACGAGGCGGCGCAGTCGAGCATCCTAAATACAAAGATCGCAAAGTGTTTTCCGCCGGCATCAATCTGACGCATCTCTATCGCGGCAAGATCCCGTTCCTTTGGTACATCCGCCGCGACATGGGCATCGTCAACAAGATGTTCCGTGGGCTGGCGATGGGCGCGCGCGGTCCCGACGAGATGCAAGGCGGTACGCATGAGAAGCCCTGGGTCGCGGGCGTCGATGTCTTCGCCATTGGCGGCGGCTGCCAGTATCTGCTGGCGATGGATTATGTTGTTGCCGGCAGCGATGCCTACATGACGTTGCCCGCGCGCAAGGAAGGCATCATTCCCGGCGCCGCCAATTTGCGGCTGACCCGCTTTGTCGGCGCCCGCATGGCGCGGCAGGCCATTCTGATGGGCCGGCGTTTTGACTGCGACAGTCCGGAAGGCCGCATGATCTGCGACGAAGTCGTGCCGCCAGACCAGATGGAGCAGACGCTCGCGCGCGTGGTCGACGACTACACCGGCTCCGGCGTCGTCAGCGCCGCTAGCAACCGCCGCGCCTTCCGCGTTGGCGAAGAGCCGCTCGACATGTTCCGGCGCTACATGGCCGTCTATTGCCGCGAGCAGGCTTATTGCCACTTCAGCCCGGCTCTGATCGCCAATCTCGAAAAACACTGGAACGCGGCGCAGAGAAAAATCTGAGGAAGCATGCCGGGGTTGATGCGCAAAGGCACTGACCTGACGCCGCGGCGCGATACGCTCGAGCCCATCGAGATCGCGTCACGCGACGAGATTTCTGCGTTGCAGCTCAAGCGTCTGAAATGGAGTTTGGCACACGCCTACGCCAACGTGCCGCACTACAAGCAGAGTTTCGATGCGGCCGGCGTGCATCCGGACGATCTGAAAACACTGTCCGATCTGGCGACGTTTCCGTTCACAGTGAAGGACGATCTGCGGCAGCATTTTCCATTCGGCATGTTCGCGATGCCGCGCGAGCAGGTCGCGCGCATCCATGCGTCGTCCGGCACCACCGGCAATCCGACGGTGGTCGGATACAGCCGGAACGATCTCGAAATGTGGGCCAATCTCATGGCGCGCTCGATGCGCGCCGCCGGTTGCCGCCCCGGCATGCTGGCGCAGAATTCTTACGGCTACGGACTGTTCACCGGCGGTATCGGCTTTCACTACGGCGCGGAGCGCCTCGGCATGACGGTGGTGCCGGTCTCCGGCGGCATGACCGAACGGCAGGTCAAACTGATCGGCGACTTCAAGCCGGACGTCATCTTCGTCACGCCGAGTTATTTCCTCGCCATCCTCGATGAATTCCGCGCGCAGGGCGTCGACCCGCGCGAGAGTTCGCTCAAGATCGCGATGTGCGGCGCCGAGCCATGGACCAATGCCATGCGCGCCGAAATCGAGGCGGCGTTCGATCTGCATGCCATCGATAATTACGGCCTGTCCGAAGTGATCGGACCCGGCGTGTCGTGCGAATGCATCGAGAGCAAAGATGGCTGCACCATCTGGGAGGATCATTTCTATCCGGAGGTGATCGATCCGGCGACCGGGGCGGTGCTGCCGGACGGCGAACTCGGCGAACTGGTGTTCACCTCGCTGACCAAGGAAGCGATGCCGATCGTCCGCTTCCGCACCCGCGATCTGTCGCGGCTGTTGCCCGGCACCGCGCGCTCGATGCGGCGCATGGAAAAGATCACCGGGCGCTCCGACGACATGATGATTATTCGCGGCGTCAACGTATTTCCGAGCCAGATCGAGGAGATCATCCTCAGAGACGCGCGGCTGGCGCCGCATTTTGTCATCGAGCTGCGGCGCAGTGAACGGCTCGACATCATGACGGTGGTGGTCGAGGCGCGGCCGGAAACAGGCGAAGCGATCTGGACCGCGTGCAACGGCGATCTGGCCCACAGCGTCAAAAGCCTGATTGGCGTGACGGTGGAGGTGAAGACGGTGAAGCCCGGTAGCCTCGAGCGATCGCTCGGCAAGGCCAAGCGCGTCATCGATTTGCGCGGCAAGAATTAGCGCGGCGGAATCAACTCCGCGCGCGAGCCCGACATCTTCTTGTGGATGTGCACCATGAAGGCCATCGCGAACACCGGCGTGGCGAAGTTCAGGATCGGCACCGACACGAAGGCTGCGATCACCATGCCGGTGAGAAAAATATAGCCGCGGTTGGCTTTGCGCATTGCTTTGGCTTCGGTCGGCGTGCGGAAGCGCATGGCGGCGAGTTCGAAATATTCGCGGCTCAACAAATACGCATTGGCGAAGAACAGAATGAGCAAGCCGATGCCGGCGAACAGCACGAAGGGCAGCGCGCAGAGATAGACCAGCAGCGCCAGCAGGCCGAACTTGATGCCTTCGATCAGGCCGCGGAACACCGGCAGCGCGCGGCCGGGCGCCTCGGCCGGATAGTGCGTGTGTTCCACGACCTCGGCGACTTCGTCGACGAAAAATGTGCCGACAAAGGCGGTCACCGCGGGCATCAAAAACAGCGCGCCGGTGATGATGCCAAGGCTGGCGAGGATAGAGAGGATCCAGGCCAATGCCACCCAGGCGCTGTGCGGGGCAAAGCCCGCGGTCTGCTCGGCCCAAGTGGCGCCGCTCTCGGCCATTGACGACAGCAGGCGTTGCAGGCCTACGCCGATGAGGACGATTGTCAGCAGCGCCAGGCCCACGGATTTAAACAGCACGCGGCGCAGCGGCTGGGTGAACATTTGCGAAAGGGCTTTGACGGCGGCGTCGATCATGCCGTCACAATTAAGGGCACGTACGCAAAGGGCAAGGGTGAATTACGCCGGCGACAGCGTCTTGTCGGTGAATGTGTCGGCCTCGGCCGGCGCCAGCGCCGGCGAGTCGGCCCAGGCCATCGCCTTGTAGTCGAAGCCTTTGACGATGGTCGGCTTCACCACCTCGAAATAAGGCGAGATGTCGAAGTCGCGCGGCGCGTAGAGCGATGAGTGGCGGATTTCCAGGATTTCTGCGCGCTCGGCCGCGCTGTCGCTGCGCGTGATCTTGGGCAAAATCGGGTAGCGCACGCTCTCGAAGGCCTGCGCGATCAGCGCCGAGCAGATGATGCGAGTCGGGTGGCCGGAGCCGAGCGCCATCATGCGGCGGCGCCAGCGCCGCGGGATCGGCAGTGGCAGCAGATAGCGCATCAGGTCGATGATGTTCTTGAGGTCGTAGTCGAAGCCGATGCGTTCGGCGGCATACGAACAGACGCGCGCGCGGTCGTCATCGTTTAATCCAATGGGCCGGCAGATGCGCGAATGCACGCGGCCGTATTTCGACAGCGGCGCCGCCACCACGCCCTCGCCGATATTGGCTTCGACCAGCACCAGCGGTTCGCCGTCAGACGATACGCGGTCGCCGATCGGCCCGACGTAAAGCGCTGCATGCGACCATGTCGACTGCGTGAGATATTTGATGACGCCGGAAATGTGGTTGTTGCCTTCGACCAGCAGCACGTCGCCGGGCCGCAAGGTCGTGCGCAACGCTTCGGCTTCGCCGGGCGTGATCGCCTCGTAGCCCTGCTCGGGCTTTTCCAGATAGCGGGCGAGCAGTCGCCCAATGCCGTCGGCCATCCAACTCATCGCTACGGTCCCCGGCGTCGCTTCTTGACGCACCGTGTTTGTCACGCCCCCAGCACGCGGTTATTCATCCGCATGTCTTGTTGCTGCCAATTTAGTAAAGACTCATTGCAAATTGGTTCCTTCCAACGCTTGCGCGTTAATGACCGTTAGCCATGAAATTTGCGGTGCCATATGGGTTCAGGCACTGTAGCGGCCTTGGCCGGAAAGCATTCGGATACCATGTCATCGCTTAGCCGCCGCTCGTTCGTTGCCGGTGCCGCCGCGCTCGCGGCGGCGCCTGCGTTGGGCGCGATCGGCGGCTCTGGCGAGGTCGATGTCGTGATCGTCGGCGCGGGTGCGGCCGGTATCGCCGCCGCCAAGCGCGTCGCCGCCGCCAACCGGCGTTTCCTGTTACTTGAAGCGAGCGGCCGCATCGGCGGGCGCTGCGTCACCGACAACAAGATTTTCGGCGTGCCTTACGATCTCGGCGCGCACTGGATTCACAATCCCGACAGCAACCCGCTGGCGAAGCTCGCAACCGGGCTCGACATCTATCCGGCGCCGCGCGCGCAGACACTGCGGGTCGGGCCGCGTAACGCGCGCGACAGCGAGCTGGAAACCTACCTCGCGGCCGTGCTGCGCGCGCGCCGCGGCATGAGCGACCTCGGCAAAGCGAAGGTGGATTTCCCGGCGTCGCGGCTGTTGCCGAGGGATCTGTCCGACTGGCAGGCGACCGTCGAATTCATGCTGGGGCCACTGGCCACCGGCAAGAACCTCAACGAGATTTCCGCGTTCGACATGGCGCGCGCGGTCGAGCGCGACAGCGCCGCGTTTTGCCGGCAGGGCTATGGCGCGCTGCTGGCCAAGCTCGCCGCCGGGCTGCCGGTGCAATTGTCGACGCCGGTCGAAGCGCTGCTGTGGGGCAACAAGCTCGCGGTCGATACCCCGAAGGGCAACGTCGTCGCGCGCACCATCATCCTCACCGCGTCGCCGAATGTGCTGACGTCGGACAAGATCGAGTTCATCCCGCCGCTGCCCAAGCGCCAGCTTGATGCCGCGGCCAAGCTTGCGCTCGGCAGCTACGACCACATCGCTCTTGAAATGCCGGGCAATCCGCTCGGCTTGCAGAACGACGATATGGTGTTCGAGCAGGCCAGCGGTCCACGCACCGCGGCCCTGCTCGCCAATGTGTCCGGATCGCCGCTGCATCTAATCGAGGTTGCCGGCAGCTTCGGCCGCGAGCTTTCCGGTAAAGGCGAAGCCGCCATGGCCGATTTCGCCGGCCAGTGGCTGGCGTCGCTGTTCGGCGCCAACGCCAGACGCGCCATCAAGCGCAGCCACGCCACGCGCTGGAACGAGGAGCCCTGGGTGATGGGCGGCATGTCGGCTGCCGGGCCCGGCAATGCCGACGCGCGTAAGATCCTGATGGAGCCGTTCAATGGCCGCGTCTGGTTTGCCGGCGAGGCACTGCACGACACGCAGTGGGGCACGGTCGCCGGCGCCTGGGAATCCGGCACGCGCGCTGCGGAAGCGGCACTGCGCAAGCTCGGCGCACTCGTTGAGCCGGGCGACAACAAGCCTGCGAAGCGCAAGCGCCGCCGTGGCGACGGCTAATGGCCGCCATTCCGAAAGCTCTGATCGCCTGGTCGAGCGGCAAGGACAGCGCCTGGGCTCTGCATGAAGTGCGCCGCGCGGGCGGCTACGACATCGTCAGCGCATTGACCACGGTGACCGATACGTTCTCCCGCGTCAGCATGCATGGCGTGCGCGAGGAATTGCTGCAGGCCCAGCTCGATGCCGCCGGTCTGCCCTCGATCACGGTGCGGGTTCCGTTTCCGTGCAGCAACGAAATTTACGAGCAGAAGATGGCGGCGGCAATGCAGGACGCCATCGCGGCCGGTGTGACGGATGTTATTTTCGGCGATCTGTTCCTGGCCGATCTGCGCGCTTGGCGCGAGGCCAAGCTTGCCGCGGTCGGCGTCACCGCGGTGTTTCCGTTGTGGATGCGGCCAACCGATGCGCTGGCGCGTGAGATGATCGACGCCGGTGTCGAGGCGCATCTGGCGGTGGTCGATCTGAAGAAATTACCGGCGGATTTTGCCGGCCGGCGTTTCGATTCCGAGTTGCTCGGCGCCTTGCCGGCCGGCGTCGATCCATGCGGCGAGAACGGCGAGTTTCATTCGTTCGTCTCGGCGGGGCCGATGCTGTCGCGGAAAATTCCGGTGCGCGTCGGCGAGAC
>JANMSH010000414.1:0-8387 GCA_031389105.1 Hyphomicrobiales bacterium
GCGACCAGATCGCGACCATGCCCACGAACAACGACAACGACGCCAGGGCGGCGGCCTCTTGAACCATGACTTTCAACATCTTCTCTCTCCCCTAGAACGTAGAGAGAACATAGTTCAGGTTTTGTTCTAGAGTCAAGTAGCGTGTTTATTGGGGAACTCACGCGCCGAAAGGCCCATAATATCTTTTAATATCAGATACCTATAGATTTACCGCCCGGTATACCGTTTGCACTCACCATCCTGAACTGTGAAACCCGGCTGGCATTTCTGGGGACCACGATACGGCTTACACTCGCCATCTTGCACGGTGTAATTCGGTGGGCAGCGCGTCGGCGCGGCACGTTGCTGTCCACGCCGGTCGTCGTCCCAGTCGCGCCGTCGCTCGAAGTCGCGCCGCTCTCTAAAACCGGGCGGCGGCCCGTAGCCTGGCTGCACCAGCATTCCGCACACAATCTCGCCATCGGAATCCTGCACGCAGGCGCGTTGCGCCATCGATACAGTGGCGAAGCAGAGGCAGCCCACGAGGAGGCCTAACGCAAAGATCAAACGGTGCATGTCAAACGATTCCTGATCTGCAAACGGTGGTGGCCGCCCTACTCCAACTCCACCACATGCCCATCCTTGATGGTCACGCGCCGGTCCATGCGGGAGGCGAGCTCCATGTTGTGGGTGGCGATGATGGTGGCAAGCCCCGAGGCACGCACCAGTTGGGTCAGCGCGTGAAATACATGATCGGCGGTGTGGACGTCGAGGTTTCCGGTCGGCTCGTCGGCCAGCAGAATCCGCGGCGCATTGGCGACCGCGCGCGCGATGGCGACGCGCTGCTGTTCGCCGCCTGATAATTCCGACGGCCGGTGATTGAGCCGCGCTTCAAGGCCGAGATAGCCGAGCAGTTCGGCCGAGCGCTTGTTCGCCTCTTTGCGCGTCAGCCCGCGGATCATCTGCGGCATCAGGACGTTTTCGAGTGCGGTGAATTCCGGCAGCAGATGATGAGATTGATAGACGAAGCCGATCTCGTTGCGGCGGATGCGCGTGCGCTCGTGATCCGACAGCGCCGCGGTGGCGCGGCCGTCGATATAGACGTCGCCCTGGTCGGCATGCTCGAGCAGGCCCGCGATGTGCAGCAGCGTCGACTTGCCGGCGCCCGACGGCGCCACCAGCGCCACCGACTGTCCGGCCCAGATCGCCAGTTCCGCACCGTTGAGAATATGCAGCGAGGCGTCGCCCTGCCGGTAGGTGCGGTCGACCTGATGCAGAAACAAAATCGGGATTTCTTCGTTCGCCTCCAGCGCCGTTTCGACGCCAGGCTCGACCATCGTGTCACTCATAGCGCAGCGCCTCCACCGGATCGAGGCGCGCCGCGCGCCAGGACGGATAGAGCGTGGCGAGGAACGACAGCACCAGCGCCATCACCACCACCGCGCTGGTCTCGGCCACATCCATGTCGGCCGGCAGACGCGAGAGGAAATAAAGCTCCGGCGAGAACAGTTCGGTGCTGGTCAGCCACGACAGGAACTGCCGGATGCTCTCGATATTGAGGCAGATCACGAAGCCGAGCAGAAAGCCGGCAATGGTGCCCACCACGCCGATGGCCGCGCCGGTGATCAGGAACACGCGCATCACCGCGCCTTGCGTCGCGCCCATGGTGCGCAGGATCGCGATGTCATGGCCTTTGTCTTTCACCAGCATGATCAGGCCGGACACGATGTTGAGCGCCGCGACCAGAATGATCAGCGTCAAGATCAGGAACATGACGTTGCGCTCGACCTGCAGCGCGTTGAAGAACGTGGCGTTGCGTTGCCGCCAGTCGATCATGAAAATCGGCCGCTGGGCTGCCTCCTGCACGGTCTTTCGATAGCGGTCGACGCGGTCGGGATTGTCGGTATAGATCTCGATCGCGGTCACATCGCTGGCGCGGTTGAAATAGGCCTGCGCTTCCTTCAACGGCATGAAGACCATCGCGCTGTCGTATTCCGACATGCCGATCTCGAATACCGCGGCGATCTTGTAGACCTTGATGCGTGGCGTGGTGCCCATCGGCGTCACCGCGCCGCGCGGCGCCACCAGCGTGATGTTGTCGCCTGATCTCAGCGACAACTGGTCGGCGAGCCTGCGCCCGATCGCAACGCCTTGCGCGTCGTCAAAGCCGCCGAGCGAGCCCTGCTTGATGTTGTTGATGATGGACGGCAGCTTTTCCAGATCCATCAGACGGATGCCGCGAATGAGCACGCCGCCGGAATTAAACGGCGACGACGCCAGCGCCTGGCCTTCGACGATGGGAGCCGCGAGCTTGATGCCTTTGACGCCGGCGATGCGGGCGGCGACCTCTTCCCAGTCGGTCAGCGGCTTTTCCAGCGGCTGGATCAGCAGATGGCCGTTAAGACCGAGGATCTTGTCGAGAAGTTCTTTGCGAAAGCCGTTCATCACCGCCATCACGATGATGAGGGTGGCCACGCCCAGCATGATGCCGAGAAAGGAGAACCCGGCAATGACCGAGATGAATCCCTCTTTGCGCCGCGCGCGCAGATAGCGCAGCGACAGCATCCACTCGAACGGCGAGAAGGGCCGCGTCCCATTGGGCTCGGTCATTGATCAGTATGGTTCCCGGAGAAATCGTTTCCCGCGACTGGATTTTCACACGATTCGGGCGGATTCATGCCACGAATCGCAGGCGAATTGTGAATTGCGAATAGCGAATAGTGGAAAAGCCCTCTCTTCCCCTACTCGCTATTCGCCACTCGCTATTCGCTATTTCGACAACAAATCCAGTGCCGCCGCAGGCGTCATCATCTCTTTGCTGCCGTCGGCGCGTTTTTTGACCTCGACCTTGCCTTCGGCGAGCCCGCGCGGCCCGACCATCACCTGATACGGCAGGCCGATCAGATCGGCGGTGGCAAATTTAGCACCCGCGCCTTTGTCGGTGTCGTCGTAGAGCACGTCGATTCCCTTGGCGGTGAGCCCGCGATAAAGTTCCTCGCAGGCGCCGTTGGTGGCGGCATCACCCTGCTTGAGGTTGAGGATCGCCACCTTGAACGGCGCCACCGCTTCAGGCCAGACGATACCGGCGTCGTCATGCGAGGCCTCGATGATGGCCGCGACCAGCCGGCTCGGTCCGATGCCGTAGGAGCCCATGTGCACCGGCGTATCGCCGCCCGCCCCGGTGGCGACCACCGCCTTCATCGGCTCGGAATATTTGGTGCCGAAATAGAAAATGTGGCCGACCTCGATGCCGCGCGCCGAAATCTGCTTGTCGGTGGGAATTTTGCCGTAAGCTTCCTTGTCGTGCATGTCCGACGTCGCGGCATACTGCGCGGTCCATTTGTCGAAAATCGTTTTCAGCTCGGCACGGTCGTCGAAATTGACGTCGGCGGGCGGAGTGGCCATGTCGAGAACGTCTTTGTGACAGAACACTTCCGACTCGCCGGTGTCGGCGAGGATGATGAACTCGTGACTGAGCTTGCCGCCGATCGGCCCGGTGTCGGCGCGCATCGGGATCGACTTCAAGCCGAGCCGCGCAAAAGTGCGCAGGTAAGCAACGAACATCTTGTTGTAGGAATGCTCGGCGCCGGCCTGGTCGACGTCAAACGAATAAGCATCCTTCATCAAAAATTCGCGGCCGCGCATTAGCCCGAAACGCGGGCGCATTTCGTCGCGGAATTTCCACTGGATGTGATAGAGGTTGAGCGGCAGATCTTTGTACGAGCGCACGTAAGCGCGGAAGATCTCCGTGATCATCTCTTCGTTGGTGGGACCAAACAGCATGTCGCGCTCGTGGCGGTCCTTGATGCGCAGCATCTCCTTGCCGTAGGCCTCATAGCGCCCGCTCTCGCGCCACAGGTCGGCCGACTGCATGGTCGGCATCAGCAATTCGATGGCGCCGGAGCGGTTCTGCTCCTCGCGCACGATGGCGCAGATCTTGTTCAGCACGCGCAGGCCCAACGGCAGGAAGGCATAGATGCCCGCAGCTTCCTGCCGCATCATGCCGGCGCGCAGCATCAGCCGGTGCGACACGATTTCCGCCTCGCGCGGCGGCTCGCGCAAAATCGGCATGAAATAACGGGACAGGCGCATGGAATCCTTGAGAGATTCGAGGACGAAGGGCCTTGAGTGAAAGCGGATTGCCTGTAAAAAAACAAGGGGCGCACCGGGATTTCAGGCAGAAATCGCGGTGACAGGCGTTCAAAGCCAGTGCTAGGTAGCGGCCATGCGCAGTGGCGTGAAACGGGTTCTGGGTGTGCTGGCGATCTACACGATCGCCCTGCATACGATTCTGTCGGGCGTGGTGCCGATGGCCGCGGCCTCAGCCGTCGACCCGTTCTCGGTGATCTGCCACAGCGGCACGCAGGCGGCGCCGGCCGAGCAAGCGCCAACCGCGCCGGTTCCCTCTTCGGCCTGCGACCACTGCACGATGTGCGGCGCTGCGGCCGCGCCGCCGGTCACGCTGGACAACATCGTCGCCGGACAATTGCTGCCGGCAAAGCTGCTGCATGTTCTGCATCCGGCCGCAGCCAGCCCGCGCGACGGGCTATCCAGCAATCCTCACCAAGCCCGAGGTCCTCCGCAACTGACGTAACGACGTTCGGCTCAAAGCCGGACTGACGCTCCGTTCAGTTGCAAGGACACTCCCATGTTTCGCCGCCACCTCCGTGGCGCTCACTTCAATTCAAATCAAGCAGCGGCCCCCGCTGCAAAAGGACTCAACGATGTTTGCAAAGACTGTTTTCGCTCTCACCCTTCTCATCGCCACCCCGTTCATGACCGAAGCTCATGAATTCAAGTCCGGCGACCTCACCATCGGCCATCCCTGGTCCCGCGCCACCCCGGGCGGCGCCAAGGTCGGCGGCGGTTACCTAACGATCACCAACAAAGGCAAAGCCCCGGACCGGCTGGTCGCTGCGACGGCCAATGTGGCTGATCGCGTCGAGATTCACGAAATGGCGGAAAAGGACGGCGTCATGACGATGCGGCAGTTGCCGAAGGGCGTGGCCATCGCCCCGGGCAAGACCGTCGCCTTCGCCCCCGGCGGCTATCATTTGATGCTGATGGGGCTGAAGGGGCCGCTCAAGGAAGGTGACCGCGTCAAGGCGATGCTGACCTTCGAAAAGGCCGGCGCAATCGAAATCACCATCAATGTCGAGGGCATGGGTGCGCAGCACCCGGCTCCCGGCGAGGATCATTCCAAGCACAAAATGTAAGTGGCACGGCTGCACAATTTCGCGTCAAACACGAACTATCTGAGTCTTCTCTCTGCTAAAGGGAGTTCCGGATCATCCGCCTCCACTAATCCGCGCGAATACATGGAACTAGTTCGTTGGCATTGCTGCAGCGCCACATCGAATTGTTCTTTTTTCACCGTGAATGCGCAACGATCTTTCTGATTCATCGTGACAAAGCACCGGATGGTGGGCTAGCCTTGCGTTATCCGAGTGAAGGATATCCGGCACGTCAAGACCGGCACTCCAGCGCGCGGTCCAAGTCTTGGGAGGAAAGCAGGTCCTTGGCGCGGGCAACCGCAGCCGCCTCGAAAAAGAAAAATAATCGAGGACGGGGACATAATAATAGCGACGAGCAGGGCATCTTGCCCTGCTCTTTTTTTTGCGAAAAATTCAGCGAACGCTCAGCGCGGCGGCTGCGCGATGCGAGCGAGGAATTCGTACGGGATCAGTCCGCGCTCGTAGACGAACAGCAGAATGCCGAACACCACGGTGGCGACCAGCGTGGTCCAGCCGAGCTTGCTCCACAGCCGATGCAGCGCCGGTGCGCCCGGATCGGTGCCCGGCACCACGTCGCCCGCCTCCTCCTGATTGCGCACGCCAAACGGCAGCACCGCGAACAGCACGATCCACCAGATCAGGAAATAGATCGCGACATAGGTGCCGACGCGCATCAGTTCTTTCCTCTGCGCATGATCTTGTCCGAAAACCGGTGCCCACTTTTCGGGATCATGCGCTATTCCTGTTCCAACTCGACCAGCGTGCCGCAGAAATCCTTCGGATGCAGAAACAGCACCGGCTTGCCATGCGCGCCGATCTTGGGTTCGCCGTCGCCGAGCACGCGCGCGCCCTGCGCCTTGAGCACATCGCGCGCGACGCGGATGTCGGGCACCTCGTAACAGACGTGATGGATGCCGCCGTCCGGATTTTTCTCGAGGAATTTGTTGATCGGCGAGCCTTCGCCGAGCGGCTCCAGCAGTTCAATCTTGGTGTTAGGCAGGTTGATGAACACGGTTGTGACGCCGTGGTCGGGCTGCGGCACCTGAGCCGTGACTTCGGCGCCGAGCGTGTCTTTGTAGACCTTGGCGGCCTTGGCGATGTCGCGCACCGCGATGGCAACGTGATTGAGACGACCGATCATTTCCATCCTCGTGACTTGGTGCCGGCAGGAAGCATCATATCGTCAAGACGTGCACATGGCACATCGGCTTTTTGCCCCAACGCTGCGTTATCACAGCGCGGACCGAGCGCCGCACCGCTTCGGCAACCGCATCCGGATCGCCGCGCCGCTTACGCGGTAGCGACTCCATGGTCTGCTCTATGGCGTCATAGACCGCGTCGGCAATGACCGCGCCGTCGCGGTCGCGCTCTGGGATGCCAACGAGGTCGATTTCGGGATCGGCCGCCAGGTCGCCCTTCACTGTGACCGCGAGCGCCACCGACACGCTGCCGGCGAAACTCAACCGCCGGCGGTCGGCAACGGTGCGCGAGTCGGCCTCGACCAAAATCGTGCCGTCCTTGTAGAGCCGTCCGGCCGGCACTTCGTCGATGATACCGGCGCGGCCTTCCGCAATTCGCACCAGATCGCCATTGCGGCATTGGATGACTTCCTTGATGCCGAGTCTGCGTGCCAGCTTGGCGTGCTCCGACAAATGTAACGACTCGCCATGCGCCGGGATTAGGATCTTCGGCTTCACCCAGCCGATCAGCTCGGCGAGTTCGGCGCGGCGCGGATGGCCAGAGACGTGCACCAAGTGCGTCCGGTCGGTGATCACTTCGATGCCCTGGTCGATCAGGCCATTGATGATTTTACCGACTTCCTTCTCGTTGCCTGGAATGGTGCGCGCGGAAAAGATCACCATGTCGCCGCGCGACAGCGTGACTTCGGGATGCTGGTCGGTGGCAATGCGCGACAGCGCGGCGCGCGGTTCACCCTGGCTGCCGGTGCATAGCGCCACGACCTTGTTCGGCGGCAGATAGCCGTAGGCTTCGGCCGGCCGGAAATCCGCGATGCCGTCGAGATAGCCGCATTCGCGTGCGATCTGCGAAATACGATCCATGGCGCGGCCGACCACGACAACTTCGCGGTCGGCGGCGCGAGCCGCTTCGGCCACAGTGCGCAGGCGAGCGACGTTCGACGCAAAGGTAGTCACCGCGACGCGGCCCTTCGCGCCCTTGATCAGTTCGCCGATGGTCTTGCCGACGTCGGCTTCCGACGGGGAGCGGCCTTCGCGCACGGCATTGGTGGAATCGCCGACAAGCGCCAGACAGCCTTCTTCGCCGAGCGCGCGCAGCTTCTTCTCGTCGGTGGCGTCGCCCAAAATCGGCGTCAGGTCGATCTTCCAGTCGCCGGTATGCAGCACGGTGCCGCAAGGCGTGCGGATGATCAGCGCGTTGGATTCCGGAATCGAATGCGCCATCGACACTAGTTCGATATCGAACGGTCCGATTTTGAAGCGGCTGCCGAGCTTGACGATGGTGACCGGGATATCCGGCGCGTTCGGCTCACCGGCGCATTTGGCGGCGAGCAGCGCGGCGGTGAATGGCGTGGCGAACACCGGGCACTTCAGCTTCGGCCACAGGTCGACCAGCGCGCCGTAGTGATCCTCGTGCGCGTGGGTCAGGATCAAGCCGGCGAGGTTTTTGCGCTCCTGCACAAGGTAGCGGATGTCCGGCAGGATCAGATCGATGCCCGGCAGATGCTCTTCCGCCGCGAACGACACGCCGAGATCGACCGCGAGCCAGCTTCGGGTTCGGCCATCGCCGAGACCGTAGATCGACAGGTTCATGCCGATCTCGCCGACGCCGCCGAGCGGTGCGAAAACTAGTTCTTGTTGAGGCTGCGCCATTAGCTTTGACCTAAATCGAACACTTCACCGGCGGTGACGGTCGTCACGCCGTTTGGGCACTGCAACAGCAGACGCCCGGCATCATCGAGACCCTGAAACCGGCCGGACAGTTCCCGCTCCGGCAGACGCACGCGGATGTCCTGGCCCAGCCCTGCGGCCCGCTTGAGCCAATCGGCGCGCACGGCGGCAAAGCCCTGCCCGCGCTGCCACTGCGCGAGCCGTCGCGTCATGGCGAGCGATAACACACCGAGCACTTGTGCAGGCGTCACCAAGGCACCGGCTGCGGCGAGATCGGTCGCCGGGTAGACGGTGCCGTCCGGGTGGC